>DATIOF010000020.1:0-4023 GCA_035473395.1 Gaiellaceae bacterium
CGGCCAGCCGCTCGATCTCGGCCGGCGTGCGCTTCTCCGTCAGCGCCACGAGCAGCACGTCGTCCATGCCGGGGTAGTCACGGCCAAGCGCGTAGCCCGGGTGGACGCCGCGGGCGCGGGACTCGCGGACGACCTCTGCCGCAGGCCGTCCGACGCGGACTGCAAACTCCTTGAATGTTTGCCGATCTGCAAACGCCGGAGGGAGGCCAAGCCGGTCCTTCGCGTGCTCGGCGAGGGCCATGCAGGTCTCCCCCAGCTCCCTGAGCCCCTCCGGGCCGAGCCACGAGAGGTAGACGAGCCCCGCGAGCGCCAGCAGCGTCTGGTTGGTGGTGATGTTGGAGGTCGCCTTCTCGCGCCTGATGTGCTGCTCGCGCGTCTGGAGGGTGAGGACATAGCCGCGGTTCCCCGCGGTGTCAGTGGTCTCGCCGACGATGCGGCCGGGCATCCGGCGGATGAACTCGGACCGGGCCGCCAGGAAGCCGTAGTGCGGCCCGCCGTACGAGAGGTAGTTCCCCGCCCCTTGACCTTCGCCGATCGCGATCGCGCAGCCGTAGTTCCCGGGGGCCTCGAGCACGCCGAGCGAGAGCGGGTCGACGTGGGCGACCGGCAGCGCCTCGGCCTCATTCGCGGCCGCGGCCAGCTCCGGCGCGGATTCGAGCACGCCGAAGAAGTTCGGGTGCTGGAAGATCACGCAGGCCGCATCGGTGGCGGCTTCGCGGAGCTCGTCGGGATCGGTCGCGCCGTCTCGGTGTGGCACCTCGACGACCTCGAGCCCGAAGCCCGGCGCGAAGGTCTTCACGACCTGGCGCACCTGCGGGTTGGTCGCCTCGGTGACGACGACCTTCGAGCGGCCGGTCGCGTGCTTGGCGATGAAGCAGGCGTCCGCGGCGACCGTCATGCCGTCGTATCCGGACGCGTTCGAGACGTCCATGCCGGTCAGCTCGCAGATCGCGGTCTGGTACTCGAAGATCGCCTGCAGCACTCCCTGGCTGAGCTCGGGCTGGTACGGCGTGTAGGCCGTCAGCAGCTCGCCGCGCTGGAGCACCGCGTCGACGATCGCGGGCACGTAGTGGTCGTACATCCCCGCGCCGAGAAACGAGAGCTCGGAGCCGACGTGCGCGTTCTCGGCAGCGAGCGACTCGAAGTACGCGTTCAGCTCCTGCTCGGACATCGCCGGCGGCAGCGCGAGCTCACGCCCCAGGCGCACGCCGTCCGGCAGGTCCGCGAACAGCTCCTCGACTAAGGAGACGCCGATCGTCTCGAGCATCGCCTCCCGGTCGGCGTCGGTCAGCGCGAGGTAGCTCACCCCTGCTCGGCCAGGTGCTGCTTGTAGGCCTCCGCGTCCAGCAGCGCGTCGGCCTCCGCAGCATCGGTCAGCCGCACACGCACGAGCCAGCCTTCGCCGTACGGATCGTCGTTGACCGTCTCGGGCGCGTCCGCCACGGCCCGGTTGACCTCGAGCACCTCGCCCGAAAGCGGAGCGATCACGTCGGAGACCGCCTTGACCGACTCGACCTCGGCGTAGGCCTGGTCCTTCGTCAGGGTGGCACCCTCTTCGGGAGCCTCGAAGTGGACCAGCTCACCGAGCGCGTCCTGTGCGAACCAGGTGATCCCGAGCGTCGCCTCGCCGCCGTCGACCCGGGCCCAGTCGTGCTCCGGGTGGTAGCGCAGGTCGTCGGGGTAGCTCTCGGCCGCGGCCATCAGCTCTCCTCTCGCGAATAGATCGGCTTCTTCACCACTCGCGCGCGCCGGTTGCGGCCGCGCACGTCGATCGTCAGCTCGGTCCCCGGCTGTGCCAGCTGCGCCGGGACGTACCCCAGGCCGATCCCGCGCTCGAGCATCGGCGAGTGCGAGCCCGAGGTGACCTCGCCGCCTTCGACGATCGGCATCCCTTGCCTTGGGATCCCGGGATCTTCCATCACGAAAGCCGACAGCTTCCGTTCGGGCCCCGCTTCCTTGATCCGCTTGAGCTCGTCGCCGCCGGTGAACCCGGTCTCGAGCGCGCAGACCCAGCCAAGCCCGGCCGAGATCGCGTCCGTCTCTGGCGAAATGTCGTTTCCGTGCAGCGGGTAGCAGACCTCGAGCCGCAACGTGTCGCGCGCGCCGAGCCCACACGGGACGACGCCGCGCTCGAGCACGCGGTCCCACAGCTCTCCGACAGTGTCCGTGGCGACAAGCAGCTCGACGCCCTCCTCACCCGTGTAGCCGGTGCGATTGACGGTGCAGGCGACGCCGTCGATCTCACCCTCGGCGAAGGTGAAGGCAGGAGCGCCGGCCAGCCCGAGTCGCTCAAGCGCGCGCGGGCCCTGCACCGCGATCAGCGCATAGTCGTCCGAGACATCGCCCACCTCGGCGTCATCCGGCTCGCGCTCCTGCAGCCAGGCGAAGTCGGGCTCGCGGTTCGATGCGTTCACGATCAGGAGGTACCGCTCGGGCGCGAGCTCGTAGACGATCAGATCGTCGACGATCCCGCCCTGCTCGTTGGTCAGCAGCGTGTACTGAGCCAGCCCCGGCTCGAGCCGGTCGACGTCGTTCGAGAGCACCGCCTGCAGGAAGTCGCGCGCACCGGCGCCCTCGACCAGCAGCTCGCCCATATGCGAGACGTCGAACGCCCCGGCGTCGGTACGCACAGCGCGGTGCTCCGGGATCACGCCCTCGTACTGCACCGGCATCTCCCAGCCGGCGAACGGAACAAGGCGCGCGCCGAGGGCGACGTGGCGGTCGTAGAGCGGCGTTCGAAGCAGCGTCTGCATCGGCCGCTGATGCTAATGGAGCCGAAAAGGGAGCCGCCCCGGCTTCGACTGGGGAGTCGAGGCCGGGGCGGCCGGACCGGGTCATCGCGGATCAACCGATACGGTCGATCCGAGAGGGCGGGCCGATGATTGCCGCTCCGCGCAGCGGCTAAACATCGATCTCGAAACGGATTTAGTCGCGCAGGAACGACGGCACTTCGAGCACGTCGTCGGAGAACTCGAATGCCTCGGCGGGCTGCTCGCGCTGACCCTCGCCTTCCGGCTTCTCTTCGCCGGCGTGCTCCTCGGTGCGCCGGCGGCGGCGGAGCCGGGCCGGGCCGAAGCCGGTGGCGATCACGGTCACGCGAATCTCGTCGGCCTGGCTCTCATTGATCACGGCGCCGAAGATGACGTTCGCGTTCTGGTCGGCGGCCGAGGTCACTACCTGCGCCGCCTCGTTCACCTCGAACAGCCCGATGTCGGGGCCGCCCGTCACGTTCAGCAGAATTCCGGTCGCACCCTCGATCGACGACTCGAGCAGCGGTGAGGAGACAGCGGAGCGCGCGGCCTCGGTCGCCCGGTTCTCACCGGCGGCCGTGCCGATGCCCATCAACGCCGAGCCAGGCGGTCATCAGGTAGCTCTCGTCGACGCCGAGCAGCGCGCTGTCGCTGTCGAACTTGTCGCCGTACTTGAGCTGCAGCCAGTCCCGCAGGCTGCCGACGGCCGCGTTGCTGAGCAGGTACTCCTGCATGATCGTGTCCCGGTCGGCGCCCAGGATGCTCAGCAGGGTCGCGATGGTCCAGCCGGTGCGGTCCTTGCCGGCGGCGCAGTGCACCAGCACGCTGCCCTCGGCCGACGCCACCGACCGCATGATCGTGGCGACCGAGCGCTGGGCCGGCCCGAACACCGGGATTGCGGCGTAGTAGCGGCGGGTCCGTTCGATCGGGGTGGCCGGGTCGGCATGGTCCGCGGCCGCCGCGTGCACGGGCATGGTGCCGTCCTCCGGATGGAACGGCGTCACCGAAACCGTCACCCGGACCGGTACCCGATCGCGGCCCTCGCGCTCGATCTCCAGTTCTCCGCGGAGGTCGAAAACGTCGGTGACGCCGAGCCTCTCCAGCGCCTCCTGACCGGCCGGGTCGAGCCCGGAGAGCACCGCCGACCGGTACACCTGGCCCCGGCGCACCGGACCGTCCGGGGTCTGGGTGCCGCCGATGTCGCGGAAGTTCCAAGTGCCGGACAGCACATCGGCGTGGGTCGGGATCACGGTCGTCGTCCTCTCGGTGGCCG
>DATIOF010000021.1:0-4482 GCA_035473395.1 Gaiellaceae bacterium
GCCGACGCGCTCTGCCTCGGCGCCGACCTGACGGCCGAGCAGGTCGAGGGCGTCCACGCGGCGATCGTCTCGGCGGTGCGCGACGGACGCCTTGCCGAAGAGCGCCTGGCCGAGGCGGCGCGCCGGGTCGCCGGGCTTGCCGCCTGGACCGCGCCGAGGCCGCTCGCGGACCGGGAGGCCGGCGCAGAGGCCGCGCGGCGCGCGCTGCACGTCGAGGGCGACCCTGTTGTCGGCGAGGACGCGCTCGTGGTCGAGCTCTGGCCCGACCCGACGATCGCTGCGGGCGAGGCCCACCACGGCCTCGGCGAGCTGCTCGGCGTCGAGACGATCCGCCTGCATGAGGGCGACCCGCTCCCGCCCGCCGGAGACCGACCGCTCGTGCTCGCGCTGCGTGACGCCCACCGCCACGCGTGGCAGCGCGAGCTCGTCCCCCCGGGCGCGGTGGTCGTCGAGACCGGGGTGCCGGCCTGGCGCCCAGTGGACGTCCGGGCGCACGTGGCCACGTACGGCGCGGGCCGGGCGAACCTCGCCGCCGCCGCGGAGGCACTCCGCAGCTAGCGTTGCCGCGTGCGGCTGGTTCTCGACTGGGACGGCACCGTCACCGAGCGGGACACGCTCGACCTGGTGCTGGAGCGGTTCGCCGACGCCGAGGTCTACGAGCGGCTGGAGGCCGAGCTCGAGGCCGGCCGGCTGACCCTGAACGAGGTGATCGCGGCGGAGTTCGCAATGGTGAAGGCGCCGCTCGACGAGGTGATCGCCCATGTGCTCGACCAGGCGCGCGTCCGGCCCGGCTTCGCCGAGCTCGCGCGGGCGCGGCACCCGCTGGTCGTCTCGTCCGGTTTCCACGAGCTGATCGAGCCGGTGCTCGAGCGGGAGGGCGTGCTCGACGCTGTCGAGCTGCGAGCCAACCGGGTCGAGGCGCGGCCCGAGGGCTGGCGCGTGCACTTTCGCGTGGCCGAGACCTGCGAGGTCTGCGGCGAGCCGTGCAAGCGCGCGGACCTGCCGCCCGGCGAGGTCGTCTACGCCGGCGACGGACACTCGGACTACTGCGCCGCACTGGCGGCCGACCGCGTCTACGCCACCGGCTCGCTCGCCGGCTACCTCGACCGCCGTGGCGTCCGCTACGAGCCGCTGACCGACTTCCGCGCCCTCGCGTAGTGGCCCTGCTCCGACTTCCGGAGCCCTTCGACTTCGAGCTGACGACGGAGCGCTTCCGCGCGTTCGGGGCGGACCTCGCGAACCTCTGGGCCGACGGCGGCCTCCACCGCGTGGTGGGCGTGCACGAAGTGCGGATCGAGCCGTCGCCGGGCGGCGCGGAGGTCGAGCCGCTGGACGACGAGACGCGACCGGTCGCGCTGGTGCTGCTCGGTGCGCCCTTCGAGCTCGACGCGTTCTACGCCTGGGCCCAGGACGATCCGGTGCTGCGCGAGCTGACCGACCGGCTCGCGGGCTTCCGGCCGCCGCTCGCGCCCGACCCGTTCGAGACGCTCGTCACCTCGATCACCGCGCAGCAGGTCTCCCTCTTCGCCGCCTTCGCGATCCGTAACCGGCTGATCGAGCGCTTCGGGCGGCAGGTCGGCCAGGCGCACGCGTTCCCGACGGCGGAGCGGCTGCGCGAGGCGACGCACGACGAGCTGACCGGGCTCGGCTTCTCCAACCGCAAGGCCGAGTACGTGCTCGGCCTTGCGCAGGAGCCGCTCGACCTGGACGAGCTCGCCCTGCTGTCGGACGACGAGGTCAAGCGCCGGCTCGTCTCGATCCGCGGAATCGGAACGTGGACGGCCGAGTGGTTCCTCGCGCGGCATCTCGCGCGCCCGCGTGCGTGGCCGGTCGGGGACGTCGCGCTCGAGAAGGCGGTGCGCGCGTTCTACCCGGACGCGACCGACCTCGAGTCGGCCCGCGCGCGTTTCGAGCCGTTCCAGAACCTCTCGGCTCACTACCTGCTCACCGGGGCTAGGCTGGCAATGCCGTGAACGTCCGGGAAGCAACCGCCGCCGACGAGCCGACGCTGTTCGCCTTCACCGACGCGATCTTCGCCGAGAACTGGGACCGCCCGTGGCCTCCGCCGGAGGTCACGCCGAAGATGTTCGAAGGCAAGCTCGTGCTGCTGGCCGAGGATGACGGCGAGCCGGCCGGTTACGCGTTCGGCGACGTCGACCGGCGCGGCCACGCGCACGTGAACATCGTCTACGTCGTCCCCGAGCGGCGTCGGCAGGGCGTGGCCAAGGCGCTCATCGGGGCGTTCGGCGAGCGCGCTCGCGCGCAGGGGATCGAGCACCTGACGCTCGACGTCGCCACGCGCAACGAGGGCGGCCGTGAGGCCTGGCGGCGGCTCGGCTTCACCGAGTGGGCGCAGCGGCTGAGCGTTCCGATCGAGCGGCTCGAGCAGCACGAAGGCGCCGGCGAGCCCTATGCCTCACTGCACGTCCAGACCGACGACCGCGAAGCCGTCGAGGCGGCGGTCGCCAAGTACCTACCGTGGGTCGGCGGCTCGGCCGCACGGATCGAGGGACCGCGCAGCGGCTGGGTCGCGGTCTACGCCGAGCTCGTCGATCGCGACCGCAAGGCGCGCGAGCGGCTCGCCTCGGAGCTCTCGAACGCAACCGCGGCGGTGACCTGCGCGATCAGCGTCGACGACGGCGTGGTCGTCCGCTACGTGCTCTACGAGCGCGGCAGCGTGGTCGACGAGTATCAGTCCGTCCCCGAGCACTTCGGCCCGCTCCCGCCCGGCGACGTGATCGCGCTCGGCGCGAACCCGACGGTCGTCTCGCGCCTGACGGGCGCCGAGCCCGCGGAGGTGCGGGCAGTCGCTCGCACCGCCTCCTCGCCGGACGAGCTCCCGCCGGCGGACGAGCTCCTGCAGCAGCTCGCCGGGGTGATGGGTCTTGAGGGCGCGGGGCGCGGGTAGGCTCGAGGCGTGCCGACGCTCTACACCGCTGACCGCTGCCCGTACGCGGCCCGCGCTCGGATCGTGCTCGCCGAGAAGGAAATCGCCTACGAAGCGGTCGAGATCGACCTCGATGACCGGCCGGCCTGGATCTACGAGAAGAACCCGACCGGTCGCGTGCCGGTCTACGAGGAGGACGAGGGGCTCGTGTTGCCGGAGTCGGACGTGATCATGGAGTACCTCGAGGAGCGCTACCCGGAGCCGCCGCTGTGGCCGGCCGACCCGGCCGAGCGCGCGCTCGGGCGGCTCTGGCTGAACCGCTTCGACGACCGGCTCGGCAGCGCCTACTACGCCGCGCGCCGCGGCGACGAGGGCCGTGCGCACCTCGACGAGCGGCTCGCCGAGCTCGAGCGCGCGCTCGAAGCGCAGCCGTACCTGGGCGGCCGCGCGTTCGGGCTCGCCGACATCGGCTACGTCCCCTGGATCCTGCGCGGGCTCGAGCGCTTCGGCCTCGAGCTCGGTCCGTCGACCTCGGACTGGCTCGAGCGCTGCTCGGAGCGTCCGGGAGTCGCGACCGAGCGCTCCGTCGTCTCGGCTCTGTGATCCCGCCGCTCGTCGACGCCGCGTGGGTGCAGGAGCACCTCGGCGAGGACGACCTGCTGCTCGGCGACGTTCGCGGCCCGAACGCGCATCAGCGCGGCCACCTGCCCGGCTCGATCCCGCTCGTGCTCGGCTCGCCGCCGCCGCTCGCCACGCGGGAGACCGTCCAGGAGTTCGCGGTCGAAGTGCAGCGGCGGCTCGGCCGCCACGGCGTGAGCGGGCAAGAGCGGCTCGTGCTCTACGACCGCGGCGACTGCGTGGGTGCCGCCGCCTCCCAGCAGGCCGCGCTCGTCGCCGGCCATCCGCAGGTCAGCGTGCTCGCGGGCGGGATCGCGGCGTGGCGGGGCGAGCTCGTGCAGGGCGCGGTCGAGCTGCAGAAGACGAAGACCGCGCTCGAGCCACAGCTGGACGCGGTGCCGACCTGGGAGGAGCTGCGCGAGCGCCTGGATGACCCCGAGCTGACGATCCTCGACGTCCGCAGCGAGGACGAGTTCAGCGGCCGCGGCGGCTATCCCTGCGACCCGCGCCAGGGTCACATCCCGGGTGCACGGCACCTCGAAATCGAGCGTCTCTTCGCCGGCCCGGGCGCGCCGCACGAGCCCCGGGGGATCCGCGAGCTCGCCGGCCTGCCCGAGGGAGCGGCGATCGTCGCCTACTGCCATTCGGGCTCACGCTCGGCTCTCGCGGCCTTGGCGCTCAGAGCGGCCGGCTACGACGCCCGCAACTACCCGGGCTCGTGGCACGAGTGGTCGCGCCACGAGGACCTGCCCGCAGAGCGCTGAGCGGGGCCTCCCGAAGAAGACCCCGCTCACGCGGTTGGACTAGCGGTGCTTCTTCTTGGGCTTCGGCTTCACGACCTTGACCTGGTTGCTCGTGATCGCGGCGATGCGCTCTTCGCGACACGGAACCGGAAGGCCTGAGGGCGAGGGCCCGCTGCACGGCGTCGTGTAGTTCTCGAACCTCGTCTGGAAGAAGGTCGCGAACTTCACGTTCGG
>DATIOF010000022.1:0-20095 GCA_035473395.1 Gaiellaceae bacterium
GGCGCGACGGTCAGTCCGCGCGCCTTGGCGAGCGGCTGAAACTCTTCGGTCACCTGCGACGCGAGCTCGCGCGTCGGCACGAGCACGAGCGCCGACGGGCGCGCGCCGCCTGGATCCGTGCGCTCGACGATCGGCAGCACGAAGGCGAGCGTCTTGCCCGACCCGGTGGGCGAGCGGACGAGCACGTCCACGCCTTGCAGCGCGTCCGGCAGCGCACGCGCCTGGATCGGGAATGGATGGTCGATCGACTGAGCTGCGAGCGCGTCTGCGACAGCCGCGGACACGCCGAGCTCACGGAAAGACTGGTTCGACATCTGGTTCTACTCCTTTTCGGGTTCGAGACTTGCCTACCTCGAAACGCCCGAAGGAGGACCGAGAAGCTCATCTCACCGGGCGGCACCGTTGCCAACCCGTGCACACACCGTAGCAGGGCGCCTGTACCCTGCCGCGATGCCGAGCGAGAAAGCCGAGCCCCTGACCGCCGCCCAGAAGGAGCAGCTCGAGGCCGAGCTGGCCGAGCTCGAGGGCCCGCGCCGCGCGGCGATGGTCGAGGCGATCAAGACCGCGCGAGCTTTCGGCGACCTCTCCGAGAACTTCGAGTACCACGCGGCCAAGAACGAGCAGGGCCTGCTCGAGCGGCGCATTCGCGTGCTGCGCGACCGGCTCTCCCGCGCCGTGCTCGTCGACGAGAACGCGGCCGCCGGCGACACCGTCGGGGTCGGATCGAAGGTCGAGCTCGAGGACGAGCAGGGCGGCCGTCTGGAGGTCGAGATCTCGAGTGTCGGCGGCGTCTCGCCGGACTCGCCCGTTGGCCAGGCCCTGCTGGGGGCCAAGGCCGGCGACGAGGTCGAGATTGCTGCGCCAAGCGGCGCCTGGCGCGCCCGCGTGATCTCCGTCGGCCGCTAGCGAAGCGCCGCCCCTGACGGACGGCGCTTCGTCGAAGCTCAGCTCAGGTGCGCAGCCGCTTGCCGGCGTACGCGACCAGGCCGTAGATGATCAGCACGTCGATGGAAAACATCGCCAGCGACCAGAACGGCACGGCGGGGATGAACAGCAACTGGCCGATCGCGTTCAGGCCCGCGGCGATGATCCCGAACCAGCGTGCGAGCTCGCTGCCGCCCCAGAGGCTGAAGGCCGCGAGTAGCTGCAGGGCCCCGAGGATCAGCACGATCCAGCCCCACGTGTGCAGGTTGCTGAACACGTAGGTCGCATTGGTCGTGAAGAAGCTCGACTTCGATAGGGCGACGATCCCGTCGATCACGTTGAACGTGCCGGCGAGCCCGAGCATCAAGGCCGCGAAGGTGATCCAGCCGCCACCCGCGACGTCGTACTCGCCCGCGCCGGCTTGGTCATAGGTGGCCATCCGGTGCTCCTTTCGCTCGTTTCGGGCAGCGAAACGAGGCCCGGAGGGGCCTACATCGTCCCGATGGGATGAACGGCAGGCGCGGGATCGACGAGCAGGGTCAGCCCGTCGATCGCCCGCACGATCGTCTCGTCACCCACGTTGGCGCCCGCCGAGCAGGTCGCCTCCCAGAGCTCGCCGTTGATTCGCACCTGGCCGGTCGGGCGGCAGGCGACCACGACCTCGGCCCGCTCGCCGATCATCGTCTCGGCGCCGGTCTGCGGGCGCCAGCGCTTCGCCAGGCGGCGACCCCAGATCACCTCCAACACCTCGACCGAGGCGCCGCCGAGCACGACGAGGATGTTCCAGGGATACGGAACGAAGAACGCCAGCACGATCGAGATCAGCAGCGCCATGCCACGCGAGCGTAGACCGCTGGCCGCTGGCCTCGTTCACCCACATGGGACGATGCCCTCGGATGTTCCTGGCCGGACCATTCCGGTGCAGGTTCGCGAGCGAAAGGATGGTACGAGATGAGGATGCGAAGGCGCCGCCCCTTGATGCGGGCGGCCATGGTCGGCGGTGTGGCCTACCACGCCGGCAAGCGGGTTCAGGAGGGCCGGGACGAGGACTACGAGCGCGACGCCCGTCTCGAGCAGCTCGAGGCCGAGCAGTCGCAGGGCTCCGGCGGCGGCGGCGGCGGCGGGATGACCGACAACACGATCGAGCAGCTCGGCAAGCTCGGGCAGCTGCACGAGCAGGGAGTGCTGACCGACGCCGAGTTCGAGGTGCAGAAGCAGAAGCTTCTGCAGGGCCTATGAGCACCCCGACCCACACCGACGATGGCCTGACGCTCGGCCCGGTGCAGATGCTGGTCGTGGGCTTCCAGGGCGACAACTTCGACGGCTCGATCATGAAGGAGATCGACCGCCTGAAGGAGCACGACATCGTCCGGCTGATCGACCTCCTGTTCGTGAAGAAAGACGCCGACGGTGAGCTCGAGATCGCGACTCGGAGCGACCTCAGCGCCGACGAGGCGCAGGAGTTCGGCGCGATCATCGGAGCGCTCGTGGGCTTCGGCGCCGATGGCGAGGAGGGAGCCGAGTACGGCGCTCTCGCGGGAGCGGCCGAGCTCGAGGACGGCCACCTCTTCGACGACGCCGCGGTCTGGTACCTCGGCGACGCGATCCCGGAGGGAACCGCCGCGGCGGTCGCGTTGCTCGAGCATCGCTGGGCGATCCCGCTGCGCGACAAGATCGCGCAGGCCGGCGGGATCACGCTCTCGGACGCGTGGATCCACCCGGCCGATCTGGTCGCGGCGGGCGCGCTCGCCGGGGCGAAGGCCTGAGGCTCAGGCGGCCGCGCGGGGCGTGATGCCCCACGCGGCCGCATGCTCCTCACCCGGCTCGAGCACGATCAGCCCGTCGCCGCTGGCGAAGGCGTTGGGCGCGCAGGTCATCGGCTCGACGGCGACGCTTCTGCGTCCGCCGTCGGGCAGCGAGTCGCCGGTGAAGACCATCAGGTACGGATAGCGCTCGTCCGCCCAGAGCGTCGTATCGTCGAGCTCGACGCGCGCCAGGCCGTCGACGCCGCGGTCGAGGTCGGTGAAGCAGTGGTCGAGCTGGACGGTCCCGATCGGGCGGGGCCGCCGGAAGTCGCGTGCGCCCTCGACGCGAGCCGAGCCGACGGGGATGCCGCGCTCGTCGCTCTTCAGCATCGTCGCCGCCGGAATGCGGAGCACCGCCTCGTTCACGCCGCCCGGCCCGACCGTCAGGTACGGGTGCGCGCCGGCGCCGTAGGGGCACGGCTCGCCGCCGGCGTTGCGCGCGGTCGTCCGCACAGTCAGCCCGCTCGGGGCGAGCGTGTACTCGACCTGTAGCTCGAGCAGGAACGGGTAGCCGGGCTGGGGGTGGAACAGGTGCTCGAGCGCCACCCGGTCGGCCGTTCGCTCGACAACCGTCCAGCTCGACCAGCGCGTCAGCCCGTGAATCGCGTTGCCGCGCTCGGGCTCGTTCAGCGGCAGCTGATGCTCGCGGCCCCTGAACCGGTAGACGCCGTCCCGAATCCGGTTCGGCCACGGCAGCAGCAGCTGCCCCCGCCCGGAGGCGGCAAGCTCGTCCTGCGGATAGCCGTCGAGCAGCTCGCGGCCGCTTGCCGAGTAGGCGCGCAGGCCCGCGCCGACCTCGGTCACCACCGCCTGTTGGTCGCCGAGCGTGAGCTCGAACTGTTTGCCGGAAGGCGCGATCGCCATTGGCGGATTACAACCCGGTCGCTCCTCCCGGAGATCATCCCCTTTGGGCGATGGCGCGGCGGCGACTCGTTCGTAGCCTGTACGAGATGACCGGGAAAGCCGACTTCACCGCCGAGGAGTGGGAGCTCCTGCGCGAGGGCCCGCCGACGGCGGGGCTGGTGGCGCTGATGGCCGAGAAGGGTGGGACGTTCCGCGAGACCTGGGCGCTCGCCAAGGCCTACACCGAGGCGCGCCAGGAGCACGGCGAGAACGAGCTCCTCGACGCGCTCGTCTCCGAGAAGCCCGACGTCAAGCGCTACAAGACGCCCGAGGAGGCAGAGAGCGAGGGGCTCGGCCGGCTGACCGAGGCGATCGCGCTGCTCGAGCAGAAGGCGAGCGTCGGCGAGGTGACCGCCTACCGCAAGTTCGTCCTCGACGTCGCCGAGCGCGTCGCCGAGGCGCACAAGGAGGGCGGCGACCAGGTGAGCGAGAACGAGCGGGCGGCGATCGAGAAGATCGCGGCCAGTCTCTACCCGTCGCCGTCCGAGTAGACGACTTCGGTCCCCGCGACCAGGTCGGGCAGCCCGCGCCGGCGGCGGTCGAAGAGCACCGGTAGGTAGCCGGCGAAGAGCGGCACGATCGAGATCCAGGTGGCAAGGGTCCTGAGGATCGCCCGAGGCACGGACGGCCGCCCGCCTGAGCCGTCGCGGACGCGCACCCGCAGCGCGAGCATCCCGGGCGTGCGCCCTGCGACGCTCCAGAAGAAGACGAGGTAGACGCCGGCGACGAGACCCCAGCCGACGCCCAGCAGCGTGCCCACGAGCCACGCCGGCCGCAGCGTGCCGACGAGGGACGTGATCAGCGCGACGAAGCCGGAGAGCGCGGTGAAGACGGCCACGATCAGCAGCGCGTCCAGCGTCAGCGCGATCGCGCGCGTGGCGAGCCCGGCGTAGGGAGTCGCCGGCTCGTGGTGGCGGTCGATGCGGGCATCGAGCCGGCGAGCCCAGCGGCGAACCTCGGCGGCGAGCTCGTCAGCGAATCCCGCCGTCTGGCTGGCGACGGCCTCTCGCACCTCGCGGCTGGCGGCGACCTCGCGGATCGCGCGCCGCATCTCGTCGCTCGTCACGATCCGGTCGACGAGCTCGCTCGTCCGCGGGCTCGCGAGCGCCTGGTCCACGAGCCGGTCGAGCGCGCCGGTGCGGTCGAGCTCGGCCGCCATCCGCTCGAGCACTCGGTGCTCGACGAGCGCGTCGACCACGTCCTCTGGCAGCGACTCGGCGAGCGCCGCCTCGAGCGGACCGCGCGAGGCGCGGACCGCCACTCGCGCCGGGAAGAAGGCCAGCCGTCCGGCCGCCCCGAAGCGCGAGCCCCGGCTGCGCGGGCGTTCGTTCAGTGCGCCGCCGCCACCGCGGCCGAGGCGCCGAGGCGCTCGAGCAGGTGGTCGCCGACCCTGAGCGAGTTGGCCATCGCCGTCAGCGCCGGGTTGACCGCGCCGATGCTTGGGAAGACGCTCGTGTCGACGACGTAGAGGTTGTCGAGCTCGTGTGCCCGGCAGTCGGTGTTCACGACCGACTCGCCGGCGTCGGCCCCCATCCGGCAGGTCCCTGCCTGGTGGGCGACGCCCGCAACCGGGATGTCGTTCTTCATGTACGCGAAACGATGGAACAGGCTGTCGGACTCCATCCGCAGCTTGCCGAGCATCGAGCCAAGCTGCTTGTTCAGCTCCTGCTTCGGCGTGTTGTTCGTCGCCTTGTAGACGAGGGTCAGCTTCCCGTCGCCGTCGACCGTGACCCGGTTCTCGGGCATGGGCAGGTCCTCCGTCGAGAGCCAGAAGTCGACAGCGTGCTTGGCCACTCGCTCGAGCGACCACTGTGGCGCGAGCCTGGTCTGCACCGGCTTCTCGCCGCGGTACATCGGCGCCTGTGACTTGCCGACCATCTGGATGTTCCCGAGCGGGTAGTCGTGCCCGTTGCCCGCGAAGTAGAAATCGTTCAGGCCGAGCGTCTTCTGGAAGACCGTCGGGTTCTCGTCCTTGGAGAGCGCGAGCACGGCCTGGCTGTTGTGGAACATGTAGTTGCGCCCGACCTGGTCGGAGCCGTTGGCCAGTCCCTGTGGGTGCTGCTCGGTCGCGGAGACGAGGAGCAGCTTCGCCGTGTTTGCAGCTCCGCAGCCGAGCACGACGAGGTCGGCGGAAAACCGCTCTTGCTCGCCGCCCCGCTCGACGACGACCTCGGTCACGGCCGTTCCGTCGGCGTTCGTCTCGAGCTTGACCACCTGGGCGTTCGTCAGCAGCTCGACGTTGTCATGCTCGAGCGCCGGCCTCACTCCGAGCGCCTCCGCGTCCGACTTGCCGTGCACGGCGCACGGGAAGCCGTCGCAGTTCATGCAGCGCACGCAGGCGCTGTACGGCGGATTCGACTCGTTCAGCCGGATCCCGCACGGCGCGTGGAACGGGTGGAAGCCGGCCGCCTCGAGGTCGTCCGCCAGCTGCTGGATCCGCGGCTCGTGCGAGACGGCCGGGAACGGATACGGCGCGCTGGACGGTCCCTCGGTCGGGTCCTCGCCCCGGGCTCCGTGCACCTCGTACAACTGCTCGGCCAACGAGTAGTACGGCTCGAGCTCGTCGTAGGAGATCGGCCAGGCCGGCGAGATCCCGTCGTGGTGCTGCAGCTCGCCGAAGTCCTCTGCCCGCAGCCGGTAGAGCGCCGCGCCGTAAAGCTTGGTCGCGCCGCCGACGAAGTAGTGGATTTGCGGTTGGAACGCCTTACCGTGCTCGTCGTACCAGGTGTCCTCGGAGACGTAGCGGTTGTCGACGAAGACGTCCTGCGCCAGCCAGTTCTGCGGCTCGCGCGGAAGCCAGTCGCCGCGCTCGAGCAATAGGATCCGCTTGCCGGAGGGGGCGAGGTGACGCGCGAGCGTGCCGCCACCGGCGCCGGTGCCGACGACGATCACGTCGTAGTCGGCCATCACTCAGTACTCCTCGACCAGGTCGGGGATGATCAGCCGGGCCGCCGCCTCGATCAGCGCCAGGTGTGAGAACGCCTGCGGGAAGTTGCCGAGGTGCCGGCCGGTCGATGCGTCGAATTCCTCCGCGTAGAGGCCGAGCGGCGAGGCTACGCGCAGGAGCCGCTCCATCAAGTCACGGGCCTGCTGTATCTCGCCCGCGATCGCGAGAGCGGACACTAGCCAGAAGGAGCAGATCAGGAACGTGCCCTCCTTGCCCGACAGGCCATCGTCTGTCTCGCCGGTCCGGTAGCGCAGGACGAAGCCGTCGTCGGTCAGATCGGTCGAAATCGCCTCGACCGACTTGCGCAGCGTTTCGTCGCTGCCCGGCAGGAACCCGAAGATGGCCGCCAGCAGGGTGGACGCGTCGAGCGCGTCCGTCTCGTAGTGCTGGCGCATGACGCCGTCCCGTACTCCGTGCTCGAGGATGTCCGCGCGGATCTCCTCGGCGGTCTTCAGCCACGTCGCCCGGATCTCGGGGTCTCCGCGGATTTCGGCGAGCTTGGCAGCCCGGTCGAGCGCGACCCAGCACATCAGCTTCGAGGAGACGTAGTGCTGTGGTTTGCCGCGCGCCTCCCAGATGCCCTGGTCGGGCTCGCGCCAGACGTTCGTGGCGCACTCGGCCTGGGTCTGGACGATGGGCCACAGCCGCGTCGGCAGTCGGTCGCCGTGCCGCGTGTGAAGCAGAATCGAGTCCAACACCGCGCCGAAGACGTCGTTCTGGCGCTGGTCGAAGGCGCCGTTGCCAACCCGCACCGGCCTTGCCCCGGCATACCCGGTGAGGTGGTTGCGCGTCGACTCGGTGAGGTCGCGGCGCCCATCGATCCCGTACATGATCTGGAGCGAGCCGTCCTCGGTCGGCTCGAGGTCGGCGACGAACTCCATGAACTCCTCGGCCTCCCAGTTCAGGTTGAGGAAGTGGAGCGCCTGGAGGGTGAAGGTCGTGTCGCGGATCCAGGTGTAGCGGTAGTCCCAGTTGCGCTCGCCCCCGGGCGTCTCGGGCAGCGACGTCGTGAGCGCAGCGACCGTCGCGCCGGTCGGCATATAGGTCAGGCCTTTGATCGTCAGGGCTGAGCGCTGGATCGGGTCGCGCAGCTGATGGTCCGGGATTCGGGCCGTGCTCAACCAGTTGCGCCAGAAACGTGTGGTCGCCTTCAGCCTCAAGCGCGCCTCGTCGCAGGTCTGCGGCGCGGCAAGCTCCTCGGCCCAGGAGAGGGCGCAAAACGCCCGGTCGCCCGGCTGAAGCACGTGGCGCGCCCGGACCCGCTCCCCTTGGATTCCCAGCGCGAGATCCGACTGGAGACGAAACCGCTGACCGGCACCGCTCGCGTCGGCGGCGTGCCGGCCGCCGTCCACGGCAACCCACTCAGCCGGAGTCTGACCGTAGTCGAACACCGGTTCGCAGACGAGCTCGACTTCGACATGGCCGTCGAGACATTCCACGGTGCGGACGAGCATGTGGTCGGCGTCGTCGTCGGCCGGAGGCCTTGCGTGCGGCGTGATCACGTCCTCGTGGTCCCAGGGCCCAATCGTCAGGGCATCGCGGACGAGGATCCAGCCGGCGGGGGTCTTCCAGGTCGTCACGAGCACGTTCGTGCCAGGCTCGTAGGCCCGCGCGGTCGGGTGGGCAATCCCGAACGGGCCGAACCGGAAGAAGCCTGCCTGCCTGTCGAGGAGGCTGCCGAACACGCTCGGCGAGTCGAACGCGGGGATGCAGAGCCAGTCGACCGCGCCGTCTGGGGCAATCAGTGCTCCCGTGTGGCAGTTGGACAGGAAGGCGTAGTCGGCGATCGGCGGGAACGGCGAGGGCGCGGCCGCGCTCTGGGCGCGGGGCTCGGTCGTCGGCTCCGCCGCGCTCATGCCGCCACCCACGGGCCGTGCCAACGCCCGTGACCGGAGACGAGCATGTCGCCCGCCTCCGGTCCCCACGAACCGGGCGCGTACGGATGTACGGGGGGAGGGTTGTCGAGGAGCGGCTGCATGATCCGCCACTGCTCCTCGACCCCGTCCTGCCGCGTGAAGCGCATGCTGTCCCCTCGCATGGCTGCTTCGAGCAGCACCTCGTAGGGCGTCGGCCCTTCGCCGCCCTGTTGTTCGAACTCGACGTCGAGGTCGATCCGCCCCGCGCCGCCCTCGTCGCCCCGGTGGGCGTCGACGATCACGCGGATGCCGGTCGTCGGATCGAGCTTGACCACGATCTGGTTCGGCTCCGGCATGCGGTTGCCGTGCTTGAAGCCGAGCCGCGGCGGCTCGTGCAGCACGAGCCGGAGCTCGGTCTGGGTCGCCTTTAGCTTCTTGCCGGTGCGGATGAAGAACGGGACGCCCGCCCAGCGCCAGTTGTCGATCTCGAGGCGCAGCGCCGCGTACGTCTCGGTCGTCGAGTCCGGCGCGACGCCGTCGATGTCGAGATACCCGTCGTACTGGCCGCGGATGTACTCGGCGGGGTCGGCGTCGGCCACCGCGCGGAAGACCGAGACCTGCGCGTTCTTGAGCGTGTTCTCGTCGTGGCCGACCGGCGCCTCCATCGCGGCCGCGGCGACGACCTGCAGCAGGTGGTTGACGACCACGTCTCGCAGCGCTCCGACCGGGTCGTAGAAGTGGCCGCGGTCCTCGACGCCGAAGGCCTCGGCCATCGTGATCTGGACCGAGTTGATGTGGTTCCGGTTCCAGATCGGCTCCAGCAGCGAGTTGGCGAACCGGAGGTAGAGGATCTCGTCCACGCCCATCTTCCCGAGGAAGTGGTCGATCCGGTAGATCTGCGACTCGTCCAGGTACTCGTGCAGCTGGTCGGCGAGCTCCCTAGCGGACGCCAGGTCGTGGCCGAAAGGCTTCTCGACCACGACCCGGGCGTTCTCCGTTAGCCCCGCGTCCGCTAGTCCTTTGACCACCGTCCCGAACAGGAACGGCGGGATCTCGAGGTAGAAAACGGGATTCGACGCGCCGCCGATCGCGTGGGCGACCGCTTCGTAGGTGGAGGCGTCGGAGAAGTCGCCGGCGAGGTAGGAGAGCCGGTCGGCAAGTCGCTCGAAGACCTGCTCGTCGAGCTCCTCACCGGCTCCGACGATCGAGTCCCGCGCCCGCTGCTTGAGCTGGTCGAGCGACCAGTCGTCGACCGCGACGCCGAGGATCGGGCAGTCGAGCAGGCCGCGCTTCTCGAGCCGGTAGAGCGAGCGGAAGGTCATCACCTTGGCGAGGTCGCCGGTGATCCCGAAGGCGACGAACACGTCCGCCGGCTTCGGCTCCACTTCCGGCGTGGCCCGGCGACTCTTCGCGGACGCCTCAGTCGTCGTCATCGTGCTCTCCTCTCGCTCGCTCAGGTCTCGACGGTGATCCGCGCCGAGCGCTGGTGCGTCAGTCCGGCCCCTGCCCAGTCGACGACGGCCTTCGCACGGTCTTCGTTGGTCGGAAGTAGCGCCAGGTGCACCGTGCCCCAGGCCAGCTCCGCTGCCTTGCCCTTCATCGTCTTGCCGCCCAGCATCTGCACGACGGCCGAGCCCCGCCCGATCGCGGCCATCGTCCCCTTGTCGTGGTAGCGGAACGGCTTCGCCTCCTTGCCGGCGATGCGCCTGGCGATCGTCTCGCCGGCGTGCTCGCCCGACTGCAGGGCGACCGAGCCCAGCTGCGGCAGCACCTGCTCCGTCTTCGCGTCGGTGATCGCGGCGACGTCCCCGACCGCGTAGACCTCGGGATGCGAGGGGATCCGCAGCTCCTCGTCGACGGCGATCCGGTTCCCGCGCTCGAGCTCGAGCCCGAGCGACCGGACGAGCTCGTTGCCCTGCAAGCCGGCGCCCCAGACGAGCGTGTGCGCCTCGAGCTCGTCGCCGGACTTGAGCTTGACGCGGGTCGGTGTGATCGACTCGACCACCTCGCCGGTCTGCACTGCGACCCCGCGCTGTTCGAGCGCCTCGACCGTGTAGGCCCGAATGTCGGGCTTGAACATCGGGAAGATCTCGGGGCCGGCCTCGACGAGCGTGATCGTCGCCGCTCCCTCCGGCACGTCAGGGTAGTCCTTCTTGAAGACGCCGTTGTAGAGCTCGGCCAGCGCGCCGGCGGTCTCGACGCCGGTCGGGCCGCCGCCGACGACCACGACGTTCAGCGCGCCGTCCTCGACGAGCCCCGGCTTGCGGTCGGCCTCCTCCCAGAGCTCGAGCACGTGGTTCTTCAGCCGGACCGCGTCGGGCAGTGTGTAGAGCGGGAGCGCGTGCTCGGCGGCACCGTCGACCCCGAAGAAGTTGACCTCTGCGCCAAGCCCGAGGACGAGGTAGTCGTAGTCGAGCGGCTCGAGCTCGTCGAACTCGACGCGGCGCGCGTCCAGGTCGATCGCCGTCACGCGGTCCTGGTGGATGCGCGCGTTGTCCTGGCCGTGGAAGAGGTCGCGGATCGGGTGCCCGACGGCGGGCTGCTCGAGCAGGCCGGTGGCCACCTGGTAGAGCAGCGGCTGAAAGGTGTGGTAGTCGTGCTTGTCCACGAGCACGACCTGGGCTTGGCTCTTCTTCAGGTTCTGCGCCGCCCCGATCCCGGCGAAGCCTCCGCCGAGCACGACGACGCGCGGTGAATCGGCCATGCGTCCAGGCTAGGCAGGGCTACCGAAACCCGTTCATCCCAGCAGGATGATCTGGCTCAGGTGTGTGGCCCCGGCCTGGATCACCCTAAGCGGACGATGCGAGTTTGGCCCTGCGCCCCGACGCTCGGCGGGCCCTGGCCGAAGCAGCGCATCCAGCGAGCACGGCTCTGCCCGCCGCGGCCGACGACTCGGTCGTCCCGGCGCGCGCGTCGCTCGTCCTGCTCGCGCTGATCCTCGTCGCGGCCGTCGCCAACCTGAACCTGGCGGTTGCCAACGTCGCGCTGCCGGACATCGGCAAGGCGTTCGACTCCTCGCAGACGACGCTGAACCTGATCGCGGTCGGCTACTCGCTCGGCCTCGCTGCGTCGGTGCTCTACCTCGGCGCGATCGGCGATCGCTATGGCCGCAAGCGGCTGCTCCTGCTGGGAACGGCCCTCGCGATCCCGGCCTCCCTGCTCGCGGCCTGGGCGCCTTCCGACACCGTGCTCGTCCTCGCCCGGTTACTGGGCGGGCTTGCGGCGGGGATGGCGTTCCCGACGACGCTCGCGCTCATCACCGCGCTCTGGTCAGGGCCCGCGCGCACGAAGTCGATCGCTTTGTGGTCGGGGCTCGGCGGAGCGATCTCGGCGCTCGGGCCGCTGCTCTCGGGCCTGCTTCTCCAGTACTTCTGGTGGGGCTCGGTCTTCCTGATCACGCTGCCGCTCGCCGTCGTTGCGCTTGGGCTGGCCGCCTACCTGGTCCCGAGTCACGTCAACGAGACCACCGAGCCGGTCGACAACCTCGGCGGAGTCTTCTCGGTGCTGCTCGTGGGGTCGCTCGTACTGGCGATCAACTTCGCGCCCGTCCCGAACAAGGGCGCCCTCGTCCTCGGTCTGGCGGCGATCGCGCTGGCATCGCTCGCGGCCTTCTACATCCGGCAGCGCCGGGCGGCGAATCCGCTCTACGACCTCGGCGTGGCCGGCAGGCGCGTCTTCTGGGTCGCCGCCGTCGCAGGGATCATCGTCTTCGGCTCCCTGATGGCGGCGATGTTCATCGGCCAGCAGTTTCTGCAAAACGTGCTCGGCTACTCGACGCTCGAGGCTGGGACCGCGATCATCCCGGCCGCGCTGTTCATGGTGGTGGTCGCGCCCAGGTCGGCAAAGCTCGTGGAGGCGCGCGGCGCGCGTTTCACCCTGCTGGTCGGTTACGTGTTCTGCCTGCTCGGCTTCGTCGTGATGCTCCTCCTCTGGAAGGAGGGCGTTCCATACTGGAAGGTGGGGCTGGGCTACGCGCTGATCGGCATCGGCGTCGGCTTCGCGGGCACCCCGGCGTCCCATTCGCTGACGGGCTCGGTGCCCGTCAAGCGGGCAGGCATGGCGTCCGGCACCGCCGACCTGCAGCGTGATCTAGGCGGGGCGATCATGCAGTCCATCCTCGGCGCGCTACTCACGGCGGGCTATGCGGCCGCCGCCGCGGCGTCGATCTCAGCCTCGGGGAAGTCGGTCAACGCCAGCGTCGAGAGCGAGCTGACCAAGTCGTTCGCCGGCGCGGAGGACATCGCGCAGCAGCATCCGCAGTACGCGACCCAGATCACGACCGCGGCGAAGGCGGCGTTCTTGCATGGCGACCAGTGGGCCTATGCGGCCGGGATCATCGCGATCCTGCTCGGGGCGGCGATCGTCTTCTTCGCCTTCCCGAGGCACGAGGAAGAGGAGCGGCTGCTCGCCGCCTACCACGCCGAGGACACCGCCGCCTAGACCCGGGACGGAACGACCGGCTCGAACGGGTGTAGCTCGTCCTGGCCGGGCTGAACGACGCCGTACGAAGATTCCGGCACCTCGTTCCACGCACCCGGCAGGTCGCCGAGCGGCTCCGAGACGACGAGCCGCGACTCGTCGTCGAGCTCGCGGAACTGCTCGTTCTCCGGATAGAGCTCGCGCAGCGAGCGGAGGTCGGTGCTGAAGAAGAGCGAGCGCGAGTCGCCCTGGCTCGAATAGCGGAACGCCCAGATGCACTCGCCGTCGGTGGTCGCGATCGTGCCCTGGAACGGGAACTCGATCCCGTGCTCGTGGCCCGTCGCCTCGACGAGCCCGACGGTGCGCGCCACCGCCTGCGGCGGGTCGTCCTTGAGGCCGAAGGTCAGCGCGAGGTAGAACATCAGCTCGGTGTCGGTCGTGCCCTCGATCTCGGGGTAGAGCGACGGGTCGATTGCCAGCGCGAGGTCGCGCTTGATGTCGTGGAGCCCGTCGATGAAGCCGTTGTGCATGAAGAGCCAACGCCCGTTGCGGAACGGATGGCAGTTCGTCTGCTGCACCGGCGAGCCGGTCGAGGCCCGGATGTGCGCGAAGACGAGCCCCGACTCGATGTTGCCGGAGAGCTCGCGCAGGTTGCGGTCGTTCCAGGCGGGCTCGATGCTGCGGAAGACGGCCGGCTTCTCCGCCTTCCCGTACCAGCCGACGCCGAAGCCGTCGCCGTTCGTCTCCTCGGCTCCGAGCCGGGAGTGCAGGCTCTGGACGATCAGCGAGTTCTGCCGGTTGTAGAGCAGCTCCTCGAGCAGGACCGGCGACCCCGAGTAGGCGAGCCAGCGACACATGCCCTGATCGTCGCCGCGCGGCAAAGGCGTGACCTCATCCCGTTCGGACGATGCCGCGAAACGGGTGACGCGTGAGGTTGAAGCCGGCAATCACCCCGATCGAGGAGATGTTCCGTGCTCGCGATTCTGGCCAAGACCGACTACCCGTTCCTGGACATCATGTGGACGATGTTCATCTTCTTCGCCTGGGTCATCTGGATCTGGCTGCTGATCATGGTGCTGGCGGACAACTTCGCCCGCCGCGACCAGTCCGGCTGGGCCAAGGCTGGCTGGACGGTGTTCGTCATCTTCCTGCCGCTGATCGGCGTGCTCGTGTACATGGTCGCCCGGCCGCCCGAGGACAAGTCGGTGATGACTCGCAGCGCCACTTGACCCGGTGACGTCCGCGCCGACAGCTGCCGCAGAGCCCGCGCCCCGCGGACACGTGCACTTCCGGCGCCTGCTGATCTGGGCGGTGCTCATCGTCGTGATCGCGGCCGCGGCCGACCTGCTCGGCTGGGACATCCGCGGCTGGTTCTCGAACCTCTGGGACACGCTCAGCACGATCTCGGCCGCCTACATCGCAGCCGGCTGCGTGCTCAAGACCATCCAGACGGGCCTGACCGCGTTCGCCTGGTACGCGATCCTGCGCTATGCCTACCCGACGACGAGCTTCAGGGTTGTGCTCGCCTGCTACGCGACGTCGGTGGCGCTGAACGGGATCCTGCCCGCCAACATCGGCACCTTCGTGATGCTGCTGATGTTCACCACGATCATCGCCGGCGCCACCTTCTCCGGCGTGCTCGGCGCCTACCTCGTCGAAAAGATCTTCTTCACCGTGAGCGGCGCCTTCACGTACCTCTACCTCTTCCTCTCGGTCGGGGGCTCGTTCGACATCAAGTTCGCCTTCGTGCACGAGCGCCCGTGGGCAACCGCGATCCTGCTGCTCGGCGGGGTCTTCCTGATCTACCTGCTCATCCGTGCCTTCTGGCCAAAGGTCGTCCACTGGTGGGACGACGCCAAGGAGGGTGGCGGCATCCTCAGCGAGCCGCGGAAGTACTTCATCCGCGTCTTCACGCCGTCGCTGCTCGGCTGGATCGCAAGCCTCGGCGTGATGGCGGTCTTCCTCGCGGCGTACGACATCCCCGTCAGCTTCGACACGCTGATGCGCCTGTGCGGCGGCAACTCGATTGCGAACGTCACCTCCGTGACCCCTGGAGGCGCGGGCGTCAACCAGGCGTTCAACGTCGCCTCCTTGAACGGCGTCACCGACGCGACCACCGCGACTGCCTACTCGGTCGCGCAGCAGCTGGTCATGACTGCCTGGAACATCCTCTTCGCGATCGCGCTGGTGGTCTGGGTCTTCGGCTGGACCGGCGGCAAGGACCTCGTCTCGAGCTCCTACGTCGACGCGAAGCAGAAGGCGGCCGAGCAGAAGGCCGCGCGCGCCGAGCGGAAAGAGGCCAAGCGGGCCGCGAAGGCCTAGGCCGGCATGGGCTGGATCGACGCCGAGCTGGCGCTGACGGCGCTGGCGGCGATGCTCTCGCCGACGACCCTGTCCTTCTCGGTGCTCGTGCTCGTTCTCGGCGACCGGCCGCTCCGGACCGGCCTCTGGTTCTACGCCGGCGCCCTCGGCGCGACACTGGGGATCGGTGTCGTGGCGGCGTTCGTGCTCGGGAACGCCGCGGCGTCGCGCACGCCGAGCGAGCCGAAGACATGGGTGGCCGTTCTGGACCTCGCGCTCGCGCTGGCACTCCTCGTGTTGGTCGTGGTCGTTCTGCGGCGTCCGCCGAACACGAAGCGGACCGAGAGCATGCTCGCGCAGATGCAGAAGGTGGCCTCGTCGCCGGTCGTGGCGATCGTCGGCGCCGGCGCCGCGCTTGCCAACCCGGGCGCGTTCATCCCGATCGCGCTGAAGGACATCTCGGAGCTCGACCCCACAGCGGCTGAGTACGCGGTCGACTGGCTGTTCTTCTCGCTCGTCTCGCTGCTGCCGCTGGCGACGGCGCTCTTGCTCCTGGTGCTCGCCCCCGGTTGGACGACGCGCACGCTCGGCAGCGTGCGCACCTGGCTCGAGCGGAACGCGCGCAACGTCGCGGCCGTGCTCGTGGTGCTCCTGGCTCTCTCTCTGCTGCGCAGCGGGATCGCGGGACTGACCGCGTAGTCCGGACAGGGTGATGCGGGTCGGCCGGGAAGCTGCGAGAGTAGGGCGCATGAAGCTGGCGCTCCTTCCCGTTGCGCTCGCCGCCCTGCTCGTGGCGGGCTGCGGCGGTGGCTCCTCGAGCAGCAGCTCCTCGCCGTCGCCCAAGGACTGGGCGGACAGCCTCTGCTCGGCGATCACGACCTGGTCGAACTCGGTCAAGACGGCGGGCGAGTCGCTCAAGAGCGGCAACCTCCAGAAGGGCGATCTCAAGAAGTCGACCAGCGAGATCAAGTCCGCCACCAACCAGTTCGCCGACGACCTCAAGGGCCTCGGCAAGCCGAACACGGACGCCGGCCAGCAGGCGAAGGACGCGATCGACAAGCTCGCGACGCAGGTCAACGACGACGTCGACCAGTTGCAGAGCGCGGTGAACGACGCGGTCGCGACGGGCACGACGAAGAGCGCCGTTACCGCCGCCTCGAGCATCGCCACCACGCTCTCGACGATGAGCACGCAGATCGGCTCGGCCGCCTCGAAGCTCCAGCAGGCGGACGCGAAGGGCGAGCTCGAGCAGGGCTTCCGGGATGCCCCGGCCTGCAAGAAGCTCAGCAGCTCTTCCGGCTAGATCACCTTCGCTCGACGCCGCGCATGCGCGAGACGAGCACGGCGATCACGGTGACGAGGTACAGCTGGCCGAACAGCGCCTCCACGATCGCGAGCGTCCTGCCGAGCTCGTGGGCCGGCGTGTAGTCGCCGTAGCCCAGCGTCGCCAGCGTGACGAAGCTGAAGTAGAGCCGTAGCGAGCGCGTCCCGTCCGTCCCCTGGGCGAAGAAGTCGCTTGAGCTAACCGCGGCGATCACGCCGTAGAGGAAGACGAACAGCATGCCGATGAGGACGTAGACGCAGACGGCGCCCGTCACCGCCTTCACGTTCGCCTCGCCCTGGTCGACGATGCCGAGGGCCACCGTCGCGATCGTCGCCACTGTCAGCACGCCCGCGAGGACGAGTACCACTGCCTTGAAGAAGGTGCCGCCGAAGACGAGCAGGGCGAGGGCCGAGGCGGTCGCGAGGGCGACCAGCGCAATGCTGATCTTCGAGTCGGCCTGGGCGACGCCCGACGTCCAGAGGGCTGTCACGAGCGTCAGGCTCTGGAGCAGCACGAGCGTGCTGTCGGCCCACGGGCTGTTCGGCGCGACCGAGGTGAAGATGAAGACGGCGATGATCAGCCCGAGCACGAGTCCGTAGCTGTGCGCGGACCGAAGGCGGGCGACGCGGGTGTAGCGGGCGCCCGATGCCGGAATCACGGCGCTACCGCATCGAGCGGCGTGGCCTCCGCCGCCTCGGTTGCCGGCGGGCCGTTCAGCCGGCGCCGCCAGCCTGTGAGGACGGCGTGCACGGCCGCCGCGCCGACGATCGGCTCGTCCGGGAGCGGCAGCTCGACCGGCGCCAGCAGGAACGGCTGCGTCTGCGCCCCGCCGATGCCGCCGTGGAACGAGATCAGCTCCTCGAAGGCGCAGCCCTCGTCCAGCTCGGGGTCGTAGAAGCTGCCGACCATCACGTCGGCCACATGCTCGAAGCCATCGGTGCGATGCAGATGCTGCGGCGCGTTCGGCGAGAAGTGTGCGAGCGGGTCTTCGCCCTCGATGCGGCCGTCGGCGAGGTAGTGGGTCCCGTTGGCGCCGAGCACGACCGGGCCGTCGTGCTCGGAGCGGACGAGCAGCCAGCCGACGTGCGGATGCTCGCGCAGGGCCGGCAGGAGGCGCGGGTGGCGCTCGTCGATCTCCTCACGGGTCAGGCGCCGCCGCTCCTCCATCAGGTAGACGAGCCCGAGATTGCCCGACCCGAGGACGACCACGTCCCGGTCAGAGACGTCGTTCTTGGGGAGCTTCCGCTTCTGCGTGCTGCCGGTCGCCTCGCCGAGCGCGTTGCCGACGCTGCTGTGGTTCTCGTCGCCGTCGGCCACGGCGGCCACGTTGGCCGCTTCGACCGAGCGCGCGACCAGCTCGTCGAGCCCGTAGCCGTTGCGCTGCTTGAAGGTGGCGCCCTGCGTCTGCCCGTGATCGGAAAGCACGACCAGCTCGTACGGACGGGCGGCGTAGGCCCTGGCCCGCTCGATCCGGCCGAACTGCTGGTCGAGCTTGCGCAGCGCCTCGAGCGTGTCCACCCGCTCGAGGCCGGAGTGGTGTGCCACCTCGTCGTAGCTCGAGAAGGTCGCGTAGATCGCGGGCCGTCCTTTCATCATGTCGGTGAGGACGCTGTAGACGATCAGGTCGCGCACGACGACGCAGAGCGTCGCGCGCAGGAACGGATAGATGCCGCCACGGTGGCCCCGGGGCCGGACGTCCCGCCGCTTGGCCCGCCCGGCGGCCGACCATTCGAGCACGACCTCCCAGAAGAACAGCACCAGCACCACGACGACGTTGAAGCCGTTGGCGAAGAAGCTCCGATAGCCGGGATTGGCGCGCTTCTCGGCGTCCATGCGGCTGACGGTCAGGATCACGTGGTCGGCCTCGCCGGAGAGCAGGTTGCCGCGACTCGCGCCGCCGTCGACGAGCAGTCCCTGCCCGTTGGCGTGGCGCCGCTCGATCTCCGCGCAATCCGGCGGCCCGGAGCACGCGACCAGCTTCGCCGACTCCTTCTCGACCCAGCGAAAGGCGGGGATGTCCTCGTTCGAGCCGAGCAGGATCCCCGCCTGGCTCGCCCCGGTCTGGGACGAGAGGTCGGTCTCCCACCCGGCGAGCCGGTGCGTGCCCTCCTCGACCCAGCGGGCCATCGTGGGCGCGCTGCCGTCCCGCAGCGCGCGTCGCAGCACCGGCAGCGCAAGGCCGTCGATCTCGAGGAAGACGACGCCGGGCGCGTCCGTGATCGTCCGTTCGCCCGAACGCCGCGCGATCCGCTGGCTCACCCGCAGCGTGTACGTGTCGTCGTCGTTCGTGCCGAGGACGATGTCGAGCACCACCGTGACGGCCGCGGTGACGAAAGCCACGGCGAGCGCCGACCAGAAGGAGTCGATCTCGAGGTCGTGGTTGGTGATCCGGTCGGCCGCGAGCAGCATCAGGGCGTCCGCGATCAGGATCAGCACCAGCCCGGTGAGGATCATGAACGGGAGACGCAGCGCGGCGAGCAGCGGCGGGATGACCGCGTTCAGCGCGGCGATCACGGCAGCCGCCGCGAGCGCCCCGAGGAAGCCGTTGACGGCCGCGCCCGGGACGAGCCACGCGGCAACGAGCAGGGCCGCGGCGGCGACGATCCACGCGACCAGCACGCGCACGGGCCTGAGCTTCGGCCGGGTCGGCCGCCAGCTCGGCGCGTCGTTGGCCTGTTCGCGGCTGCTGATCACCGGCGCTCTCGGCGATTGTTTCGTGAGACCCTGCAGCGGGCCTCATCCGAAGGGGGTGATGAACGTGGCCGCAGCCGGGTATTCGATCCGGGAGGACGTGCGTTGAGCGGGCTCACCTGGTTGGGGCACAGCACCGTCGTGATCGACGTGGACGGCACGCGGCTCCTCACCGACCCCGTGCTCCGGCGGCGGGTCTGGCATCTGCGCCGCGACGCGGCCCCCGACCCGGGCCCGGTCCACGGGATCCTGGTCTCGCACACCCACTTCGACCACCTCGACCGAGCCTCGCTGCGCCGCCTCGACGGGTCGCTGCCGATCGTCGCACCGACCGGCGCGGGCAAGCTGCTGCGGGGCTGGGGTCACTCGCAAGTGCACGAGGTTGACGCGGGCGACGAAGTGGAGCTCGGCGGGCTCGCCGTGCGCGCGACGCCGGCAGACCACGAGTCCGGCCGCGGGCCTTTCTCGGCGAAGACGGACTCGCTGGGCTACATCGTGCGGGGCTCGACGACGGTGTACTTCGCCGGCGACACCGACCTCTTCGCCGGGATGGCCGAGCTCGGCCCGATGGACGTTGCCGTGCTGCCCGTCTCGGGCTGGGGCCCGAAGCTGCCGGCCGGCCATCTCGACCCTCGCCGCGCGGCCGAGACGCTGCGCCTGCTGCGGCCGCGGATCGCAGTGCCGATCCACTGGGGCACGTTCAGGACGCCCTTCGCGTCCCGGCCCGACGACCGCCCAGCGCGGGAGTTCGAGCAGGCGGCCGCGGAGCTCGCGCCCGAGGTTGCGGTGCGGGTGCTCGCGATCGGCGAGATGCTCGGACTCGAGGTGGCGCGCTGAAGCCCTGGGTCAAGCGCGGCCTCGCGATCGCGCTCGCCGTCGCGGTGATCGTCGGCACGTACGTCTTCGTGCTGCCGCAGTTCGCCAA
>DATIOF010000023.1:0-6552 GCA_035473395.1 Gaiellaceae bacterium
TGTTGCGGGACGTGCCGCGCACCGCGACGGTCGTGGCGGCGACCGACGCCGACCTGTTCGCGCTCGACCGCGACGACTTCCTGCCCGCGGTCACGGGCCACGCAGCCAGCACCCAGGCGGCCGACGCGGTGATCGGCTCGCGCCTCGGCGTCTCGACCGTGTAAGAATTCGCCGGTGGCCGGGCCTTCAGTTGAGCTGCTCCAGCGCGTTCCGCTCTTCGCGGCGCTCGAGCCGCGCGAGCTCGAGCGGCTGAGCGGCTCGTTTAAGGAGCGCGTCTTCGAGCCAGGCGAGTCGGTCGTGGCCGAGGGCGAGCATGTCGCGCGCTTCTTCGTGATCGAGAGCGGCGAGGCCGTCGTCAAGGTGCACGGCGACGAGCGAGGCCGCCTGGGTCCTGGTGACTACTTCGGCGACATCGCCATGATCGACCAGGGCGATCGCACCGCTTCGATCGAGGCCGAGTCCGCACTCACGTGCTACAGCCTCACGTTCTGGGACTTCCGCCCGCTCGTCGAGAGCGACGCCCGCATCGCGTGGCCTCTGCTGCAGGCGATGGCCAAGCGGCTACGCGAGGCCGAGGCCTAGCTCGACAAGGTCCTCGCGGGAACGCGCGGGGTCGCCGCTGAGCGCGAGCGCCTCCACGCCGTCCTCGACCCGTCCACCGAAGAGCACGCAGCGCACGCCGAGCTCCGCGCACGCGCGCACCGCTTCGCCCGGCGCCTTGCCCTCGAAGCTCGTCCGGTCGACCGTGCCCTCGCCCGTGACGACCAGCGCCACCCGGGCGGCTCGCTCGCGGAAGCCGACCGCCTCGAGCACGTAGGCCGCGCCCGGGACGAGCTCCGCGCCGAGCGCCGCGAGCGCCGAGCCGAGACCTCCGGCTGCCGCACCGCCAGGAAGGTCGGCGAGGGGCAGGCGCGCGAACCGCAGCTCGAGCTCGCCCACCTCGGCTGCGCTCGCGCCCTTCTGTGGGCCGAACAGCCGCGGCGCTTCCGCGAGCGTGGCCCGCGTGTCACAGAGCACCGTCGTCGGTGCAGGCAGCTCGTCGAGAGCGTCGAGCAGGCCGGCCCCCGCATCCATCGTCGCCGTGCCGCCGAGGCAGACGAGCAACCGCTCGCAGGGCCCCGCCCGCGCGATCAGCTCGCCCAGGCCGCCGCTCGAGGCCAAGCGCAGGTCGAGACGAGCCGGATCGAATGGGATCGCGTCGGCGCTCTCGACGACGACCATTCCATCGGGAAGCGCACGCACCGGCGCCTCGCGCTCGCGCCCGAACGCGTCGTGCACGGTCTCGACCCGAACGACCTCCGCGCCGAGCACGACCGCGGTTCCCTCGCCGCCGTCTGCCAGCGGCAGCTCCTCTGCCTCGGCGCCTGCGCTTCGGAAGCCGCGGGCCAGCGCTGCCGCAGCCTCGCCGGCCGAGAGGACGCCCTTGAGGCTAGCCGGGGATGCGAGCGCGAGCAGGTTCCTCCCCGAGCGCCGCCATCGCCTCGGCCTCCTCCTCCTCGGGCACCTCGGCCTCCGAGGCGTCGGGCATCCGCCGCAGCATCGCGAACGAGAGACCCTCGCGCGCGAGGAACATCAGGCCGACACCGACGCCCACCGACGCCTCGATCGCCTGAAGCCCGAAGCCGAACGCGATCGCCTGGCCCGCCGGAACGCCGTACTGACGCAACGGGAGCGCGATCGCCGCCTGCAGCAGGCCGATGTTCCCCGGCCAGAGCGGAAAGAGCGTCGCGACGTTCATCAGCAGCAGCACGAGCGCGGCCGCCGGCAGCGGCGCGTGGATGTCGAAGGCCCGCATCGCGACGTAGACCGCGAAGAGCTGGCAGACCCAGCCGAGCGTCTGGAAGATCGCGGCCACCGCCGCCGGGCCCGGCGCGTGCAGCACTGCGAGGCCGGCACGCCCCATCTCGACCAGGCGTCTTACCGGGCCGACGCCCTCGAGCACCGAGCGGTTGTGGCGCCGCGCGCCGGCGAAGGCGAACGCGAACAGCGCGAACCCGACAGCGCCGACGATCAGCAGGCTCGCGATCGCCCAGTGCGGGATCTTCGCGGTCGCAAGCACGTAGAGGATCAACAGCGCCGTCGGCACGAGGTCGAACAGGCGGTGCGCGAAGACCGTCCCGACGAGCACGGCCCAGGTGCCGTTGCCGCGCCCTTGCAGCCGCAGCTTGCGCGTCAGCACCGCGACGCGCGCGAGCTCGCCGATCCGCCCGGGCAGCACCGCGTTCGCGAACAGCCCCACCGAGAAGGCCGAGAAGACGAGCATGAAGCGCGGGTGCGGCGGCTCCAGGGCCTGGTTGATCACCGTGCTCCACGCGAACGCGCGCACGACCACGGAAAGCAGGTTCAGGCCGATCGCCGCGGCGACCCAGTACCACTTGACGGCGTCGAAGGCGTGCCAGACCGTGCCCCAGTCCGGGCCGCGCCACCAGAGCAGCGCGATCACGCCCGCCGCGCAGGCGAGCACGGCCACCATCCGGAGCAGCGGCGTACCCGGGATGCGCAGGTTCACGCGAGCTCCCGGTAGATCTCGGCCAGGCGCCGCCCGATGTCGTCCCAGGAGTAGCGCTCCTGCGCGAGCTGCCGCGCGGCCGCCCCGAAACGCTCGCGTCGCGGCTCGTCCGCCAGCAGGCCGACGACCGCGTCCGCCAGCGCGTCCGGCTCCCCCGGCGGGACGAGCACGCCTGTCTCGTCCGTCATGACGTCACGGTAGCCGCTGATGTCGGAGGCCACGACCGGGGCGGCACAGGCGAAGGCTCGGGTGAGCACCATCCCGAAGCTTTCCCCGCCGAGCGACGGGGCCACCAGCGCCTTCGCGCTCGAGAGCTCCGCGGTCAGGTCGTCCTGGCTGAGGAAGCCGAGCGAGTCGATCCCCTCGGGCTCGATGCCCGCCCGGGTCAGCGCGAGGCGCACCATCAGCGGGTCGGCGCCCACGATCCGCAGCCGGGCGCCGGTGCGGCGGTGGATCTCGGGCCAGGCCCGCAGGAGCACCGGCATTCCCTTGCGCGGGTCGTGCCGGCCGATGAACACGATCCGGTGCTCGCGGCCGCCGGCCTCGGCGTGCTCCGGGATCAAGACGCCGTTCGGGATCACCTCGAACTCGCCCGGGAACCAGCGCGAGGCCGACTCGCGAGCCGCGCCGGAGACCGCGATCCGCCGGTCGATCCGGTCCATCAGGAAGCCCCACACCGGACGGCCTGCGTGCAGCCAGCCAAGGCCGCCGGAGGCGTGAAAGGTCGCGACGATCGGACAGCGCGCCCAGGCCATCGCGGCGGTGCAGATGATGGGCGTCATCGGCTCGTGCAGGTGCAGCACGTCGAACTGCTCGCGCTCGAGCACCTGCTTCATGCGCGTGACCGTGCGCGGGCTGAGGACGATGTTCGGCAGCGCGCCGTTGGCCGGGACGATCACCGAGCGCCCGACCGGGATCACGTCGTCCGGCGGCTCGCCGTGCCGCCCGTGGCGCGGGTGCAGCACGCGCGTGAAGCTCCCCGGCGGGTCGTTCCCGATCACCGTGCGCGTGTCGATCCCCTGCCCCTGCAGCGCAGCCGCCTGCAGCTCGGCGTGCTCGGGCACGGCGCCCCAATAGGACCAGGAGTACGGGACGACGATGCCAACCTTCATCGTCCCTCGATTCTGACGACGCTAGAGGGTCAGCGTGACGGCAAAAAGAAGAGTCTCTACCGGCCACCCCGCCGCGGGTGGCCGGCAGCGACGGTGCTCGTCCGGCATGGAGGATCGGTGTCCCGCCGAGGGACGGCGGTCCCGAGGGGAAGGTATATGGGCCATACCTTGTCCGGCCGAGCGTTACAGGCGAGCTTTTCACGATCGCGGGTACCTGTCATGACCCACGTGGGTCAAATCGCGGCCGTTGACTCGCTACGCCGCCGGTGAGATCGTGAGCACGCCGCCAGTGTCCGAGGAACGGGAGCACCCGAAGCTCGGCCTTGCCCTTTCCGGGGGCGGTCATCGTGCTGCCTTCTTCCACGTCGGCGTCCTCGCGAAGCTCGCCGAGCTCGGGCTGCTGCGGCCGGTGCAGGTGATCTCGACCGTCTCCGGCGGCTCGATCATCGGCGCGCTCTACTACCTGCACGTCAAGAACCTGCTCGAGTCGAAGGCCGACGCGGAGATCACAGACGCCGACTACGTCGAGCTCGTGCGCGCGGTCGAGCAGGAGTACCGCGAGGCCGCCGCGAGCAACGTGCGCGGCTCGGGCTGGGCGAACCTGCTCGAGAACTTCAGGATGGCGCTCCCGACCTACTCGCGCACGGACCGCGTCGGCGCGCTGTACGAGCGCCGCTTCTACGCGAAGGCCTGGGGCGACCGGCCCAAGCGCAAGGGTCGGATCGCGATGCGCGACCTGCTGATCGAGCCCAAGGGCCACACCGGCCCGTTCGACCCGGACGTCGAGAACCCGCGGCGGAACGCGCCCGTCCCGATCCTGCTGCTCGAGGCGACGACCCTCAACACGGGCCACAACTGGCGCTTCGAGGCGATGTATGCGGGCGAGCCGCCGCGGCAGGGGACGACCGACCAGGCCGCCCGCGAGGACGTGGACAAGAACGTGATCCTCGAACGAACACGCTGGGATGCACTGCCGGCTGCCTGCCAGGACTTCCCGCTGGGCGCGGCGGTCGCCGCCTCGGCCTGCTTTCCGGGCGGCTTCCCGCCCGTGATCGTGCCCAAGCTCTTCGACGACCTGAAGATCGAGCTCGTCGACGGCGGCGTCCACGACAACCAGGGCGTCGAGGGACTCGTCGACCGGCAGTGCACGCACCGGATCATCAGCGACGGCTCGGGCCAGATGCCCGACCTCGCGCGCCCTTCGACCCGCCTGCCGGCCGTGCTCGGCCGCGTGATCTCGATCTACGGCGACGCCGAGCGCGAGCAGCGGCTGCTCCAACTCCTGCAGGCGAGCGACTCGACCGGCTTCATGCATCTGCAGACCGGGCTACCCGCGCACCAGCGGACGCCCGGCGGTCAGGTCTCCGAGAAGGTGGCGACGATCGAGTCGACCGACTTCGGCGTGCTCGAGGACGTGCAGCGCGCGCTCGCCCAGGTGCGCACCGATCTCGACTCCTTCTGCGAGGTCGAAGCATGGTCGCTGATGGCCGACGCCTACCAGCTGACCGACCGCATCGTCCCGACCCGCGCCGCGCTCGCCGCGCTCGGCACTCCAGGGCCCGACGTGGACTGGCCCTTCGAGGTCGTCGCCGAGCAGCTCGCACAGCCGAGCGACAAGTTCCTCAAGCTGCTGCGCACCTCGAAGCAGCGCTTCCTCAAGCCCGCGCGGATGGTGTCGCCGTTGCTGCCGCTGACGCTGCTGCTCCTGCTTGCCGCGGTCGGCGCCGCCGCCTATGGCCTCTGGGTGCTGCTGACACCGCACGGGACGGCGCTCTTCATCGCGGGGGTCGCCACGCTCGTTGCGCTCGCGATCTACGCGAACTCCGAGAACCGCTTCCTCAAGCCGGTTGCGATCGGGATCTTCGACGTCGTCCTCCCCGCCCTGCTCGCGATCCCGCTCGTGCTGGTCTCGTGGCTTCAGCTGGGCGCCGGCCGCTGGTGGCTCTCGCTCGGCCGCGCCAACCGGCTCTAATCCGCGGCCAGAGCCTTCGGATGTGCTCGTTGTTGAGGACGCCGCAGGCTTGAGCCCCTGAGCGCATCTATCAAAGGGGGTCTGGGTAGCTCCTCTCCAAGGGGGGAGTGGAGGGAGTGCCAGGCTCCCTTGCTAACTGCAGAGAGAGCGAGAGCGGCCGCGCGGGGGCGGAACGATGCCGCGTGTTTGCCTCAGGGGGAGAGGGTGGCGGCCGCTCTCGCCCGGACCGCCCAGAGCCTACACCGCACCCTCGGCGTGAACTAGGGCCACCCGTATCAGGCGAAAACACGCGGCTGCCCAACCTGATGCGGCAGGGGACCCCCGAGGCACACAGGTCCTCGACGACCGATGCATTCACGACCGCGCGAGCAGGACGCGCCCAGACCCTGGCTGAGGCTCAGCCGACCGCGTCTAGACTCAGCGCCATGTTCGAGGAGGGCCTCGCCGAGCTCCACACGCACCTCGGCGCGTCGGTTGCCTCCGAGATCATGTGGAGCCTCGCGCACGAGCAGGGCATCGCGCTCCCCGTCAAGGACTACTGGGAGTTCGACCGGCTCGTCACCATCGCCGACCCGCGCCGCGTCGACTCGCTCGACGCCCTCGACCAGATCTACCACTGGACCGAGCTGATCCAGTCCAGCCCGCTCGCGGTCGAGCGCTCGGTGCACACCGCGATCGGCGGCGCCTACCGCTCGCAGCACATCACGACGCTCGAGCTGCGCTTCAACCCGATGAAGCGGAACCGCGGCGGAGAGCGCGACCTCGACCACATCATCATGGCCGCGATCCGCGGGCTCGACCGCGCGAGCCTCGAGTACCCGCTCGTCCGCGTCGGGCTGATCCTGATGATGGACCGCACCTTCGACGAGAAGCAGAACGCGACCATCATCGAGAAGGCGATCCGCTACGCGCCGCGCGGGGTCGTCGGCGTCGACATCGCCGGCCCGCGCCCCGGCGGC
>DATIOF010000024.1:0-21858 GCA_035473395.1 Gaiellaceae bacterium
CGCGCATGTGCCCGGCGGCGGTCTACGAGGTGGCCGAGAACGGCGTCGAGGTGACCCCCTCGAACTGCGTCCAGTGCGGCGCCATCACCGCCAAGGGCGGCCGCCTGACCCCGCCCGAGGGCGGCGCGGGGCCCGACTACAGGCTGACGTGATGGTCGAGCTCGCGGACGTCGAGGCGGCGCGCGAGACGATCGCCGGACGGCTGCACCGAACGCCGACGTTCTCCTCGGCCACGCTCTCGGAGCGAACGGGCGCGCGGGTCTGGCTCAAGGCCGAGCTCTTCCAGCGGACGGGCTCCTTCAAGCCGCGCGGCGTGCTGACGAACCTTGCTGCGCTGACGCCGGAGGAGCGCGAGCGCGGCGTGATCGGCATCTCGGCCGGGAACCACGCACAGGCGCTCGCGTGGGGCGCGAGCGCCGAGGGGCTCGACGCGCTGCTCGTGATGTGGCAGGGCGCCAGCGAGGCGAAGATCGCGGCGACACGCGGCTACGGCGCCGAGGTCGACCTAGAGTCCGCCGACCCGACCGAAGCCTTCGCGCGGCTCGACGACCTGGTCGAGCAGACCGGCCGCACGCCGGTGCATCCGTTCGACCACCCACGCACGATCGCGGGCCAGGGAACCGTCGGGCTCGAGCTGGTCGAGGAGGTCCCGGCCGTCGACGTGGTCGTCGTTCCCGTCGGCGGCGGCGGGCTGATCTCGGGGATCGCGACCGCGGTGAAGGGGCTCAAGCCCGAGGCGCGCGTGATCGGCATCGAGCCGGAGCTGTCGCCGGCGATGTACGAGGCGCTCGCAGCCGGCGAGCCGGTGCCGGTCGCTCCCGCCTCGATCGCGGACGGCCTCGCCGCGCCGTTCGCCGGCACGATCGGCCTCGAGATCGTGCGCGAGCGGGTCGAAAGCGTCGTGCTCGTGAGCGAAGCCGAGATCGAGGAAGGAATGCGCTTCCTGTACACGCGCGCGAAGCTCGCCTGCGAGGCGGCCGGAGCGGCGTCGACCGCGGCCCTGCTGGCCGGAAAGATCGGCGTCGAGCCGGGGGAGAACGTGGTCGCGGTGGTCTCGGGCGGCAACGTGGCCACCGATACGGCCGTTGCTATCCTGAGTGGACGATGAAGCCCGAGATCCATCCCGAGTACGTCCTTGCCACCGTTCACTGCGCCTGCGGGAACGAGTTCCAGACGCGCTCGACCAAGGCCGAGCTGCACGTCGAGGTGTGCTCGAACTGCCACCCGTTCTACACGGGCAAGCAGAAGCTGATGGACTCCGGCGGCCGCGTCGAGCGCTTCCAGCGGCGCCTCGAGAAGGCCGGCCGCAAGGCCTAGGAGCACTATGAGCGCCCCCATCGGCGGGCAGGCCGTCCTCGAGGGCGTGATGATGCGCGGCCCTTCGAACTGGGCCGTCGCCGTCCGCAAGCCGAACGGCCAGATCGCGGAGGTCTGCCGGCCGATCGAGTCGGTCATGAAACGCCACTGGGCCTTCAGGCTGCCGATCGTTCGCGGCGTGGTCGCGCTCGGCGAGTCGCTCGCAATCGGCTTCCGGGCACTTTCGATCTCCGCCAACTACGCGGCCGCCGAGGAAGACGAAGAGGCCGAGACCGAGCTTTCCCGCGGCGCGATCATCTTTGCGTTCCTGATCGCGATCGGCTTCGCGATCTCCGTCTTCAAGGTCGGGCCCGCCCTGCTGGCCGACCTGCTGCCGATCTCCAACGGCACCGTGTTCGTGCTGGTCGAGGGGCTGATCCGGGTGTCGGTCTTCATCGCCTACCTGATCCTGATCTCGCTGCTGCCCGACCTGCGCCGCGTCTTCCAGTACCACGCGGCCGAGCACAAGGCGATCAACGCCTACGAGGCCGGCGAGGAGCTGACGCCGCCGACGGTGCAGCGATATAGCCTGATCCACCCACGCTGCGGGACGGCGTTCCTGTTGTGGGTGATGGTGATCGCGATCTTCGTGTTCGCGTTCTTCGGGCGGCCCGTCTGGTACTGGCTGATCGCGAGCCGGATCCTGTTGCTGCCGTTGATCGCGGGGCTCGCCTACGAGCTGATCCGCTTTGCCGGCAAGCACACCGACAACCGGGTCGTGATGACCCTGCTGGCGCCGGGCCTCTGGCTGCAGCGGTTGACGACGCGCGAGCCCACGCTCGACCAGCTCGAGGTCTCGATCCGCGCCCTGCGCGAGGTGCTCGCGCTGGAAAAGGGCGACACCATCGGCGCCGAGCGCGTCGAAGTGATGGCCTGAGCGCGACTACGCTTCCGCGATGGCGGATTTCCAGGAGCTAGTCGACGAGCTGGAGCGCTCGTACCGCGAAGCGCAGGAGCGCCTGAGCGACCCTGCCGTCTACAACGACCACCGCGAGGCCGCAGAGGTCGGCCGCCGCGTCAAGGAGCTCGAAGCCCCCGCGAAGCTGGCGCGGCAATGGCGCGAGATCAGTGAGGATCTCGAGGCCGCGCGCGGCGACGGCGACCTGAAGGAGATGGTGCCCGACCTCGAGCAGCAGCAGGTGGCGCTCGAGGAGGAGCTGAAGCTCGCGCTCGTCGAGACCGACCCGGCCGACCGCAAGGACGTGATCGTCGAGATCCGCCAGGGCGTCGGCGGCGACGAGGCGGCCCTCTGGGCGGCGGACGTCTTCCGCATGCTGACGCGCTATGCCGAGCGCCTCGGCTACAAGGTCGAGCAGCTCGAGGCGAGCGGCAACGAGTCGGGCGGCTTCAAGGAGGTCGTCTTCGCGGTCAAGGGCGACGGCGCGTACTCGGTCTTCAAGTGGGAGGCCGGCACGCACCGCGTCCAGCGCGTGCCCGAGACCGAGTCGCAGGGGCGGATTCACACCTCGACCGCCACCGTTGCCGTCATGCCCGAGGTCGAGGAGGTCGAGGTGGAGCTCGATCCCAACGACCTGAAGATCGACGTCTACCGCTCGACCGGCCCCGGCGGCCAGAGCGTCAACACGACCGACTCAGCGGTGCGCATCACGCACGTGCCGACGGGGATCGTGGTCGCGATGCAGGACGAGAAGTCGCAGCTTCAGAACAAGACCAAGGCGATGCGCGTGCTACGCGCCCGGCTCTACGAGGCCGAGCGCGAGCGGCAGCAGTCCGAGCAGGCGGCGGCGCGGCGCTCGCAGATCGGCTCGGGCCAGCGTGCCGAGAAGATCCGCACCTACAACTTCGCCGAGAACCGGGTGACCGACCACCGCGTACACCTGACCGTGCACCGGCTCGACAAGATCCTCGAGGGCGAGCTGGACGAGTTCACCGAGGCCCTGGCCGCGGAGGACCGCCGCCGGGCCCTCGAGCCTGACCCGGTATGACCCTGGGCGACGCGCTCGCCCGGGCGACCTCGCGGCTCGTCGCGGCCGGCGTCGAATCGGCGCGGCTCGAGTCCGAGCTGCTGCTGGCCAAAGCTTGCGACGACTGCGCCCGCGCGCTGCTGTACGCCGAGCTCGACCGGGAAATGACGGACGAGCAGGTCGCCGCCTTCGACGCCAACCTCCGTCGGCGCGAGTCGCGCGAGCCGCTCGCCTACATCCTCGGCGAGTGGGGCTTCCGCCGGCTGACGCTGAAGACCGACCGGCGCGCGCTGATCCCGCGGCCCGAGACCGAGGTCGTCGTCGAGCGGGCGCTCGCACACATCCGCGACCTCGAGGAGCCGCAGGTGCTCGACGTCGGCACCGGCACGGGGGCGATCGCGCTGGCGATCGCCGACGAGGCCCCGCACGCGCGGGTGACTGCGATGGACGTCTCGCAGGACGCGCTCGCGCTCGCGCGCGAGAACCTGGAGCTGACCGGGATCAACGGCCGCGTGCGGCTCGTCGAGCACGACCTGACGAGCGGCCTCGGCGAGCACGAGTTCGACCTCGTCGTCTCGAACCCGCCGTACGTCGAGCCGGACGAGCTGCCGACGCTGCAGCCGGAGGTGCGCGACTGGGAGCCGCGCGTCGCGCTGATCGCCTCGGGCGCGACCGAGAAGCTCGCCCTCGCCGCCCGTGAGGCGCTCCGCCCGGGCGGCTGGCTCGTGCTCGAGACCGCGGCGGGCACCGGCGACCGGGTCGAGCGGCTGCTCTCGGACTTCGGCTTCGAGCATGTGACAATCACGCCCGACCTCGCCGGGAGGGACCGCGTCGCGGAAGGACGGTGGCCGTTGTGACAGGATCGCTCCGTGGCGGCGCCTACTACCCGCTACGCGCGCAGCGGTGAGGTCCATCTCGCCTACCAGGTAATCGGCGACGGCCCTCGCGATGTCGTCCTGTCGCTGGACTGGGCGAGTCACCTGGAGGTGCTCTGGGAGCAGCCGTTCGTGCAGGACTTGGTCAGCTCGCTCGCCCGCTATTCGCGCGTGCTCTGGTTCGACATGCGCGGAATCGGTCTCTCCGACGCACTCGTCTCGCCCGCAGCACCGGAGGACTGGATGGACGACGTCGCGGCGGTGATGGACGCCGCAGGCTCCGAGCACGCGTCCCTGATCGCGCATGGGCACGCGGTGCAGATGGCGCTGATGTCGGCGGCCACGCATCCGGACCGGATCGACTCGCTGGTGCTCGTGAACGGGTTCGCCCGCTTCTCCCGCGCCGAGGACTACCCGGCCGGGGTACCGCCGAATGCCGCGAACGCGGTCCTCGACCAGGTCAGCGAGACCTGGGGCAACGGCCGGATGTCGGCGCTGCTCGGCCCGTCCGTGGCCTCAGCGCCGGGCATGACGGAGTGGTACGGGCGGCTCGAGCGCTTCGCCGCCAGCCCCGGGACCGCACTCGCGCGGATGCGGGCGATCCTCGACCTCGACGTGCGCGAAGTGCTCCCGCTCGTGACCTCGCCCACGCTCGTGATCCAGAACCTCGGAGACGTCTACGTCCGGGCGGGCCACGGCCGCTACCTCGCCGAGCACATCGCCGATGCGCGGCTGCTCGAGCGTGACAGCGCCGATCACTGGCCGGTCCCGGAGCCCGACCTGCTCGCAGCGATCGAGGAGTTCATCACCGGCGCGCCAGTCGTCGAGGCCGAGGTCGACCGCGTCCTGACGACCGTCCTGTTCGTGGACGTGGTCGGCTCGACGGAGCACGTGAGCGAGCTCGGCGACCGGCGCTGGCAGATGCTGCTCGACCGGTTCGTGGACGTCGTGCAGCGGGAGCTGTTGACGCACCGCGGCACGTTGATCGAGCGCGCCGGCGACGGGGTTCTCGCCACCTTCGACGGGCCCGCGCGCGCGATTCGCTGCGCGTGGGGAATCCGCGATTCGCTGCGCCGCTCGGGGCTCGAGGTGCGCTGCGGCCTGCACACCGGCGAGGTCACCCAGCGTGACCGCGACGTGGCGGGCCTCGCGGTGCACATCGGCGCACGGGTCTCGGCGGCCGCAGCGCCCGGAGAGGTGCTCGTGACGCGCACCGTGCGCGACCTCGTCGCCGGCTCGGGGATCGAGTTCGCCGACCGGGGCGTGTTCGCCCTCAAGGGCGTCGAAGATCCGTGGGAGCTGTACGCGACGAGCAGCTGAGCCGGGTTACGATCCATGCGAGGTGGCGGAGCTGACGACACGGGACGGACGCAGGCTCGCCTATCACCGCTCCGGCTCAGGCCCGACGCTCGTCTGCCATCCGGGCGGGCCCGGCTTCTCCTCGCTCTATCTGGGCGACCTGGCCGGCCTCGGCGACGAGCTCGAGCTCGTGCTGCTCGACCCACGCGGCACCGGCGGCTCGGATCCCGCCTCCGGCTACCAGATCGCGGATTACGCCTCCGACCTCGAGGAGCTGCGCGAGCAGCTGGGGCTCGAGCGGATGCTGCTGCTCGGGCACTCCCACGGCGGGGTGGTCGGGATCGAGTACGCGGCGCAGCATCCCGAACGGGTCGAGCGCCTTGTGCTGGCGAGCACGCTGCCCCGCTTCGGCGCGGAGCAGAACGCCGCGATGGAGGCGGCGATCGCGGCGCGCGCCGGGGAGCCGTGGTTCGACGATGCGATCGCTGCGCTGAAGACCGAGCTCGAGGGCAACTTCGACACCGGCCGCGAGCTGATGGACCTGACGCTCAGGATGATGCCGTTCTACTTCGCCAGCTACGGTGACGAGGAGCGCGCTTACATCGAGTCGCTGGCGGGCGACGAGCTCTGCGTGGACGCGCTCCGCCTCTGGGAGAAGGAGATCTTCGAGCAGTTCGATTTGCGTCCGCGGCTGCCCGAGCTGACGATGCCGACGCTCGTGATCACCGGCTCCGAGGACTTCATCACCGGGCCGCGCGCCGCGGAGGATCTCGCCGCGATTCCCGGCGTCGAGACGGTCGTGCTCGAAGGATCGGGGCACATGATCTTCGTCGAGGCCCGTGAGCGGTTCCGCGAGGCGGTGCTCTCGTTCCTCGGCGTCGGGGCTCCCGCCTGATCGAGCAGGCCGTCGAGGCGCTCGGCGCCGGGCGGACGGTGGTGCTGCCGGCGGACACGGTCTACGGGCTCTGCGCCGACCCGCAGCGCGAGTCGGCGGCAGGCGAGATCTACCGGCTGAAGCAGCGGCCGGTTGAGCAGCCGCTGGCGTTGCTGGCGAAGGACGTGCAGGCCTTGGTCGAGCTGGTACCCGAGCTGCCGCGCGCGGCACTCGAGGCGCTGCTGCCGGGCCCGTACACGCTCGTGCTGCCGAACCCCGAGCAGCGTTTCCGCTGGCTGACCGGCTCGGCGCCCGAGACGATCGGGGTGCGCGTGCCGCAGCTCGCCGGCCCGGGCGGCGAGGTGCTCGAGCAGGTCGGCGCAGTCGTGGCCACGAGCGCCAACCTGCACGGCGGCCCGGAAGCCCGGACGCTCGACGACGTCCCGGCCGAGATCCGCGCCGGCGCGGCCGCGCTCGTGGACGGCGGCGAGCTCCCCGGCACGCCCTCGACCGTGCTCGACCTGACCGGCGCCGAGCCCCGCGTCCTGCGCGAGGGCGCGGTCCCGACGCAGCAGGCGCTGGAGCGCGCGGCCGCCGCCTTCGGCAGGTGACCCGAGTACCATCCACCGCAGTGGCGATCGCTCAGGAGACGGTTGAGCACCTGAAGACCGCCGGGCTCGAAGAGATCGACCCGGCGATCGCCGAGCTGCTGGGCCGGGAGCTCGAGCGTCAGCGCGACCAGATCGAGCTGATCGCCTCCGAGAACTTCACCTGGCCGGCGATCTTCGAGGCGATCGGGTCGGTCCCGACCAACAAGTACGCCGAGGGCTACCCGGGCCGGCGCTACTACGGGGGCTGCGAAGTCGTCGACGAGATCGAGCAGACGGCCATCGACCGGGCGAAGGAGCTGTTCGGCGCCGAGCACGCCAACGTGCAGCCGCACGCGGGAGCTCAGACGAACATGGCCGTCTACCTGGCGGCGCTGCAGCCCGGCGACACGATTCTCTCGCTCGAGCTCTCGCACGGCGGCCACCTGACGCACGGCCTGAAGGTCAACTTCTCCGGCCGGCTCTACACGATCGTGCACTACGGCGTCTCGCGCGAGACGAACCTGGTCGACTACGACGAGGTCCTCGCGCTCGCCAAGCAGAACAAGCCGAAGCTGATCGTCTGCGGCGGCTCCGCCTATCCGCGCACGGTCGAGACCGATCGCTTCCGCGAGATCGCGGACGAGGTCGGCGCGCTGCTCCTCTGCGACATGGCGCACTTCGCGGGACTCGTCGCGGCCGGCCTCCACCCGAACCCGGTCAAGGACTGCCACTTCGTCACCTCGACGACCCACAAGACGCTCGCCGGGCCGCGCGCCGGGTTCATCCTCTGCACCGAGGAGCACGCCCAGGCGATCGACCGCGCGGTCTTCCCCGGCATGCAGGGCGGTCCGCTCGTGCACACGATCGCGGCCAAGGCGACCTGCTTCCGGATCGCCGCGACCGGCGCCTTCCGCGAGTACCAGACCCAGGTCCGCGCCAACGCCGACACGCTCGCGTCGACGCTCCAGGAGGGCGGGCTCGACGTGCTAACCGGCGGCACCGACACGCACCTGCTGCAGGTCGACCTGCGCTCGACCGACTGGACCGGCAAGGACGCCGAGGAGCGGCTGGCCGAGGCGAAGCTGACCGTCAACCGCAACACCGTGCCCTTCGACGAGCGGCCGCCGACGGTTGCCTCGGGGATCCGGATCGGCACGCCCGCGGCGACGATGCGCGGCTTCGACGAAGGCGACTTCCGCGAGGTCGGCTCGATCATCTGCGGTGCGCTCGCCGACGGCGCCGAGATAGGCCCGCTCGCGGAGCGAAGCGTGGCGCTGTGCGAGAAGCGGCCGCTCTACCCGGGCTTCCGCGGCTACACGACGTACGTCGCGTGACCACGCTACGCGTTCGGCTTGAACCCTTGCAGTTACTTGCAGTCCAGCGGTCGCGAGCCCGCACAAAGCTGAGGGGACTGTCGTGACGGCGTTGCTGACCGGCGTGACTGTCGTCGCGCACCCGCTCGTCCAGCACAAGCTCTCGTACCTGCGCGACAAGGACACGCCGACCGTCCACTTCCGCAAGCTCGCCAACGAGCTGACGCTGCTGCTGACCTACGAGGCGACGAAGGACTTCCCGACCGAGACCGCCGAGATCGAGACGCCGCTCGAGCGCACCGAGGTGCAGCGCATCGCGGGCAAGAAGGTCGCGGTCTGCCCGGTCCTGCGGGCGGGCCTCGGGATGCTCGACGGCGTGCTCTCGCTGGTCTCGAGCGCGCGGGTCGGCTTCATCGGGCTCTACCGAGACGAGGAGACGCTGCAGCCGGTCGAGTACTACGTGAAGCTGCCCGAGCTCGGCGACGGCGAGCGCGACGCGATCGTGCTCGACCCGATGCTCGCGACCGGGCGCTCGAGCGCCGCCGCCGTGAAGGCGGTCAAGGAGGCCGGTGCACGGTCGGTCACGCTCGTCTGCCTGGTCGCCGCGCCCGAAGGGATCGAGCACCTCCAGGGCGAACACCCGGACGTGCGGATCGTCACCGCATCCGTCGACCGTGGGTTGAACGAGAAGGGCTACATCGTGCCCGGGCTCGGTGACGCGGGCGACCGGCTCTACGGCACCAAGTAGCCATGGTCTGGCAGACGCTCACCGACCATCTCGAGGTCGTCTACGGGGCGGTGCTGGCGCTCTTGATCGTGATCTTGCTGACACCGGCCGTCGGCGGGATGGCGCGCATGCTCGGCGTGGTCGACCGGCCGGGCGCGCGCCGGGTGAACCGCGGCTCGGTGCCGCGGCTCGGCGGGATCGCGCTTTTCTTCGGGATCTTCGTGCCGGCCCTCGCCTTCCTGCCGCTCGGCCGCGAGACGAAGGGGCTGCTGCTCGGGATGGCGGTCGCCACCATGGTTGGCGCGATCGACGACTTTCGCGGCCTCGTTTGGTGGGAGAAGCTCGGCGGCCAGATCGCCGCCGCCGCGATCCCGACCGGCTTCGGGATCTGGGTGCACCGCTTCACCTTCCCGATCCTCGGCGTGCACGCGCTGCCGGAGTGGGTGGGAATCCCGCTGACGATCGCCTGGATCGTGGCGATCATGAACATGGTCAACTTCCTCGACGGGCTCGACGGGCTGGCGGCCGGCGTCTGTGCGATCTCGGGCGGGACGTTCTGCGTGATCGCGCTGTCGCTCGGGCGTCCGGACACCGCGATCCTGGCCGCGATCGTGCTCGGCGCCTGCCTCGGTTTCCTGCGTCACAACTTCTACCCGGCGCGGATCTTCATGGGCGACTCGGGGGCGCTGCTGCTCGGGTTCACGCTCGGCGCGCTCGCGATCCAGGGCCTCTTGAAGACCGCCGCCGTCGCCACGCTGCTCTTCCCGCTGCTCGTGCTGGCCGTGCCGATCATCGACACCTCGTTCGTGGTCGCCAAGCGGATCAAGTACGGCCAGCCCGTCTACACGGCCGACCAGACGCACCTGCACCACCGCTTCCTGAACATCGGCTTCTCGCAACGGCGCGCGGCGCTGACGATGTGGGGCTGGTGCGCGATCCTCGCCGGCGCCGCGCTGGCGACGCGGTTCATCCACCCGCATGCCCACGGCAACTGGCAGACCGGCCCGACGATCACGGTGGCGCTGATCGGGGCGCTCGCGCTCGGAGCCTCGATCTACATGGTCTACCTGCTCGAGATTGTCAAGCTCGCGAACCCGCGCATCCGTCGCCGCGAGGCCGAGGCGCGTGCAGCGGCCGAGCGCCGCACGGCCTAGCCAGACCGCGAGCATCCTTCGTACAAAGTCGGCGAGAAACGGCGATCTGAGGCCGGTTTTCGCTGTTACAAGGTTTGTTATGCTCGGCGCGATGGAGCCCAGTCCCCGTTCGTCGTTCGAGCCGGCCGGAGCCGGCGCGCTGCTCGGGGGCGTGACCGCCGGGTCGGTGGGCGCAGGCGCGCTCGTCGGCTGGGCCGCAGGCTCGGTCGGCTACGGGATCCTCGTCGGTGCCTTCGTCGGCGTCCCGGCGGGAGTGTTCGCGGTCTACAAGCGCTACAAGGACGCCTTTTGACCCGCGTCGGCATTCTCGGGGAGCCGCGGCCCTACCCGGAGCGGCAACGCTGGCTCGGGCCCGCGGCCGGCGCGCTCGTGATCGCGTTCGCCCTGCCGCTCTTCCTCATCGCCGACTGGCCGCTGAAGGGCTGGGCCGCCGCCGCGCTGCTCTGGATCGGCGCGCAGGCGCTCGGCCTGCTGCTCTCGCGCGCGAAGCCTTCCTCGGACAACCTCGCCGCCTCGGGCCTGCGCGCCTTCGGGATGATGACGCGCCTGCTGATCGTGCTGGCGGTGCTGCTCGCGCTCGTCGCCTCGGACAAGCAGGCCGGCCTGGCAGCCACGCTCGTCTACGGCGCCGCCTACACCGTCGAGCTCGGTCTCTCGTTGCTCGGCTACTACTCCCAGGAGCCACGCGCATGAGGCGTGCGCTGCTCGCCGCGACGATGCTCTTCCTGGCGCTGCCGACGCCTGCGTTCGCGCGCGGCGAGTTCGACCCGACGACTGAGTTCGAGCAGCACGAGTGGGTCTCGATCCACCTCGGGCCGCTCAACCTCTCGATCACCAAGGCGGTCGTCTACCTGATGCTCGGCACGGTCCTGACGATCCTGACCGGGCTCTTCCTGATGCGCGGCAAGACGCTGAACCGCCGCCAGACCGTCGGCGAGTCGATCTACGAGGTCGCCCAGGTGCAGATCGCCGAGCAGGGCCTGCCGGCGAAGGCGATCGGCCGCTGGTTCCCGTACGTGGCGACCCTGCTGCTGTTCATCTTCGTGATCAACCTGATCGGGTTCATCCCGCTCCCGATCACGGGCGAGACCTACCACGGCTTCCCCGTCTGGGGCATCTACGCCGCGACCTCGTCGCTCTCCGTGACGCTGGCGCTGGCCGTCCTGACGTTCCTCTTCACGCACTTCGAGGGCATCCGCTGGAACGGCCCCGTGCGTTACTTCAAGAGCTGGATCCCGGAGGCGCCGAAGGGGCTGCTGCTCCTGATCGTTCCGCTGGAGATCCTCGGCCAGTTCATGCGGTTGATCTCGCTCAGCGTGCGTCTGTTCGCCAACATGCTCGCCGGGCACATCCTGATCCTGACCTTCCTCGGCCTGATCTTCATCTTCCAGACGTTGAAGCTGATCCCCGTCGTCGTGTTCGCGACCGTCTTCTACCTGTTCGAGGTCGTGATCGTGGTCGGCATCCAGGCGTTCATCTTCGCCGCCCTGTCCGCCATCTACATCGGCTCGGCGATCGAGCCGGAGCACTAAGGAGGTTCACGTGCTTGGAACCATTCTCGCCGCCACCACCGGCGATGTGACCAAAGCCGGCAAGGCCATCGGCCTCGCGCTCGGCGTCGGTCTCGGCGCACTCGGCGCCGGCGTCGGCATCGGGAACATCTTCGCCGCGATGATCCAGTCGGTCGCCCGCCAGCCCGAGCTGCGCGGCGAGCTGCAGGGCATCCAGTGGCTCGGCTTCGCACTCACCGAGGCGGTCGTGTTCTACGGCCTGCTCGGCTCGATCCTCGCCTTCGTCCTGGTCTAGCCATGTCGCTGCCGCTCGCCTCGAACCCGCTCATCCAGGTCACTCCGGGACTGATGATCTGGACGATCGTCTGCTTCCTGATCGCGCTCTACGTGCTCAAGCGCTTCGCGTTCGGCCCGATCCAGCACACGATCGACCAGCGGCGCGAGCGGATCCGGCAGTCCCTGGAGGAGGCCGACCACGCTCGTGAGGAGGCGCAGAAGCTGCTCGAGGAGCACCGGAAGCTGATCGCGAGCGCGCAGACCGACGCCGAGCAGATCCTCGGCGAGGCACGCCGCATTGCGGACGCCAACGAGCGCCGGATGCGCGAGGAGCTCGAGGCCGACCGCCAGCGGCGGCTGGAGGAGACCCGCAAGCAGATCGAGTCCGAGACGCGCCGGGCGCTCGAGCAGATCCGCCTCGAGGTCGTCGACCTCAGCCTGCTCGCCGCCACCAAGGTGACGCGGAAGTCGCTCGACGACGCCGATCAGAAGCGCCTGATCGAAGAGGCCGTCGGCGAGCTCGATTTCTCGGTCCTGGAGGGCAACGAGTGAGCGTCGTGGACCGCGTCTATGCGAACGCGTTGTTCGAGGCTGCGCGGGACCAGAAGAAGCTCGAGCCGGTCGGCGAGCAGCTGGCCCAGCTCGTCGAGGCCGAAGGCAAGGTGCCCGAGCTGCGCGAGCTGCTGCGGAATCCGCAGCTCGACCCGCGGGCCCGCAGGGCGGCGCTCGACGACGTGCTGGCCGGCAGCGACGACCTGCTGCGCAACTTCCTGCTCGTCCTCGCCGACAAGGGCCGCGCGGGGCAGCTCGAGGAGATCGCGAAGGAGTTCGAGCGCCTGGTTGCCGAGCACGAGGGTGTCGTCCATGCCGAGCTAACGACCGCGGTCGAGCTCTCCGACGACGAGGCCGGCAAGCTGTTGCAGCAGATCGAGCAGGCCTCCGGCCGCAAGGTCGAGGCGAGCCGCTCGGTCGACCCGGACCTGATCGGCGGCATCGTCCTACAAGTTGGTTCCCATCGTCTCGACGCCAGCGTGCGCGGCCGCCTCGAGCGGCTTCGGCGACAGCTGGTCACAGCCTGAGAGGAGTCTGATGAAGCTTCGCCCCGATGAGATCACCTCGATCCTGAAGCAGCGGATCGAGGAGTACGACCTGGAGAGCGACCTCACCGAGGTCGGCTCGGTGCTGCAGGTCGGCGACGGGATCGCCCGCGTCTACGGCCTCGAGAACTGCGTCTCGTCGGAGATGCTCGAGTTCGAGCACGGCGTCACCGGCCTCGCCTTCAACCTCGAGGAGGACAACGTCGGCACGGCGCTCTTCGGCGAGTGGGAGCACGTCAAGGAGGGCGAGCCCGTCAAGCGCACAGGCTCGGTCGCGAGCGTCCCGGTCGGCCCCGAGCTGATCGGCCGGATCGTCGACCCGCTCGGCAACCCGCTCGACGGCGCCGGCCCGATCAACGCGAAGGAGCAGCGGCCCTTGGAGTTCAAGGCGCCGGGCGTGATCCAGCGCCAGCCGGTCAAGGAGCCGGTGCAGACCGGCCTCAAGGCGATCGACTCGATGATCCCGATCGGCCGCGGACAGCGCGAGCTGATCATCGGCGACCGCACCACGGGCAAGACGGCGATCCTCGTCGACACGATCCTGAACCAGCGCGGCCAGGACCTGATCTGCATCTACGTGGCGATCGGGCAGAAGGCCTCGACCGTGGCGCAGGTGCACGAGAAGCTGAAGGAAGAGGGGGCGATGGACTACACGATCATCGTCCAGGCCGGCGCCTCCGAGGCCGCGCCGATCAAGTGGATGGCGCCCTATGCCGGCTGCGCGATGGGCGAGTACTTCATGTTCGAGGGCAAGCACGCGCTCGTGATGTACGACGACCTCTCGAAGCACGCCGACGCCTACCGGCAGATGTCGCTCCTGCTGCGCCGCCCGCCCGGCCGCGAGGCCTACCCGGGCGACGTCTTCTATCTTCACTCCCGGCTGCTCGAGCGCGCCTGCAAGCTCTCGGACGAACAGGGCGGCGGCTCGCTGACCGCGCTGCCGGTGGTCGAGACCCAGGCCGGCGATGTCTCGGCGTACATCCCGACCAACGTGATCTCGATCACCGACGGCCAGATCTTCCTCGAGTCCGAGCTTTTCCACTCGGGCGTGCGGCCGGCGATCAACGTGGGCATTTCCGTCTCGCGAGTCGGCGGCTCGGCCCGGATCAAGGCGATGAACAAGGTCGCCGGCAGCCTCAAGCTCGACCTCTCGCAGTACCGCGAGCTGGAGGCGTTCGCGCAGTTCGGCTCCGAGCTCGACCAGGCGACGCAGAAGATCCTCGGCCGCGGCGAGCGGCTGGTCGCGCTGCTGAACCAGCCGCAGTACGACCCGTGGCCGGTCGAGGAGCAGGTCGTCGCGGTCTTCGCGGGCGTGAACGGCTACCTGGACGAGATCCCGGTCGCCGACGTGCCGCGCTACCTCGAGGAGCTGCGCGAGCAGTTCCGCGCGGACGAGTCGGTCCTGAAGGAGATCCGCGAGACCGGCGACCTCCCCGACGAGCTGCGCAGTCGGCTCGAGCAGGAGCTGCAGAAGTTCCAGAAGCTGTTCAAGCCCTCGCAGGAGACTCCGGCAGCCGCGTAGATGGCGACCGTTGCGGACCTCAAGCGCCGGATCCGCTCGATCCGGAACACGCGCAAGATCACCAAGGCGATGGAGCTCGTTGCGTCAGCGCGGCTCCGGCGGGCGGAGGCGCGCATCGAGGCGATGCGGCCCTTCGCCGACCGGATGACCGAGCTGATGATCGGCACCGCCAGAGCGAGCACCTCGCTCCAGGGACTGGCGCTGCTGCAACGGCGCGAGGTCCAGAAGGCGGCGATCATCCCGCTGACCGGCGACCGCGGCCTGGCAGGCGCGTTCAATGCCCAGGTGCTCCGGCACGCGTTCGCGCTCGAGCGGCAGCTGCGCGCGGACGGGGTCGAGGTGCACTGGCTCGTCGCCGGCAAGAAGGGCCGCTCGACGCTCAGCTTCCGCCGGTACGAGATCGACCAGAGCTGGATCGGCTTCAGCGACCGGCCTTCCTACCACGACGCCCAGGCGATCGCCCGCAAGGCGGCCGAGCTCTACGAGAACGGCGAGGTCGACCGTGTCGTGATCATCTACAACGAGTTCGTCTCCGCGCTCGTCCAACGGGTGGTCGAGCGTGATCTGCTGCCGATCCCCGAGGAGGCGCTCGCGCGCGAGGAGGAGTCCGAGCACGATCAGGCGCTGCTAGGCGACTTCATCTACGAGCCCGAGCCCGAGGAGATCCTGCAGCGCCTGCTGCCCGTCTACGTCGAGACCGAGCTCTACCGCGCGCTGCTCGAGTCGGCCGCCTCGGAGCAGGGAGCGCGGATGACCGCGATGCGCAACGCCTCGGGCAACGCGGCCGACCTGATCTCCAGCCTGACGCTGGACATGAACCGCGCCCGCCAGGCGGAGATCACCCAGGAGATCCTCGAGGTCGTGGCCGGCGCCGACGCGCTGACCGGCTAGGCGGCACAAACTCTGGCGCAGTTCGCTCGTCTATAGTTCCGACAGCCTTAACGGCTCCCTTACACATGGCTCAGAAAGAACAGGAGATCCTCGTTTCCAGCGGCGCCGGCCTCGGCGCTGCGGTCGGAGTCGAGGGCGAGGGCGGTGGCGCCCCCAGCTACGACGACACCGAAGCGGTACGCGCCCGCGGCTACTGGGAGCTCGTCTGGCGGCGCTTCCGACGCGACAAGGTCGCGATCGCGAGCGGGATCTTCATCATCCTGCTGATCCTGGTCGCGTTCGTCGGCGCGCCGATCGCCAAGCACTTCATCGGCCACGGGCCCGACGACATCTTCACGGGCACCGCGGCAGTCGACAGCGTCAGCCTGCTGCCCGCGAACCCGTGGACGCACATCGACAACTACTACACCAACAAGCAGGACGTCCTCGTTCTCGGCGCCGCGAACCGGCTCGGCCAGGACGAGTTCCTGCGACTGCTCTACGGCGCGCGCGTCTCGCTCGAGGTCGCGCTGCTCTCCACCTTCGGGGTGATGGTGATCGGGGTGATCCTCGGCTCGATTGCCGGCTACTTCCGAGGATGGTCGGACACGATCATCTCGCGCATCACCGAGGTGACGATGGCATTCCCGCTGCTGCTCTTCATCGTCGCCCTGGCCGCGACGGTCGGCCCGCAGCTCGACAACATCACGTTCGGGGGTGTCTTCCCGAACGGCGTCGTCACGCTCGTTCTGATCTTCACGATCTTCGGCTGGTTCTATCCGGCCAGGATCATGCGCGCGCAGGTGCTCTCGATCCGCGAGAAGGAGTACATCGAGGCGGCACGCATGATCGGCGCCAGCGACTCGCGGATCATCAAGTCCCACGTCCTGCCGCACCTGATCGCGCCGATGATCGTCTACTCGACGCTGATCGTCGCGAGCTACGTGCTCTTCGAGGCCGGCCTCTCGTTCCTCGGGCTCGGCATCAAGCCGCCCACCGCCAGCTGGGGCAACCTGCTTTCGGACGCGCCCCAGTACTACACGACCCGGCCGTTGCTGATGGTCTGGCCGGGCCTCGCGGTACTGCTGACGACGCTGGCGTTCAACCTGCTCGGCGACGGTCTCCGCGACTCGTTCGACCCGCGTTCGAGCAACTAACCAACTCTTAACTTCCGCGTCTAAGGCTTGCAGAACGGGGCAGGCGCCCGTTCCGAGTCGAGACGTCTTTTGACTCGAATTCACGGAAAGGAGAGACATGCACAGACGGCAATGGCTCGCGGTCATGATGATTGTGGCCGGGGCAAGCCTTCTGATCGCAGCGAGCTTCGCGAGTGCCAGCACGAGCTCCGGCAAGGCACTCAAGAAGGGCGGAATCTTCCGCTACGGGCTCGTCGGCGCTTCCACCCAGGTCGACCCCCAGCTCGCTTACGTGACCACCGCGTGGTCGCTCGAGTACGCGACCGCCGCCAAGCTCTACAACTATCCGGACAAGAAGGGCCCCGCGGGCAGCAAGCTGCTCCCGGAGGTCGCTTCGAAGTTCACCGTGTCGAACAACGGTCGGGTGTACACCTTCACGATCCGGCCTGGCTTCGTCTTCAGTGACGGCACCAAGGTGACCGCCAAGAACTTCAAGTACGCCATCGAGCGTACGGCGAATCACGACCTGGCCTCGCCGGGTGCGCCGTTCATCATCGATCCGAGCGGCACGAACATCGTGGGCGCCAAGGCGGTCAACGATGGCAAGACGACGCACGTCAGCGGCGTGGTCGCCAAGGGCAACAAGCTGACCATCCGGCTGGCCAAGGCTGACGGAACGTTCATGGCGAAGATCACGATGCCGTTCTTCCAGGCGACTTCGACCAAGGTTCCGCTGACCAAGGAAGTCGTCAACGTCACCAAGACGAACCTGCCGTCCGCAGGCCCCTACTACATGGTGCGCAACGACCCGGACCGGCTCACGCAGCTCCGGCTCAACCCGCACTACAAGTCGGGCCCTGGCCGCACGCGGCCGCACAACCTGGCCGGCGTCGATGTCTCGTGGAACCTCAACGAGCAGACCGCGTTCAACCAGACGCTCGCTAACCAGCTCGACGAGAGCGTTCCGCCGGCAGCTGAGGTACAGGGCGTCGCCGGGAAGTACGGCGTCAACAAGAGCCGCTTCTGGACGCAGCCCGTCAACTGCACCGGCTACCTGCCGATGAACGTCTCGCGCTCGCTGTTCAAGGGCAACCTGAACCTGCGCAAGGCGATCAACTACGTGATCAACCGCAAGGACTACGTCAGCCAGGCCGGCCCGTACGCGGGTCAGCCGTGGACGCACCTCTTCAACCCGGGCGTCCCGGGCTGGAAGAACGTCACGCTGTACAAGAAGAACCTTGCGACCGCGAAGAAGCTGGCCAAGGGCCACTTCAAGAGCGGCAAGATCAACGTCGGCTACCGGACGAACAGCGCTTCGAACATCGCGCAGTCCCAGATCGTCCGGCGTGACCTGATCAGCCTCGGCTTCAAGCCCGGCGACATCACCATGAAGGGCTTCTCCGGCGCCGATCTGTACGACGCGATGGGTCACCGCAACACCGATCTGGACATGGGTACCAACATGGGTTGGTGCTCGGACTACCCGGATCCGTACGACTGGGTGAACATCCTCCTGCACGGTGGGAGCAGCATCCAGGCTGAGAACAACGTGAACTACTCGTACTTCAACGATCCGAAGTGGAACAAGAAGATGGAGTCGGCGGCCAGGCTCGTTGGCCCCAACCGCCTCAAGGTCTACGGCCAGCTCGACCTGGACGTCATGAGCCAGGCAGCTCCGATGGCTGTTGAGCGCACGTACAACAACCGCTACATCTTCTCGAACAAGGTCAACCCGCAGAGCCTGGTGTACCAGGGCATCTACCAGGACTTCGACTGGGCTGCCATCGCTCTGAAGTAGGAGGCTCGAAGAACGATCGCAATACACGTGAGGCGCCGGGTCGACCGGCGCCTCACGTGCCTTTCAACCAGTACAATCCCGACCCCCGGCGGTAGGCGCCCGAAGTTTCTGGAGGACAGACCCCGTGTTCAGATACCTCGTCAGACGAATTCTCTGGGCCGCGCTCCTCTTTCTCGTGATCACGTTCGTCACGTTCGTGATCTTCTACGTGGGCCCGAACAACCCGGCGCGCGCGGTGTGCGGCGGCGACCAGGCGAAGCGCGAGTGCCTGGTTCGGGCGACGGCGAAGCTCGGGCTGGACCAGCCGATGCCGGTGCAGTACTACAAGTTCCTCAAGCAGCTGGTGGTCCACCAGGACCTGGGTACGTCGTTCGCCACCAGCCAGAGCGTCAACCAGCGCATCAAGGAGGCTGCCCCGGTGACCGCCTCGCTGGTCTTCGGCGGCGCCGTCCTCTGGATGATGATCGGCCTGTCCGTGGGGATCTACTCGGCCTTGAAGCCGAGATCCCTGATCGACAGATCGGCGATGGTGTTCGTCCTGATCGGCGTGTCCGCGCACCCGATCTGGATCGGGCTGATCTTCGAGTACATCTTCGGCGTCAAGCTGGGGTGGACGCCGATCGCGAACTACGCCAACTTCTTCGGTGCCCCACCCGACTCCGGGCTGCCCGGCGGGCCGTGGCAGTGGTTCTACCACCTGATTTTGCCGTGGTGCACCTTCGCACTGCTGTTCGCGGCGCTCTACGTGCGGATGATCCGCGCCAACGTGATGGAGACCCTCAACGAGGACTACGTCCGTACGGCGCGCGCCAAGGGAGCGCCCGAGGGCCAGGTCATTCGGTCGCACGTGCTGCGGAACGCACTGCTCCCGGTCGTGACGATGCTCGGGATGGACATCGGGATCGCCCTCGGCGGCGCGATCTTCACCGAGACCGTCTACCAGCTGCCGGGGCTCGGCCAGACCGCGATCATCGGGATCGGCAACCAGGACCTCGCGATCGTGCAAGGCGTGGTCGTGTTCGCAACCCTGGCGATCATCGTCTTCAACCTGATCGTCGACCTGTTGTACGCCTGGATCGACCCCCGAATCCGGCTAACCTAAGCAACAGACCTGTGGCCCTTCTAGACGTCAAGGATCTCCGTACGTCCTTTCGCACCGAAGACGGTGTCGTGCGCGCGGTCGAGGGCGTCAACTTCACGGTCGAGAAGGGTCAGACGCTCGGCATTGTGGGCGAGTCGGGCTGCGGCAAGAGCGTCACCTGCCTGACGATTATGGGGCTCAACCCGAAGCGCAACACAGTCGTCGGCGGCGAGGCGCTCTGGAAGGGCAACGACCTGCTGACCATGAAGCCGAGCGACCTGCGAGCCGTGCGCGGGGACGAGATCTCGATGATCTTCCAGGACCCGATGACCTCGCTGAACCCGGTCCACACGATCGGGCGCCAGCTGATCGAGGCAGTCCTCCTGCACCGCGACGTGACGAAGCGCGTCGCCCGCCAGCGGGCGCTCGAGCTACTGAAGGCCGTCGGCATCCCGCGCGCAGAGACGCGCATCGACGACTACCCGCATCAGTTCTCGGGCGGTATGCGGCAGCGGGTGATGATCGCGATGGCGCTGATCAACGATCCCGACCTGCTGATCGCCGACGAGCCGACGACCGCGCTCGACGTGACCACACAGGCCCAGATCCTCGAGCTGATGAAGACGCTCCAGGAAGACTTCGGCAGCGCGATCATCATGATCACGCACGATCTGGGCGTCGTCGCCGAGATCGCCGACGACGTGCTCGTCATGTACGCAGCGAACGTCGTCGAGCAGGCCGAGGTGCACAACCTCTTCAACGAGCCGAAGCACCCGTACACGTGGGGCCTGATGGGCTCGCTGCCTCGGCTCGAGGCCGACGTCGAGCGCCTGACGCAGATCCCGGGCCAGCCGCCGTCGCTGCTGCGGCCGCCGAACGGCTGCCGTTTCCACCCGCGCTGTCCGTACGTGATGGAGATCTGCAAGACGACGGTGCCCGCCCTCAAGCCGACCTCGCGCGATCCCGACCATCTCGAGAAGTGCCACCTGGACGAGGAGACGAAGGAGCGCGAGGCGGCCAAGCTGCTCGCCGCGACGATGGCGGAGGCGGGCTAGTGGAGACCGCACCTGCAGCAAACCCCCAGACCGGGGACGAGCTGCTCGTCGTAGAGAACGTCCGCAAGTACTTCCCGATCACGCGCGGGATCATCTTCCAGAAGGAGATCGCCTCGGTGAAGGCGGTCGACGGTGTCTCGTTCAGCATCAAGCCCGGCGAGACCCTGGGCATCGTCGGCGAGTCGGGCTGCGGCAAGTCGACGCTGGCGCGCTGCATCATGAAACTGCTCGAGACGACGGACGGCAAGATCACCTTCGAGGGGCGCGACATCACGAAGCTCTCACGGCCGGCGATGCGCCCGATCCGGCGCGAGATGACGATGATCTTCCAGGATCCGTACGCGTCGCTGAACCCGCGCAAGCGCGTCGGCTTCATCATCGGCGAGCCCCTCGAGGTGCACGGCCTCGGGACCGGCTCCGAGATCAAGCGCCGCGTCCAGGAGCTGCTGGAGGTCGTCGGCCTCAACCCGGAGCACTACAACCGCTTCCCGCACGAGTTCTCCGGTGGACAGCGGCAGCGCATCGGCGTCGCGCGCGCACTGGCCGTCAACCCGAAGCTGATCGTCTGCGACGAGCCCGTCTCGGCGCTGGACGTCTCGGTGCAGGCCCAGATCCTGAACCTGCTCAAAGACCTGCAGGACGACTTCGGCCTGACGTACATCTTCATCGCGCACGACCTCAACGTCGTGCGGCACATCTCAGACCGCGTGATGGTGATGTACCTCGGCCAGGTCGACGAGATCGCCCCGCGCGACGTGCTCTACAAGCAGCCGAAGCACCCGTACACGGGTGCGCTGCTCTCGGCGGTGCCGATCGCCAACCCGGAGATGGGCCGCCAGCGCGAGGCGATCGTGCTGGAGGGCGACGTGCCGAGCCCGGTCAACCCGCCGAGCGGTTGCCGCTTCCACCCGCGCTGCCCGCGCTTCGTGGAGGGGCACTGCGACGTGGAGGAGCCGCCGCTCTATTCCTTCGGCGAGGGTCAGGTGGCCGCGTGCCACTACCCGCTCGAGCGCTGGCCGATGACCGCCGACGAGATGCGGCGCCACGGCTCGAAGACCTCCGCGCAGCCACTTCCGGCGTAGGGCGAGATGCTCGCGGCTGCTCGCCGTCTTCTCCTCCTCGTCGTCGGCCTCTCGATCCTGACCGCGGGGTTCTCCGCGCTCTTCGGGGAGCTCCTCGGTGCGTCCCTCGACCGCGCGGTCTCGCTCGGCTTCTACGGCCTCGGCTGTTTCCTGATGGTTTCCGGGTTCTTCGTCGGAAATCGCGGGCCGGCGCGGGTGAAGTCCGAGGCGAGCGGCTGGTCGATGCTCCCGCTGCCCGGCTTCGGCGAACGGCGGCTGCGCTGGGCGTCGCTCGACGAGCAGAACGAGACGATCAACAACTCGGCCGTTTTCATCGT
>DATIOF010000025.1:0-13809 GCA_035473395.1 Gaiellaceae bacterium
GCAAGCGGGGTCTCGGTCACGAGTGAAGTTGCTGGGGCGCCAGGATTCGAACCTGGGATCGCGGGACCAAAACCCGCTGCCTTACCACTTGGCTACGCCCCATCGCGGGGCTAGCTTAGCCCCGGTCGGAAAACAGGAATAGGAGTGCGACCGCGGCGAAGATCGCCGCGAGCAGGAGCGCGAGCCAGTCGAGGATGAAGGCCAGGATCACGACCACGACCGCGAGTGCCTGCGAGGCGCCCGCGATCCAGAGCACCTGCCTGGTGGTGTGCGACTTGGCTTCCCGTCCCCAGAAGAGGTAGAGGGCCAGCACGGGGATCGCCAGCGCGATCACGGTCCAGCGGGAGAGGTCCTGGGCGAACGCGACGATGATGCCCTCGAGTACCGCGATCCAGAGCGTGATCCGGATTCGGCGCTGCTGCAGCCAGCGGCCGAACCGCGTCGTTCCGTGCTCGACGGGGGCGTGCTGTTCGAGCGATTCGTTCGCGCTCATCGTGGTCAACCGTACCAAGTGGGAACCGTGATCCAGGTGCGCCCGAGACCCCTGAGCTCGCGCTCCGCGGCAGCGGCCTCGGCGCGGTGCAGGAAGAGCCCGTAGACGGTCGGTCCGGCCCCGCTCACGTCGGCGCGGAAGGCGCCGAGCTCGAGCAGCCGCTGCGCGTGTGGCGATGGTTCGACGAGGTCGTTCGGCGGCAGCGCGGCGAGGTCGCGCGGGCGCTTGGCCTGGCCGAGCGCTTCGCGTAGGCGCGCGTGTCGTTCCGCGAATCCGGCGTAGCCGTCGCGACGGTCGAAATCGTCGTAGACGGAGGCCGTCGACGGCTTGCGTTCGCCGGCCGGCAGGAGCAGGACGACCCAGTAGTCCTGCGGCAGGTCGAGCGGCTCGAGCTCGGTCCCGGTGCCGGTGCCGAGCTGAGGGCCCGCGGTGAGGAAGAACGGGACGTCGGCGCCGAGCCCTGCCGCCAGCTCGTGCAGTCGCTCCGGCGCGAGCGGCTCGGCGAGGGTCTCGTTGGCGAGCCGCACCGCGGTCGCCGCGTCGGAGCTGCCCCCGCCGAGGCCGGCCGCGACGGGAACCTGCTTCCAGATCCGCGCCAGCCAGCGTGGCTCGGTGTCCGCGGCCTCGGCCAGCTGCTCCAGCGCGGCGCGGACGAGCGTGTCCTCGGCGAAGCCCTCAACCCGGAGCTCGGTCGCCGGCTCGATCGAGACGCGGTCGGCCAGGTCGAGCCGCTGCAGCACGGTCACGACTTCGTGCCGGCCGTCCTCGCGGAGCGGCCCGACGACGAGCGCCAGGTTCAGCTTCGCGGTCGCGGGCGCGCGGTTCACGCGGCGAGAGCTTCCCTCAGCGCGACGAACTCCGGCGGCGCGAGTTCCTCGGCACGGACAGTCGGCTCGCGCCCGATCATGCCCAGCGCCTCGGTCGCTGCGTCACGCGTCGCGAGGCCAGCGAGCTCGAGTGAGTTCGCTAGCCGTTTGCGACGGTGGGCGAAGGCAGCCGTCACGAGCTGCTTCACCCGCGCGAAGTCCGCCGGTAGCGCGTGGCGACGGAACGCGACGAGCGCCGAGTCCACGTTCGGCTGCGGACGGAAGACCGTGCGCGAGACCGGATGGAAGCCGGTGCGCTCGGCCGCCAGCTGCACGAGCACCGAGACCGCGCCGTAGGCCTTGGTCGAGGGCTGGGCGAAGAAGCGGTCGGCGACCTCGCGCTGCACCATCACGCACCAGAGCTCGAGGCCCGGCAGGCCGTCGAGGCTCTCGACGATCAGCGGCGTGGCGATGTTGTAGGGCAGGTTCGAGACGAGCTTCGACGGAGGCGGCTCGAGCGCGGCGAGGTCGAGCCGGAGCGCGTCGCCGAGATGGAGGTGCACGTTCTCGCGGCCGGCGAGCGCCTCGCGCAGGCGGGACTCGAGCGAACGGTCGAGCTCGACGGCGTGCACATCTGCAACGCGGTCGGCGAGGTAGGTCGTCAGCATGCCGAGGCCCGGGCCGACCTCGAGCACCACGTCGCGAGCCTCGAGCGCGGCCAGACGGCCGATCACGCCGAGCAGGTTCTCGTCGACCAGGAAGTGCTGGCCGAGCTCCTTCTTCGCGGCGGGCCGGCTCATCCGAGGCCGAAGGCGGCGCTGGCGTTGGCGTCGACCCGGGCGGCGAGCTCGGCCGGATCTTCCCCCCGCGCCTCCGCGAGCGCGGCGACCGTGTGGACGACGTTCGCGGGCTCGTTCGGCCGGCCGCGCCGCGGCTGCGGCGCGAGATACGGGCTGTCAGTCTCGGCGAGCAGCCGCTCGCCCGGGACGGCGCGCGCGGCCTCGCGCAGCTCGTCGGCCTTCGGGTAGGTGACGTTGCCGGCGAACGAGAGGTAGTAGCCGCGCTCGAGCGCGACCGGCAGCAGCTCGGGCGCCGAGAAGCAGTGCAAGACGACGGTGCCCGTGAACGGCTTCAGCGCGGCGGCGGTCTCCTCGGAGGCCGCGCGCGTGTGCACGACGACCGTCTTGCCGAGCTCCGCGGCCAGCTCCAGCTGCCGCTCGAAGAGCTCGCGCTGGCGATCGTGCGGGGCGTAGTCGCGGTAGAAGTCGAGGCCGGTCTCGCCGACGGCGACCGCTCGCCCGTCGGTGAGCAGCTCCCGCAGCTCGTCGAGCCGGGTCGCGTCGGGCTCCGCGGCCTGGTGCGGATGAATCCCGAGCGCGGCGAAGACCCCGTTGTGCCGGCCGGCGATCGCAAGCGTCTCGCGGCAGGAATCGAGCCCCGCGCCGACCGAGACGATCCGGTCGACTCCGGCTTCGAGTGCCCGCGCCACGAGCTCGTCCGCAGGTTGCGCGCACGCGTCGAGGTGCGCGTGGGTGTCGGTCACGCCGCGGCGGTCGGCTGATCGACCCGAGGGAAGAGCGGCGCGGCCGCGGCGATCCCGTCGGTCTGCGGGGTGAGCCCGTAGCCGATCCGCTCGAGCCCGAGCTCGACCGGCTGGCCGAGCGCCTCGAGGATCTGCGGCGCGGTTCGAGGCAGGTACGGGGAGAGCGCGACCGCGACCGCGCGGACGCCGTCGACCAGGTCGTAGAGCACCGCGTCGAGCTCGGCGGCCCGAGCCTCGTCCTTGGCGAGCTGCCACGGAGCGGTCTGCTCGACGTGACGGTTCAGCCAGCGCACGAGCTCCCAGATCTCCTCCAGCGCACCCGTCAGGTCCCAGGCGTCGAAGCGCTCCACGAGCTTCCCGCGCAAATGTTCGAGTGCGGCCGTCAGCTGCGCGTTCGGTTGTCCGGGCGCTACGCGCCCCTCGCGGTAGCGGGCGACCATCGCCGTCGTCCGCGAGACGAGGTTGCCGAGGTCGTTGCCCAGCTCACGCTCGTAGCGCTCGTGCAACGCGTCGATCGAGGCGCTGCCGTCCTGTCCGAACGACACCGATCGCAGTGCCCAGAACCGAACCGCGTCCGAGCCGTAGACGTCAACCAGGTCGAGCGGGTCGATCACGTTCCCGAGCGACTTCGAGATCTTGCGATCGTCGAGCAGCAGGTAGCCGTGGACGAACAGCTGCTGCGGGACCTCGTAGCCGGCTGCAAGAAGGAGCGCGGGCCAGAAAACGCAGTGGAAGCGAAGGATGTCCTTGCCGAGCAGGTGGTGGGCGTGCGGCCAGAACTCCTCGCGCAGGTCCTCCCCGTCGCGCGCGTACGTGAGTGCGCTCAGGTAGTTGATCAGGGCGTCTACCCAGACATAGGTGACCTGCCCTTCGTCCCAGGGGATCGGCACGCCCCACGGCTGGCCGGCGCGGCTGACGCTGAAGTCCTGCAGCCCACCCTCGATGAAGCTGCGGGCCTCGTTGTAGCGATGGCTCGGCAGGACGAAATCGGGACGCTCGTCGTAGAGCGCGAGTAGCTTCTCCTGGTACGCCGAAAGGCGGAAGAACCAGTTCGCCTCCTCGATCCGCTCCGGCGGAATGCCGTGGTCGGCGCACAGGCCGTCGACGAGCTCGGACTCTGACTTAAACTCCTCGCACTGCACGCAGTAGAGGCCGGAGTAGACATCCTGGTAGATGTCGCCGTTGTCGTAGATGCGCTGCAGGAAGTCCTGGACAAAGCGCTTGTGCCCCTCGTCGGTTGTGCGGATGAAGAAGTCGTACTCCGCGCCGACGGTCTTGGGCAGCTCACGCCAGTACTTCTCGACGATCTCGTCGACGTACGCCTTCGGGTCGAGCCCCTGCTCCTCCGCGACCCGGTACACCTTCGAGGCATGCTCGTCCGTGCCGGTGAGGAAGAAGGTCTCCTCGCCGCGCTGCCGGTGGTGCCGAACGAGGACGTCGGCCGCGATCGTCGTGTACGCGTGCCCGATGTGCGGGCTCGCGTTGACGTAGTAGATGGGTGTCGTCAGGTAGTAGCGCATCGCTCTCAATGATACGAGCGGCCCTGGGCCGGCCTCGGGTGGCCAGAGCCGCCGCGGTTACGAGAGACGTCAGCGCGACGATGAGCTTCCAAGGGAACGGCCAGCCGCCCGGATCGACCGGCTCAACGACGGGCTCAGGGTCGCGCCCGCGGACCCACGGCCTCGCGGGCTCGGCGGCCACCGGTCGCTGGACGGTCGGCTGTGCCGTCGTGTGCGGCGCGGGATCGATCACCTCGGTAGGCGCCTGCGCGGGTGCCGCTGGAACCGGAGCCGGCGGGGGAACGCTCACGGGGCGCGCGACCGGGCGAGGGTCGAGAACATCGGCCCTCGGCGGTTGCACGACGACCGCTGTCGGACGAGGGAGCACGACCACCGGCCGCGGCTCGGCCACCGCGACGGGCGTCACGACCCGCAGCGCCGGCGGCGCCGGTGGAGTCGCCGGAGCAGCAACCGGCGGCGATTCTGGGGCCGGGGCGGCGACCGGCGGCTCGCTCGGCGACGCCGACGGCGAGGGAAGCGGAGGCAGGAAGCCCAGCGGGTCGAGATAGCCCTGCGGATCGCTCCCGAGCCGGATCCCGAGCTGCACGTAGGGGACCGGGTGAGACGGCACCCCGCTCGCACCGACGAGCGCGAGCGGCTGTCCCTCCGCGACGACGGCACCCGTGGGGACCAGGAACGAGCCGAGATGCAGGAGCGTAACGGCGTAGCCGTCGGCCGTCTGGATGGTGATCGTGAGCCCGTTCGCGGCGACCCTTCCCGTGAACGTGACCGTTCCGGCGGCCGGCGCGAGCACCGGGTCGCCGAGCGCGCCCTGGATGTCGATCCCGCGATGCTGTCCGGGAACGAGCGGGTTGTTCTCGTCGAAAGCAAACCCCTGCAGCACCGGCCCGGGAACCGGCCACGTCCAGGCGCCGGCCGCGCCGGGCATCGCCAGGGCCAGGAGCACCGCGACGACCGCGCTTCTGGTGAGAGCCGATCTCCGTTGCCAGTTCTGCAAACCGCGATCAAGGTACCAGGCCGGGTCGGACGTTGTCAAATCGGATTACAGCGAACCGCGATAGAGCGTGTTGCGTGAGGCACCGGTCAGCCGCGCGACGAGCTCGGCAGCCTGCCGCCGCGGCACTCCAGCCTCGACGAGCTCGGCGACCGCCCCTGCCGCCTCTTCGACCCGAACCTCCGCCGGCGGCGCCGTGCCGAAGACGAGGGTCACCTCTCCACGCACCGGCTCGCCGAACCGCTCCGCCAGCTCGGCGACCGTCCCCAGGGCGACCTCCTCGTGGCGTTTCGTCAGCTCGCGGCAGACCGCGCAGGCCCGGTCAGGGATCACGCGCGCGAGGACCGCCAGGGAACGCGGCAGCCGCTGCGGGGACTCGAACGCGACGACGGGCCACTGCCACCGCGCGAGCTCCTCGCCCAGCCCGGCGAGCGCCTGCTCGCCGCGAGGCAGATAGCCCACGAACTGGTAGCGCTCGCCGACGAGGCCGCTGGCGACGAGTGCCGTCTCCACCGCGGAGGCCCCCGGCAGCACCGTCACCGGCACGCCCGCCTCGAGCGCGGCCGCAACGAGCCGCGCGCCCGGGTCGCTGATCCCCGGCAGGCCCGCGTCGCTGACCAGCGCCAGCCGCTCGCCGGCGTGCAGGCGCGGCAGCAGCTCGGCCGTCCGCTTCGCCTCGTTGTGCTCGTGGTAGGAGAGCAGCCGCGCACGGATCCCGTGGCGCTCCAGCAGGCCCCGCGTATGCCGCGTGTCCTCGGCGAGAATCACGTCCGCCTCCGCCAGTTCGCGGAGGACGCGAAGCGTCACGTCCTCGAGGTTCCCGATCGGCGTCGCGCAGACCGCGAGCGGCACTAGCCGAGCGCCTCGAACGCGACCATCCCGGCCCCGATCACGCCTGCTTCGACGCCGAGCTCAGCCTCGACGATCCGCACGTTGTCGCGCGCCGGCTCGAGCCCCTCGACCGCGACGACCTCGCGCGCCGGCCCCAGCAGCAGCTCCCCGGCCTCGCCGAAGCCGCCTCCGACCACCACCAGCTGGGGCTCGAAGACGTTGACGAACGTCGCGATCCCCGCGCCCAGGTAGCGGCCGATCCCGGCCAAAGCCTCGCCCGCCTCGGGCTCGCTCTTCCGGGCGCGACGGACGAGCTCGTGCGCATTCGAGTCGTTGCCGTAGAGCGAGCGGGCGACCCGGTCCGCCGCCGGGCCCGCGGCGAAGGACTCGAGGTGCCCGTGACCACCGCAGCCGCAGGGCGGGCCGCCGGGCTCGAGCACGATGTGGCCGAGCTCCGCCCCGCTCCCGGTCGCGCCCCGGTAGGGCCTGCCGTCGAGGATCAGGCCGCCGCCGACGCCCGTGCCGAGGGTCAGCATCACGACGTCGCGGGCTCCCCGCGCCGCCCCGACCTGCCACTCGGCAATCGCCGCGGCATTGGCGTCGTTGTCGAGCGCCACCGGCAGGCCGTGCCGCTCCCGCATCCGATCGCGCAGGTCGACGCCCTCGAGCGGGATGTTCACCGACTTGAGCGCGCGGCCCGAGCGCTGGTCGATCCGGGAGGGAACGCCGAAGCCCAGTGCGGCCACCTCCGGCTCGGCGCGGTGCAGCTCTTCGACCAGCGAGTCGAGCTCCGCGAGCAGCGCGTCCTGTGACGAATGGTCGCTCGGACGCTCCAGGCGCATGCCCAGCGAGCCGTCCCGCGAGACGACCGCGGCGAGGATCTTCGTCCCGCCGACGTCCACGCCGATGACCCGCGACTGCTCCAAAACGGCGCGGGTACCATACGCCGCCGGATGTCGACGCCCGGCGGAGAGAAGCCCTACCGCGTCTACCGGGGAGGGCGCACGAAGGGCCGGGTGCCGACGGTCGGGCGGCCCGAGAAATCAGCGCCGCGCCCGAAGGCCGAGCGCGACGGGCGCAGCAACTACCGTGGCCCCGGTGCGAAGACGACCGCCCGCCGCCCGCGCCAGATCCGCTGGGCCCGCGAGCTGACGATCGCGCTCGTCCTGGTCCTCGTCTTCTTCATCGCCTGGGCCACGATCGGCTACCTCGTCTTCCGCAGCGGCGTCTCGGAGGCGAACAAGCGGCTGCCCCAGAGCGCCCGGCGGGCGCTGACGCCCGACCAGGGCAGCCTGCTCTCGACCCCGACCGCGATCCTGCTGCTCGGCACCGACCACTCGAGCGCGGCCGCCCGCGCCGGCGACCGGCACTCCGACTCGATCACGCTCCTGCGCACCGATCCGCCGCACCACCGGCTCTACTACCTCTCGATCCCCCGCGACCTCCGCGTCGAGATCCCCGGGTACGGCGCCTCGAAGATCAACACGGCCTTCCAGGTGGGCGGCCCCCGCCTCGCGGCGCGCACGGTCTCGACCTACACCGACATCCCGATCAACCACATCGTGGTCGTCAACTTCGCCGAGTTCAAAGACCTGATCGACGCGGTCGGCGGGATCGACGTCGTCGTCACGGAAAAGATCCAGTCGAAGTTCGACTGCCCGTATGGCACCGAGGCGCGCTGCGCGCGCTGGCCTGGCTGGCGCTTCTCCCCGGGCAAGCAGCACATGAGCGGGCAGCGGGCGCTGATCTACTCGCGTGTCCGCAAGAACGCCCTCAACCCCGCGGACAGCGACATCACGCGTGGCGAACGAACCCAGGCGGTGCTGCAGGCACTGATGAGCAAGCTGGCGAGCTTCTCGACCTTCATGCGGCTGCCGTTCGAGGGCAAGAAGCTGATGAAGCCGCTCGCGACCGACCTCTCGGCCAACGACTTCGCCGGGCTCGGCTGGGCGAAGTTCCGGGCCGACCGCACGCTCCACTGCCGCCTCGGCGGGACCTCCACCGGCGGCGACATCACGCCGAGCGAGGATAACGCGAAGGTGATCCTGATGGTGCTGGGCAAGTCGGCGCCGCAGCCGCCGGCGCCCTCTGGCGACAGCTATCCGCCCGGCTGCCTGACGAGCAAGTAGCTACGCCTCGGCGGCCTTCTTCTTCTCTTCCTTCGGCTTGGCCGGTTCCGAGGAGGCGCCGTCGCCGTCCTTGGCGGGCGGCTTCTTGCCCGAGCCGCGGCCGTAGTCGGTGGTGTAGAAGCCCGAGCCCTTGAAGTGGACGGCGACGGGGTAGAGCACGCGCTCGAGCGGGCCCTCGCCGCAGACCTCGCACTTCTCCGGCTGCGCGTCGCCGATCTTCTGGAACAGCTCGAACACGTGCCCGTTCGGGCAGCGGTACTCGTAGATCGGCATGCGCTTAAGGATAGTTGGGCGACTGGCTGCGGCCGCTCTCGCGTTCCAGGGTCTCGCGGTAGCAGGGCGCGTCCTCGAACGCGGCGAGGCCCGGCTGGATCGGGCGGCGCGGCCGGCGTCTCCGGCGCGCGGCGGCGAGCGCTGCCGAGGCGCCGAGCAGGCCGCCGATCACGAATGAGCGCAGTCGGGCCGACTGTGACTCTCGGTCCACGCGGCGATTGTACGGTTGGCCTCGTGATCTGCACTCTCGGCGACGTGCTCCTCGACGTGATCGTGCGGCTTTCCGCGGAGGTCGCGCCGGGCGCCGACACACCGGCCGAGACCCGGCTGGCGACCGGCGGCCAGGCCGCCAACGTGGCGGCGTGGGTCGTCGAGCTCGGCGAGAGCGCGCGTTGCGTGGCGAAGCAGGCGGACGATGCCGCCGGGTCGCTCGCGCGGACGCTGCTCGAAGATCGCGGGGTCGAGCTCGCCGGCCCGGTCACGGCCGGGACGACCGGGACGGTGGTCGCCCTCGTGTCGGCGGACGGCGAGCGGACAATGGCGACCGACCGCGGCGTGTCGGTCGAGCTGCGGACGGACGAGCTCGAGCCGGCGTGGTTCGAGGACTGCTCGTGGCTGCACCTCTCCGGCTACGCGCTGCTGGCCGAGCCGATCGCGGAGGCCGCGCTCGCCGCGGCGCGGCTGGCACGCACGCGGGAGGCGCGAGTGGCGGTCGACCTCTCCTCGTGGAGCGCGATCCGCGCGTACGGGCCGGAGCGCTTCCGCGCCAATCTCGACGCCGCCGCGCCCGACGTCGTCTTAGCGAACGAGCCCGAGTGGGAGATGGTCGGCGGCGCCTACGCCCTCGCCGAGACCGCCGTCGTGAAGCGCGGCTCGCGCGGAGTCGAGGTTCGATCCGCCGACGGTGTCGAGGAGTTTCTGCCGCTCGACGTGGAGGTCGTCGACACCACCGGCGCCGGCGACGCCCTGGCGGCCGGGTTCCTCGTCGGCGGGATCGAGCTCGGGCTCGAGGCGGCGGCTCGCTGCGTCGGCGCGCTCGGGGCGGTGCCTTCGTGACCGACGTGCTGCGAATCTCCGCGGAAGTGCAACAAGCCCTCCACGAGGGCGGCCCGGTCGTCGCGCTCGAGACTACGCTCGTGGCACACGGGTTCCCTCCCGGGGTGGGGGCGGAGGTGGGCCGGGCGGCCGAGGCGGCGGTCAGGTCCGAAGGGGCCGTGGCCGCAACGGTCGGTGTCCTGGACGGCCAGGTGGTGGTCGGGCTCGACGCCGAGGAGCTCGAGCGCTTCGGAGCGGCCGGAGCGGACGCGCGCAAGGCCGGCCCCCGCGACCTCGCCGCCTGCGTGGCGAGCGGCGAGCTCGGCGCGACGACGGTCGGCGGCACGCTCGCGGCCGCGCGCCTCGCGGGGATCAGGTTCATGGGGACCGGTGGGATCGGCGGCGTCCACCGCGGCTTCGCCGAGCGGCCGGACGTGAGCGCCGACCTGGCGCAGCTCGCGCGCACGCCGGCGCTCGTCGTCTCCTCCGGGATCAAGTCGCTGCTCGACGTGCCCGCGACCGCCGAGCTGCTGGAGACGCTGGGCGTGCCGGTGCTCGGCTACCGCACCGCCGAGCTGCCGCTCTTCTACAGCGCCGGCGGCGGCCCGCCGGTCTCGGCGCGGGTCGACTCGGCGGAGGAGGCCGCTCGCACCGCCGGAGCGCACTGGGAGCTCGGCGGCGCCGCGCTCCTGCTCGCGCGCGATCCCGACGACGGCGTGGACGTCGAGCCGCTGATCCAGGAGGCCCTCGCGTCAGCGGCCAAGCAGGGCATCCACGGCCAGGAGGTGACGCCGTTCGTGCTCTCGTTCCTGCACGAGCACAGCGACGGGCGCACGCTCGAGGTCAACCGCGAGCTGATCGTCGCCAACGCCCGCCTCGCGGCGCACGTGGCCGTCGCCGCTACTGGTTGACCGAGCCGAGGAACTCGTCGATCGAGAGCGCCGTCAGCGTCTGCAGCTTCGCGCTGCCGCGGGCGCCGAGCGCCACCGACACGCGTGCGATCGTCTCGGCGTCCGGCGCCTCGACCACGTTGACGAAGTCGAACGGCCCGAGCGTCGCCCACTGGTGCACGACCTTGGCTCCGAGCTCCTCGACGTCGCGGTTCACCTCGCGCAGGCGATCAGGGTTGGCCTTCAGGGTCTGCACGCCCTGGGCGGTCAGGCTCGTGAGCATGATGTAGGTCGGCATCGCTCCTCCTCGCTCGCGGACGTCCCGACTCTACTCGGGCGGCCTGGTCGAAGTAGAGGAGGCTCGCGCCCAGCACGACCACCGGCCAGAGCACGCCTTCGGAGAGCGGTCGCGCGATCTCGGCCGCCTGCCCGCTGCCGGCGTTCAGCGCCACCGCGAGCACGCGCGTCGAGAGGTAGAACAGAATCCCGAGCGCCGCCATCGTCCCGAGCGAGTGCACGTAGTCGGCACGACCGAGCTGGAAGCCGCGCTTCAACGAGGCGACGAAGCCGGTTCCCTCCATCACCGCCGCCGGAACCGCGAGCCCGACCAGCGCGAGCCACGCCACCGCCGGGAGGATGTAGAGCAGCACGAGGGCCGGGAACGGCAGGAAGACCACGACGCCGACCGCGAACGCGACGAACAGCCGGCGCCGGGGAATCGGCCGTTCGGCCGCGATCACCGCGGCACCGACGTAGGTCAACGTGAGCAGCAGCGCGCCGACGGTGACGCTGAAGATCGCGTACGTCCAGCCGTCGAAGGCGCGAGCGACCACGCCGAACGCGCCGATCGGCAGGCCGAGCGCGAGCGACGGCCAGAAGCGGCGGCCGTAGAGCTTCATCGACTCGGCGACGAGCTGTCCGACCGGCCGGGTCTCCGGCGGCAGCGCGGGCGGGAGCGGCTGCTGCTTGCGCGTCGCGCGTCTGGCCACGGGCTGAACCTACCCGCTCTTGAACCCGCGACGGCCGATGGTGTAAAAGCGGCCGGTGGGCGGGCGCTTCGTATTTCTCCTGGCGCTGGCGACGGGTCTCGCGGTCGCGGCACCGTCCGCGGCCACGCGCGAGGCCACCTGTTACAGCGACTGCCTGATCACGTATCTCCCGCACCAGGCGCTTCGGCCGTTCGACGACGCCACGCTGGGCGCGTCCGTCACGTGGTCGAACCAGGACACCAAGTCCCACGTCGTGGCCGAGCGCCACGGCGTGTTTCGGTCGCCGGCCCTCGGTTTCACCCACACCTACAGCCGCATCATGTCCGCCGGGAGCTGGAGCTACTACGACCCGACTCATCCGAAGAGCTATCTGACCGAGGGCGTGTTCGCGGTCCGGCCGGTCCTTCGGCGCACGCTGCGGGCAGTGATCGGCTCCTGGGGCGGCCCGTTCGACACGACCGGGAAGCGATTCTGCGTCTACTGGTCGGTCACCCGCACTCAGGACCTGGTGACCCACTACCTCCCGGTGCGGTACACGACGAGGTACAGCGGCAAGCTCGTGACCGGTCACCGCCTGGTCGACGATCAGGGTCACGCGTTCGTGCTGTTCGGCACCGACAAGGTGTCGGTGAAGGCGCGTTCCGGCAACGGAACTACCTGCCCGAAGAGCGTCATCGCGCACCGCCACGGTTGGAGCGACCCCGCCGTCGCGCTGCAGCCGATCTAGACCGCGGCGGGCTCGGCTGCTCGCGCCTTCTCGAAGACGAGTGTGCCGTCGCTCGCGTCGACGCGGATCGTGTCGCCCTCGGCGAACTCGCCCTGGAGCAGGCGCAGTGCCAACGGGTTCTCGAGCAGCCGCTGGATCGCGCGCTTGAGCGGCCTCGCGCCGTAGGTCGGGTCCCATCCGGCCTCGGCCAGGACGACTCGCGCCTCGGGCGTCAGCTCGAGCCGGAGCCCGCGCTCGGCGAGCCTTGCCTCCACGCGCTGCAGCTGCAGCTCGACGATCTCGCCGATCTGGTCCTTCGAGAGCGCGTGGAACTCGACGATCTCGTCGATCCGGTTCAGGAACTCCGGCCGGAAGATCTCCGTCATCGCCTCGACCGAGCGGACGTTCGAGGTCATGATCAGGACGGTGTTGCGGAAGTCGACCGTGCGGCCCTGACCGTCGGTCAGGCGCCCGTCGTCGAGGATCTGCAGCAGGACGTTGAAGACGTCCGGATGCGCCTTCTCGATCTCGTCGAGGAGGACGACCGAGTACGGCCGGCGGCGCACCGCTTCGGTCAGCTGGCCGCCCTCGTCGTAGCCAACGTAACCGGGCGGCGCGCCGACCAGGCGCGAGACCGTGTGCTTCTCCATGTACTCGCTCATGTCGAGCCGGACGAGCGCGCGTTCGTCGTCGAACATGAACTCCGCGAGCGCGCGGGCGAGCTCGGTCTTGCCGACGCCGGTCGGGCCGAGGAAGACGAACGAGCCGATCGGCCGGTTCGGGTCCTGCAGGCCGGAGCGGGCGCGGCGAAGCGCGTTGGCGACCGCGGCGACGGCCTCGTCCTGCCCGATCACGCGCTCGTGGAGGCGGACCTCCATGTGGATCAGCTTCTCCGTCTCGCCCTCGAGCAGGCGGTCGACCGGGATGCCCGTCCAGCGGGCGACCACCGACGCGACGTCGTCCTCGTCGACCTCCTCCTTCACCATCGCCGACTCGGGCTGGTCACGCCCTTCGAGCTCGCGCTCGAGCTCCGGCAGCTCGCCGTAACGAATCTCGGCGACGCGCTCGAGCTCGCCGTTGCGCTCGGCGCGGTCGGCCTCCATGCGCAGCTCGTCGATCCGCCGCGTGATCTCCTTGACCCGCTCGAGCTGCTCCTTCTCGACGTTCCAGCGCGCGGCCAGCGCGTTGCGCAGCTCCTGCGCCTCCGCGAGGTCTCGCTCGAGCGGCTCGCGCACCTGCTTCGACTCCTTCGCCATCGCGGCGAGCTCGATCTCGAGCTGGCGCACGCGGCGCTCGGCCTCGTCGAGCTCGAGCGGCGAGGAGTCGATCTCCATCCGCAGCCGCGAGGCCGACTCGTCGACCAGGTCGATCGCCTTGTCGGGCAGGAAGCGGTCGGCGATGTAGCGGTCGGAGAGGACCGCGGCGGCGACGAGAGCCGCGTCGCGGATGCGCACGCCGTGGTGCGCCTCGTAGCGCTCCTTCAGGCCGCGCAGGATCGCGATCGTGTCCGCGACCGACGGCTCGCCGACGACCACCGGCTGGAAGCGGCGCTCGAGCGCCGCGTCCTTCTCGATGTGCTTGCGGTACTCGTCGAGCGTCG
>DATIOF010000026.1:0-30959 GCA_035473395.1 Gaiellaceae bacterium
CGACTGCCACTCCTCGCTGTCGTCGGCGGTCGAGGCGACGTAGAGCTCGATCCCGGACTCGTAGAGCGCGAAGCGCGCGAGCGGCATGTAGTTCTCCCAGCAGACGAGGCCGCCGAGCCGGCCGTACGGCGTCTCGACCGCTCGCAGCCCGTCGCCGTCGCCCTGCCCCCAGACGAGGCGCTCGTGGTTCGTCGGCACGAGCTTGCGGTGCTTGAGCGCGAGCTCGCCGTCGGGCCCGTGGAAGAGCAGCGTGTTGTAGAGCGTGCCGGGACGGGCGGGGTCGCGCTCGGTCACGCCGGTCACGAGCCAGACCTCGTGCTCGCGCGCCAGCTCGCCGAGCCGCCGCTCGGCTTGGCCGGGCACCTCGACCGACTCGCGGGCCAGGAGCGCGAACGCCTCCTTGGCGCCGTCCTCGGCCCAGCCGGCGAGCGCCCTGGCCCAGATCGAGGACGGATAGGCGGGGATCACGGCCTCTGGAAAGACGACCAGGCGCGCGCCCTTGCCGGCGGCCTCGGCCACCGTCGCGCCGAGCTTCTCGATCGTGGCGTCCCGGTCGAAGATCACCGGCTCGACCTGCGCGCAGGCGACGGTCAGGCGCTCATGCATGCACCAAGTCTCTCAGCGCACGCGCAGGAACGCTTGCATGCCGAGCGAGGCATGGTCCGCGACGGAGCACCAGAGCCGGTAGCGACCGGGCCGCACCCGGAGCGCGACCGTGCGCCGCTTTCCGGGCTGCGTCAACGGGATCGAGAACGTGTGGCTGCCGCCGACGCGACGCACGCGCAGGTCGTGCGGATCCTCGCCGTCGTTTTGCAACTCGATCTCGAGCACTCCCGCCTTGACCGACGGCCGCGAGAGCGTCAGGTGGAACTCGTGCTCGCTGACGCCGAGCTGCGCAGGGGTCGGGTGATAGCCGAGCGCAAAGGCCATCGTGATGATGCCGAGCGTCTTCACGAAACGAGCGCCGGCCGCGTGAACCCACGCGCGCCGGGGATCACTGCCGACGGGTCGGCGCCGAGCCACTGCTCCAGCAGCGAGCAGTACACGCCGCGGAAGTCCGAGGTCGGCTTCAGGTTCCCGTCGTCGTCGAGGCCGTCCGCGAGGCCGGGGAACTCGCCGACCATCTGGCCGCGAGCGCGAGAGCCGATCAGGAACGCCGTGCCGGCGGCGCCGTGGTCGGTGCCGTCGCTGCCGTTCTCCTCGCCGCGCCGGCCGAACTCCGACCAGACGAGCGTCAGCACGCGGTCGGCGAGGCCGCGAGCCTCGAGGTCGCGCTGGAAGGCGAGCAGCGTCCGGGCCGTCAGGTCGAGCCCGTCGGCGAGCGCCTGCGGCTGGTCGGAGTGCGTGTCGTACTCGCCGGGCGCGGTCAGAGCGACGCAGTGGAGCGGCAGCTTCGCGGCGAGCATCGCGGCGAGGCCGGCGAGCTGGCGCGGGAAGCCGCTGTCGTCGTCCGGGTAGGGCACCGGGCTGCCGAAGCCGTTGTCGCTGTTCTTGGCGAACGGCGCGAGCTGTCGCCGGAGCCGGTCGGACTGCGCGACCGCCTTCGCCGCCTGGTTCAGGAACGGGTCGGAGCGCCGCGCGCCCAGCGCACCCATCGTCTGCAGCATCCGGTCCTCGACCTCGCCCCAGACGCCCGGCGCGTAGAACGTGTACTCGTCGGGCGCGGCCAGCGAGGCGACCGGCACCTTCGTCGAGGCGAGTGCAGGCTGCAGCTGGTAGTCGAGCGAGAGGCCCTGCAGCGGGTTGTCCTTCGAGCCGTGGTGGTCGAGGTAACGGCCCATCCACCCGCTCGACAGGCGCGCGTCGGTGGCGCCGACCTCCCAGAAGTGGCGCGAGGTGAAGTGCGACTGGTCGGGGTGCGTGTAGCCGATGGCCGGCATGACCGAGACCTTGCCTTCGCCGTGCAGCGTCGCCAGTGGCTGCAGCTTCGGGTGCCAGTGCAGGCGCGTGTCCTCCGTGAAGACCGGGCCCGCGGAGTCGGGGAGCGCGAGGGTCGGGCGCAGCTTCCGGTAGTTCGGGTCGAGCGCGGGGTAGAGCACCGACAGCGAGTCGGCGCCGCCGGGCAGGAAGACGGAGACGAGCACCGGCTGCGCGGGGCCCGAGGCGGCCTGGGCGATCCCGTCCTCGAACAGGCCCAGCTTGCCGAGCCCGTAGACCGACAGCGCGAGCCCGAGCGCGCCCGAGACGAAGCTGCGCCGGTCGAGCCCCGTGCCCGCGGGCGCCGGCATGCCGGGCTCGATCGCGGGCAGGCCGCGACCGGCCTCGGCTGCTCCGCGCCGGAGCAGCGAGGCGCGCGAGAACTCGTCGCAGTGGTGGCAGGAGCGGCTCATCAGCAGGTCTGAAGGTCGGGGGCGGTGGCGAGCAGTTGCCGCAGCGCGTTCTCGATCAGCGGCGGGTACTGCTGCTTCTTCCAGTGGGCGTTCGCGTCGTGGAGCGCGTGCTTGGCGAAACGGGTGAGCGCGGCCTCGGTCTGCCCGGTCAGCGTTGGGCCGCCGAGAACGGCGCGCGCGCGGTCGACCAGCTTGTCCGCCTGGCCGGGGACGTGCTTCGCGGATTCCTTCAGCACCTTCGGGCGCATCGCGTAGCCGGCGATCTCCCAGCGCGCGCGGAAGGTGGCCGTGTCGAGCCAGCGCGAGTCGTCCCAGCCCGCGACGTTCGGCGGGTAGAAGAGCTGCTGGCCGGCGAGCTGCATGAGCCAAGTCCAGGCCTCGGTGTCGATTCCGCGGCCGAGCCCGCGTAGCAGGCCCGTCAGGTAGAGCGCCGGGGACTTGACCATGCGCGGCCCGGTGTAGAGCGCCGGGTGGCGCAGGATCGCGCCGACGACCGGGCCGACCTCGTAGCCACTGCCGACGTAGAGCCGCTCGAGCGAGCGCTTCGTCCCGCCGCTCGGCGGCACCGGGACGAAATAGCTCCAGAGCTTGGTCACGAAGAAGGACGGGTGCAGCCGGTGGTGGACGCAGAGGTGGCACGAATCGCGCCAGTCGAAGTGGCCGCGCTTGCCGAAGATGCGCTTCGTCCCGGTGTCGTGGCGCTTGTGGTCGAAGCGGAAGCGAACCGGGCCGAGCGAGTCGCTCCACGTGTAGCGGAAGCCGGTCAGCGCGCGGGCCTGCTCGCGCACGTCGCGCTCGCTGTACGCGCCGCGATCCGCGCCGAGCGTGAAGAGCTCCATCAGCTCGCGCGCGTAGTTCTCGTTCGGCGAGCCCTTCTCGTTGTCGACGCCCGAGAGCCAGAGCAGCATCGCGGGGTCGCGCGTGATCTCCATCAAGAGCCCCGGGAACGAGCTCAGGCCGAGCCGGCGGAAGAGCTGGTTCTGGCGCAGCATCAGCTTCGCCGGGCCGACGCCGTCACGCGAGGTGGCGAACCAGTCGTGCCAGACGAGCGTCATCCGCTCGTGCAGGGGCTTCGTCGTTCGCACCATCCGGTCGAGCCACCAGAGCTGGTCGTGCCCCCAGCGGTCGTAGGGCGAGAGCTTGCGCCCGCGGTCGTCGTGCGGTCGCGGGCCCTTCAGCCGGTCGCGGCCGGGGCGGATGAGCGAGTGCACGGCGCCCTCGAGCCCGAGCTTCGCCAGCCGCTCGGCCTCACCGGGGCGCGGGCCGAAACCGGCACGCCAAAGCAGGCGTTCGGCCTGCGGCTTGCCGAAATGGCCCCGGTAGACGGGCGGCGGCATGCGACCTATATCGGCGCCGACCGGGCGTGACCTTGATAGCTAACCGAGTTCGCGGCGCAATACGGCTGCCACAGCCGTCAGCGCGAGTTGCGTCTCCTCGTCCGAGGGCTCGCGCGTGGTCAGGCGTTGCAGCGCGAGGCCCGGGAGCAGAAAGGCGTGCGCGAAGCGTGAGCGCGAGGTCTGCACGAGCTGCCAGAGCTCCATCGTCAGCGCGAGCGAGAGCAGGGAGACCGCAAAGGGCGTGTAGAGCGCGGGCGCCACCGGCCAGATGCGGTCGAAGAGAACCGAGACCGGCACCACCAGCGCGGCGAAGTTCGTCCCGCAGCGAGGAGCGAAGCGCGACGGCTTGGCCGCTCCGTCCCAGGTCGCGACCAGGCGCCGTTCCTCGGCGGCCGCGATCGCGCGGTGCTCGGCGCCGTGCAGGAAGAGCGTGCGTCCGCGCAGCATCCAGCCGAGCAGCACGACCGCTGTCCCGATCCCGAGCGGCAGCGAGGCCGACTGGGGCAGGACGATCAGTGAGAGCGGTGCGAGCAGCGCCGCCACGAGCAGCAGGCGCTCGCCCTTGCCCGCGACGCCGGCGCCGCGGAAGAGCGGAGCAAGTGCCGAGCAGAGCCTGATCAGCCCGCGAACGAGCGGCACGCGCCGCAGTGCCTCGGGCGGCTGCGGCATCGAGCCTTCGCGCACGCTGCCGTCGCGCGCGGCGAACGCCCAGTGGTCGGCGCTCGCGATCACCACGCCGTCGGCGCGGGCCATCCCGCCCATCCGGGGCAGGTCGGCCGAGCCGTCGGCCCTGGCCAGAACTTCGAGGAGAGCCGAGCGATCCACCAGCCCAGGATCGCTGCGGTGCGGCCGCCCGGCAAGTGCCGGGCGGCCTAATCGTGCGTCAGCTGAGTCCTACCAGCGGCCGCGCGAGAAGAACCCGAGCAGCAGCAGAACCAGCACGACGATCAAGATGATCCAGAGAATCGACACTGAGCAGCCCCCTTCGTCGTTCGTTGTCAGAGAAGTAACGGTCGAGCTCCCCGATCGGTTACGGAAACGGCTTAACCGGGGCTTAACGCCGCGCAACGGGGGTTGAACACGCCCCGGCTATAACGCGACTCGTGGCGGGACACCTGCGGGCGATCTACGGAGCCGGGTTGGTGGCCGCTGGAGCGCTGGGCGGGGCTCTCGCCCTCGGCGGCGCCTCACTGGTCGGTGACTTCGGCACGACGACGACCGTCCGCGAAGTTGCTGCACCGCTCCCCTCGCCCATCTCGCTGAACGAGCCCGCCGTCGCCAGAGCCGGCGCGCTCTCGGTGAACGCGATCTACCGGCACGCCGCGCCCGGCGTCGTCCAGGTGACCGCCACCCAGGTGGTCTCGACCCAGAGCGTCGACCCGTTCGGGTTCCCCTTCCCGGCGCAGCAGCCCTCCGAGGCGCTCGGCTCGGGCTTCGTGATCGACAAGGCCGGCCACATCGTCACGAACTACCACGTCGTCGAGCACGCGCGCTCGGTCGACGTCAGCTTCTCGAACAACGAGAGCCTGAAGGCGAAGGTCGTCGGCGCCGACCCGTCGACCGACATCGCGGTGCTGCAGGTCGACGCGCACGCGCGGGCCCTCACGCCACTAGCCCTCGGCAACTCGGATGCCGTCCGCGTCGGCGACTCGGTGGTCGCGATCGGCAACCCGTTCGGCTACGACCGCACCGTCACGGCCGGGATCGTCAGCGCGCTCCAGCGCGTGATCCGCGCGCCGAACAGCTACTCGATCGACCACGTGATCCAGACCGACGCCGCCCTGAACAAGGGCAACTCGGGCGGCCCGCTGCTCGACGCGCTGGGAAACGTGATCGGCGTCAACTCCCAGATCGCGGCCGGCGACTCGGGCGCGAGCGGCAACGTCGGGATCGGCTTCGCGGTCCCGATCAACACGGTCAAGACGGTCGCGGCGCAGATCATCAGGACGGGGCACGCCGAGCACGCGTATCTCGGCATCTCGGTTCAGGCGGTCACGCCGAGCGCGGCCAAGCTCTTCCACCTGCCCTCGACGCACGGCCTGCTCGTCGCCAGCGTCCAGCCCGGCAGCGGGGCCGCCAAGGCCGGCCTGCTCGCGGGAACGGGCAACGCGACTCTCGCCGGCGAGACGTACCCGCTCGGCGGCGACCTGATCACGAAGATCGACTCGACCTCGCTCTACTCGCTCGACCAGCTCCGCGACGTGATCGGCCAGAAGCAGCCGGGCGACGACACGCAGCTCGAGGTGTACCGAGGAAACGGACAACGCACCGTGACAGTCAAGTTGGGACGGCAGCCGGCGACCGCTAGCTGACCCTCAAGACGGCCCCACCCCCTGGGGCCTGGTTCCCGGCCGCGCCGTTCGCCAGCACGGCGCGCCGGGATCGAAAGAAGGAGGCCGGAAGCCTGCCCCGGCCTCCTTCTTGTTTCTCAGTCCATGAAGGCCGAGTCGACCAGGTCGGCCATCGACGGCACGACGCGCTCGGCGGCGGCCTTCACGCCTTCGCCGAAGGTCGGGAAGACGTGGTGCATGTGCGCCAGGTCGTCGACCGTCGCGCCGAGGCGCAGGGCCAGCGCGAGGCCCTGCACGATCTCGCTCGCGCTGCGGGAGACGACGTGGATCCCGAGCACCTGGCGCGTCCCGCGGTCGAAGACGATCTTGAACAGGCCGTGTTCGGCCCCGATGAACTGGAACCGCTTGACGTGCTCGTTGCGCGCCACGCCGACGTCGTGGCCCTGCTCGTGCGCTTGCTCCTCGGTCAGGCCGACGCCGCCGAGCTCAGGGTCGGTGAAGATCGCGGTCGGGAGCACGGAGTAGTCCGCAGGCTTCGCGTCCTCGCCGAACATGTCGTCGACGGCTCTGCGGGCCTGGTACTGGGCGATCGGGGTGAACTGCGCGACGGCGGTCACGTCGCCCGCCGCCCAGATGCCCCGCGTCGAGGTGCGCAGGTGGTCGTCCACCGTGATCCCGGTCCTGGTCGTCTCGACGCCGGCGGCCTCGAGGCCCAGCTCCTCCACGTTCGGGACGCGGCCCGAGGCAAGCAGTAGCCGCTCGGCGCGCCGCTCGTACGGCTCCGAGCCGTCGCGCGGCGCGATCGTCGCGACCACCTCGTCGCCGACCTGGCGCACGCGCTGGACGAAGACGTTCGCCGCCAGCTCGAGCCCCTCGTCGTGGAGCGCGGCCGCGAGCGTGGCGGACGCTTCGCCGTCGGCGAGCGGGGCGATCCGGTCGGACGCGTCCACGAGCCGTACCTGCGCGCCGAAGCGCGCGAACATCTGACCGAACTCGAGGCCGACCGCACCGCAGCCGACGACCAGTAGCGAGCGCGGCACCTCGGTCAGGTCGAGCGCCGAGACGTGGTCGAGCCAGTCGATCTCGTCGATCCCCTCGACCGGAGGCACGGCCGTGCGCGAGCCGGTCGCGATCAGGATCCGGTCGGCCTCCAGCTCGCGCTCGCCGACGCGCAGGGTGTGGGGCCCGGTGAAGGTGGCCTGACCGGTGATCGGCGTCAAGCCCGCGCCCTCGAGGTCACGCACCCACTGTTCCTGCGTCTTCTTCAGCGACTCCTTCCACGCCCGAACACGCGCGAGGTCGACCCGCGCGGGTCCAGTCTCGATCCCGATCACCGGCGCGCGCGAATTGAGGTCGTGCGCCAGCTCGGCCGCGACGAGGTAGGCCTTGGTCGGCGAGCAGGCGACGTTGGGGCAGCTGCCGCCCCAACGCACGCGCTCGACCAGCGCCACGCGGGCGTCGTAGTCGCGCATCGCCATGTTCGCCCCGTCACGGGCGGCAGAGCCGCCGCCCAGCACCACCAGGTCGAATCGTTCGCTCACGAGCGTCATTGTCTCGCTTGCGAGCACGTCGTTACAGTCCTGGCGTGGCAGTAGCCGAGGCGCAGCTCGTCGAAGCGCTGCGCGCGGGGGACGAAGAGGCCTTTGCGGCGCTTGTGCGCGAGTACAACCCGTCGCTCGTGCGGGTGGCCCGCATGTACGTGCCGACGCAGGCCGCCGCCGAGGAGGTCGCGCAGGAGACGTGGCTCGCCGTGCTCAACGGCCTCGACCGGTTCGAGGGCCGCTCGTCGCTGAAGACGTGGATCTTCCGGATCCTGACCAACATCGCCAAGACGCGGGCCGTCCGCGACGGGCGCACGCTGCCGTTCTCGGCGCTGCAGGATCCCGGGAGCGTGCCCGAGGCGGCCGTCGACGCCGACCGGTTCCTCGACTCCGAGCACCCGCGCTGGCCGGGGCACTGGGTGGTCAAGCCGGTGGCATGGCCGGAGGACGCGCTGCTCGCCGCCGAGACGCGTGAGCGGCTTGCGGAGGCGATCGAGGCGCTGCCCGCGAACCAGCGCGCGGTCATCTCGCTCCGCGACATCGAAGGCTGGTCGAGCGACGAGGTCCGTAACGCTCTCGACCTGAGCGAGACCAATCAACGTGTGTTGCTGCATCGCGCCCGCGCAAAGGTGCGGGCGGCACTGGACTCGTACCTGGAGCAGGCATGAGCGTGAACGTCGAACAACTGAGTTGCCAGGAGTTCGTCGAGCTGGTGACCGACTACCTCGAGGGAGCACTCCCGGCTGAGGAGGCTGCCCGCTTCGAGGATCACATCGGCCGCTGCACCGGTTGCGCTGCCTATCTCGACCAGATTCGGGAGACGATCGCCCTGACCGGTCGGCTGACGCCCGAGTCGCTCTCACCCGAGGCCGAGCGGGACTTGCTCGATGCCTTTCGCGGCTGGCGCTCCGCCTGACCGGCGCAAGCAGGTTCGCCGGCCTGTTGACCGAACAGCGACTTGTGCGTCGGCATTCGGGCGACATCGCGTTTGGGCTCCTGGTCGCCGCGGCGCTCGGGGTCGCAGTCTTTGCCTTACTCGTCTGGACAGGGCACTTCGTCAGCGACGGTGGCGCCCCTGCGGCGGCTCGCCGCGAGGCCCCGACCACTCAGCACAGCGCTCCGTCCGCCTCGCGTCCCCCCGAAAGGCCGCCCACCCGACCAGTCGCGCGGACGACTGTGCCGACTATCGAGATCTACGCCAGTCGAGGTGACTGCTGGGTTTCGGCGCACAAGGGCTCGGAGACCGGCGCGGCGCTGATGGAGCGCGTCCTGCGGCAGGGCGAGACGGTCAAGCTGCGTGGTCGCCGGATCTGGCTTCAGCTCGGCGCGGCGGGCAACGTCGACGTCAGGGTGGACGGCAAGGATCGTCAGATCCCGAGCGGAACCACGAACGTCGTGCTCGGCTAGCCCGTATCCAGCTGAACGGCCTCGCCGTTCTCAGTGCGAGGGATATGCGGCGAATCGTTCTCCTGGCGCTCGGCGCGGCCGCCGGTTTCGGGGTCGCCGTGCTCAGCAGTGGACCGGCGCGGGGCGACCTGCTGCCTACGCTTCCCACTCTGCCGATCACGGTCACCGTCCCGACAACGGCGCCGCCCCCGTTGCCACCGCCGCCCCAGCTTCCTCCGCCGCCGCTGCCGCCGCCCGCGCCGCTGCCGCCTCCGCCACCGCTTCCGTCTGCTGTCGGGGCTCCGACTCTCCCCCCGGCCCCGCCGGGTCTGGGTCGGAGCACCTCGAGCCCGGGATCTGCGGCGGCGCCGGCCCCCAGCAGCGAAGCGTCAAAGGGCTCCTCGGGTGAGGCGCGTCGTGTCGGTGCAACGCGGAGCCGGTTTTCTTCGCAAGGCCCTGGAGCCCGGCGCGGAACGGTCATCCGCTTCCGGTTGCGGGCTCCCGGCAGAGTCGAGCTGGTCGTGCGTGCCGGCGCCGAAGGCAGCTGCGCCGTGGTCGGGCGCAGGCAGGCGCCGGGCCACGCAGGGCTCAACCGAGTCCGCTTCGCCGGCCGCGTCAATGGACACCCGCTCGCCGTCGGGAAGTACACGATCACGGTGGTCGTGGTCCGGGGAACGCACCGAACCCGCGTCGGGACGGTCGCGGTCGAGGTCGTTCCGCCGAACCGGCACCTGACTCCGACGCAGCGGACAGCATCCGTGCGAGCGGGTTCCTGTACGCCCGCGGCTGCTGCTTCCTCGCCGCCTGCGGAGCTACTTACCGCAGCCGCTCCGCTGGCTTTCGGCGGAGACAACAACTCTTCCGGTGGGCGGGCTGGTCCGCTGTCTCTGCCGACAGGCGGCACATCGCCGCTTCACGGCCCGGCCTTCCGGCCGCCCAAGCTGTCACCGGAGACGAGCGGCATCGGCGCCGGCTCGCTCGCCTGGCTTCCGTTCACTGTCTATGGCTTGCTCGGCCTCATCGTCGTAGCGGCGCTGGTGCAGCTCACGCGGTTCTTCCGCGGCACCTGGAATCCCTGATCGCCTCGCCCGGCTAGCGTACGGCGCTTGATCGAGCAGCATTTCGGCGAGAGCGCCCTCTGGTCGCTCGGGATCGAGGAGGAGGTGCTGATCCTCGACGCGGACACCCTGGCGCTGTCGCCCGGGGTGGAGGCGGTGCTGGACGGCGTCGAGGGCCGAGAGCTCGCCGGCGTCCTGAAGATGGAGCTGCTGGCCTCGATGGTCGAGCTGTCGACGAGCGTCTGCGCCACACCGCAGGAAGCGCTCGTCGCCCTGCGGGAACTCCGCGCTGCGGCAGAGGAGAGCGCACGGGCCAGCGGCCTGCGCATCGCGGCCGCGGGGACGCATCCGTTCAGCCTCCCGCAGGTACAGGACATCGCGCCCGACCCGCGCTACGGAGAGTTCGTCGAGTACGCCGGCATCACCGCCAGGCGGCAAGGCGTCTGCGGCCTGCACGTCCACGTGGGCATGCCCGGGCCCGAGCAGTGCATGCAGGCCCTCGAGGGAGTCCTGCCCTGGCTGCCGCTCGTGCTGGCGCTGTCGGCGAACTCGCCCTACCTGGCGGGCGAGGAGACGGGCCTCGCCTCGGCGAGGGCCGAGGTGCTCGCAGAGCTGCCCCGGGCCGCGGCACCGCCGGTCTTCGGCTCGTACGCGGAGTGGGAGGCGTTCGTCGAGCGCTTTGTCCGCATCGGTCTCGCCGACGGCTACACGCGCTTCTGGTGGGACATCCGCCCGCACCCCCGCTTCGGCACGCTCGAGGTGCGCGCGCCCGACCAGCCGACCGCGGTCGAGAACACCGCCGCCTTTGCCGCGCTGCTGCAGGCGCTCTGCGTGACCGTGCTGGAAGGCAAGCCACCCCCACCTGCGAACCGAGGCGACTATGCCCAGAACCGGTGGGCCGCGCTGCGCTTCGGGCCGCGGGCGGAGCTGATTCATCCCGCCGGCGAGCGGCTCGTCGGGGTCGAAGAGCTGACCCACGAGCTGCTGGCGCTGATCGAGCCGGCCGTGCGCGTGCTCGGCAGCGCGCAGGCGCTCGAGGTGCTCGATCCACGCAGCTGCGAGGGCGACCACCAGCTCGAAGTCGGACGCGAGCGGGGCCTCGAGGCAGTCGCCGCGGACACCGCCGAGCGAACGCTACGATCGCCGTAGATGGCGACCCGCTCGGAGACGATCCAGGTCAGCGGCATCCGCTGCGAGCGCTGCGTCGGCCGCCTGGCCGGCGCGCTGCGCGGCCACGAGGGCCTCGAGCTCGCGAACGCGAACCTGATGGGCCAGGTGCTGCTGCAGTGGGACGACGAGCAGACCGATCGCGACGCGATCCTGGCCGCGATGGCCAAGGCCGGCTTTCGGGAGCTTCAGGTCTTCTAGAGCGGGTCGTGCGAATCGGGCGGGATGATCGGCCGCCCGCGGACGCCCGACTCCTGGCCTTCGCGGCTCTCCACGCGTTGCTGCGCCGCCGGCTCGATGCCGGCCCAGAGGCCGTCCTGCTCCGCGCTCGAGTCCGGGTCGATCGGGTGCGGCGGCTCGTCGAGCCCGTAGTGCTCCGCGATCGCCTTGGGGTCGAGCTCGCCGTTCTTGAGCGGCGGCGAGTCCTCGACCAGTCCCTTTGAGACGGTCAGCCGCACGACCTGCTCGCCGTCGTCCGGATGTGCGAATGCCTGCGGGATCGCGTGCCGCTTCTTGCGCAGCGTCCCCTCCTCGGCAATCACGAAATCGCCTTCGAGCGCGACCACGTGGCCGAGCTTGCCGTTGTCACTGCCGATAACTTCGTAGCCTTCCATCTGCGTTGTTTACCCGACCCGTCCGGACCCAAACGGGAATGACAAGCGGCCCGGAGGCGTTCCAAGGGCCTGACAGAGACGATTGGTAGGGTGGCCGCGGTGAGCGAGACCACTCCCGAAGCGGATCCGAGGAAGCTGGCCGAAGAGGCCCGCGACCGGGTGCGGTTCGAGGAGGAGGCGCTCGATCTCGCAGACCAGGTCTACCGCGTGGCGCGGCGCTTGGTGTCCACCCGTGAGGAGGCAGAAGACCTGATGCAGGAGACCTATGCGCGCGCGTTCCGGGCTTGGCGCTCGTATCAGCCCGGGACGAACCTGCGCGCGTGGCTGCTGCGGATCCTCACCAACCTGAACATCGACCGCGGCCGCAAGGTGCAGCGCTCGCCCGATCTGCAACCGCTCGAGGAAGGCGACTACTACCTCTACAACCGGCTCGAGGAGTCAGGCCGCGAGCCGAACGCCGACCAGGACCGCGTCGACGAACGGCTTTCGCAGGACGACGTCGTCGCGGCGCTCTCGGCCGTCCCGCACGACTTCCGCGACGTGGTCGTGCTCGTCGACATCGGCGACTTCAGTTACGCCGACGCGGCGCAGATCCTCGAGATTCCGATCGGCACCGTCATGTCGCGCCTTCATCGTGGGCGGCGTATCCTGAAACGCGAGCTGGCAGACGAAGCCGTGGGGAGCGCGTGATGCTGGTCGATCCGTGTGACAAGTGCGAAGAGCTCCTGCAGCCCTACCTCGACCGGGAGCTCTCGGACGCCGAGCGCGCCGAGGCCGAGCTACACCTCGACGATTGCTCGTACTGCCGAAAGCGCTACCGCTTCGAGGAGGAGCTGCGGCGGTTTGTCAGGCAGGCGGCGGTCGAGGAGATGCCGCCCGACCTGAAGCAGAAGCTCGCCGAGTTGCGCACGTCCCTCTTCTGACGGAAGCGCAGCGGGTCGACCGGCCGCCCGAAGCGCCGGAGCTCGAAGTGCAGGTGCGTGCCCGTGCACCAGCCGGTGCAACCCGCGGTGCCGAGGCGCTGGCCGGCCGCCACCTGCTCGCCGACACGGACGCGCCAGCCGGCAAGGTGCGCGTAGAGCGCGACCCAGCCGTCGCCGAGCGAGACCTTCACGAGGTTCCCGTAGCCCTCGAAGCCGCGGCCCTCGCCGACTGCGACCACGCGTCCCGGCTCGGCCGCGCGCACGGTGGACGAGCGGAGGATCCCGATGTCGATCCCGGGGTGCCACCGGCCGCCGTCCTCGCCGAAGGGTGAGGTGACCGTTCCCTGGGCCGGCCAGGCCGACCAGGAGGGCGCGGGGGAGGGAAGCGGCGCAGTCGAAAGCGCCAGCGTGGCGAGCAGCAGGGCCAGCATGAGCGCTGGAGGCTAGCCGGTCGCGTGCGCCGGGCCCACGATCACGACCAGGCGGCGCTTGTTGCTCCCGCCCGGAAGCGGGTGAATCGGCACGCCGCCGAGCTGCGCGGCGAGGCGCTGGGCCAGCCGGACACCGCCGGGCTCGAAGTAGACCGACGTCTCTCGGTAGTCGAACCGGTTCGCGCGCGTGACGTGCTGGATGCGGTAGCCGAAGGAGCCGACGCTGGTCGCCACGCGACGGGTGTAGTTGATGTCGCCGCTGCCGTTGAGGACGTCGATCGACACCTTCCAGGGCGGCGGTAGCGTCGAGGCGTGGAGGCCCGCGGCCGAGGAGCCGTTGCCGCCGCCGAGCGCGATTGCCAGCGTGACTGCGACCGCGACGAGGATCGCGGTGACCGCTCCGGCCGCGACCCAGCGGCCGACCGGGCGTCGTGCCGGCGGCTCGACCGGCATCCCGGAGAGCCGGCGCGCCTCGCGGTGGTCGATCCCGAGCGCCGTCGCGTAGCGCAGCAGCGCCAGCACAGCGGTGTCCCCGCCCTGGAAGCGGTAGAGCTTGCCTTCCTCCAGCCACTCGACCTGCTCGGGCCAGAGGGCCGCGCGCTTGGCGGCCTGCTCGGTCGTCAGCTTGCGCTGCAGGCGCAGTGTCGTCAGCGGCGAGGTCTGCGCTGGCGGTTCGGCGGCTAGGGGTCGGGCGAGCTCCATGGCTTCAGTCTCTCGGGCACCTCATCGGCGAAATCGACGTCTCCTGGAGGGGACAGATCGTCGCAGGCGACGTGGACGGCGTCGAGCTTCTTGGCGCCTTCGTCGGGAATTCCTGCCCAGGCCTCGCGCGCCAGCAGCACCGGGTGGAGCCGTGTGCCGCCGTACGTTGCGGCCACGACCAGGGCTCTCTCGGATCGCCAGGTCGCGATCACGCGGTCGATCGCGGCCGGATCGAGCTCGGGGCCGTCGCCGAGGACAACGACCGCGGCCTCGGCTTCGGGCGGCAATGCGTTCAGGCCGCAGCGCAGCGAGGCGCCGGGGCCGCGCTCCCAGCCGGGGCAGTCGACCGTTCGGGCGTCGGTCTCCAGCTCGTGCGCGCCGACCACGACGACCAGGTCGTCGACGCTGCTTCGTCGGACGCGCTCCAGCACCGGCTCGAGCAAGAGCGCCTGTTTCGGCGAGCCGAACCGGCTCGCGGCGCCGGCCGCCAGCACGACGGCCCAGATCATCAGCCGAGCGCTTCGAGCGCGCGTCGCACGAGCGGCCTGGCGAGATCGACCTTGTACGCGGTGCCCGGGAGCGGGGTTGCCCGGTCGAGCTCCTCCGGCCCGTCCAGCACCCACGGGATCGGTGCGACGCCGGCGAGCGCGAGGCGCGTCTCGTCGCCGGTACGCGCCGCCGCGACGCCGACCAGCGCGAACGAGAAGCGGTTGCGCTCCATCGCCTTCACGTACGTGCTCGCGTCGGGCTGGGGCACCTCGAGCTCGAGGATCAGCTCGCCGGGCTCGAGCGCTGTGACGTCGCGGTCGTCCTCGGTCGGCAGCCGGTAAAGATCCGCGACCGGAAACGAGCGCCGGTCGGTGCGCAGCGTCGCTCCCAGCGCGAGCAGCGCCGCGGCCGGGTCGGACGGGTGCGCGGACGCACACCGTTCGTTGCCGAAGATCGCGTGCTCGCGATGCGCGCCCTCGCGTGCGTGACACTCCGACCCGCCGTGCAGGAAGCACGGGTAGTTCAGGCGCCAGTACCAGCAGCGCGTCGCCTGGAGCAGGTTCCCGCCGATCGTCCCCATCGAACGGAGCTGCGGCGAGGCCGCCAGCGTGCACGCCTCGCGCAGCGCGGCCGGGATCTCAGGATCGGCCTCGAGCTCGGCGAGCGTGGTGCCCGCGCCGATCGTCGTCCCCTGCACGCCGCGCGGGACGACGGCGCGAACGTCGACGAGCGTCTCGGCTTCGACGAGCCGCGAGCGAAGCAGCGGCACGAGCTCGGTCCCGCCGGCGAGCGCGCGCGAGCCGTTCCCGAGCGCCGCCTCCGCAGCCTCGAGCGACTCAGGCTGGACTAGTCGCAAGCTTCTTCTCACGATCGCGTGCTTCCTTGAGCGCCCGCAGCATCTCCTCGCGCGTCACCGGCAGGGAGCGCACGTCGGCGCCGGTCGCGTCGCGAATCGCGTTCACGATCGCGGCCGCGGTCGGCACGATCGGCGGCTCGCCGAGGCCTTTGGAGCCGAGGTTGGTCAGGTGCTCGTCCGGGATGTCGAGCAGCTCGACGACCATCTCCGGCACGTCGGCGATCGTCGGCACCTTGTAGGTGTCGAGCGTCTGAGTCAGCACCCGACCGCTGGCCGGGTCGACCAGCCGCTCCTCGGAGAGCGTGTGTCCGACGCCCTGGATGATCCCGCCCTCGACCTGGCTGCGGGCGCCGAGCGGGTTGATCACGCGGCCGACGTCGTGGATCGCCGCGATCCGATCGACGTGCACCTCGCCGGTCTCGATGTCGACGGCCACGTCGGCGACCTGGACGCCGAAGGTGAGCACGCGCATCCCGGTCGGGTTCGGGCCGCGGGAGCCCTTGCCGAGGATCTGCGCGTCCTCCAGCAGCCCGGTCACCTCCTCGAGCGGCCACGAGCCGCCGTCGGCCGAGACGATCCTGCCGTCCTTGAGCGAGAGCACGCGCTCCTCCACGTTGTGGCGCTGCGCCGCGATCTCGATGATCTGCCGGGCGGCGTCCGCGGCGGCGGCGCGCACCGCCGGGCCCATCGAGGGCGTGGTCGACGAGCCGGCCGAGATCGAGGCGTACGGTCCGCGCGCCGAGTCGCCGAGCTCGCAGCGGACCCGTTCGAGCGGCAGACCGAGCTCCTCGGCGGCGATCTGCGCCATCGCCGTTCGCGTGCCGGTGCCGATGTCCTGCATCGCCGTGATCACGACGGCGCAGCCGTCCGAGCCGACGCGCACCCACGCGTACGAGGGCGGGCCGCCGCCGCCGTACCAGATCTGGCTGGCGAGCCCGGTGCCGCGGCGAATCGGCCCTTCGGAGCTCGCGCGCACCGCTTCGCGCCGCGCCCAGTGCTCGTCGGCGCGGTCGTAGCACTCGAGCAGCTTCTTGGACGAGAACGGCCGGCCGTCGGCCAGGTCATTGTCGGCGTGGTTGCGGCGCCGCAGCTCGAGCGGGTCGAGCTCCAGGCGCGCGGCCAGCTCGTCGAGCACGCATTCGAGCCCGAACGTCCCCTCGACGAAGCCCGGCGCGCGGAAGGCCGCGTTCGGCGGCAGGTTCAGCTTCGTCCCGTAGGTCTGCGTGCGGACGTTCTCGCAGGCGTAGAGCATCTCGATCGGCCCGTAGGTCGGGCCCGAGAAGCCCGTCCAGCCGATCGTGTTCACGTACTCGGCCTCGAGCGCGACGAGCGTCCCGTCGGAGCGCGCGCCGGCGCGCAGCTTCTGGATCGTGCCGTTGCGGTTGCCGGTGGCGAGGTTCTCCTCGCGCCGCGTGAGCGCGCAGCGCACCGGCCGGCCCGTCTTCTCGGCGAGCGCGATCGCGATGTATGTGTAGTCGCCGGGCCCGTTCTTGGCGCCGAAGCCGCCGCCCATGTAGTTGCAGACCACGCGCACGCGGTCGGGCGGAAGGCCGAGCTGCTCGCTGACCGAGTGGCGGATCCCCCAGATGAACTGCGTCGAGATGTAGATCTCGAGCGTGTCGCCTTCCCACCGCGCCAGCGACTGGTGGGTCTCCATCGCGTTGTGCAGCACGGTTTGCGTGCGGTACTCGGCCTCGACGACCACGTCGGCTTCGGCGAAGCCCGCGTCGACGTCGCCGCGCTCGTAGCTGCGCGGCTCGTCCACGAACGACTGCTCCCGCACGGCCTGCTCGGGATCGAGCAGCGGCTCGAGCTCTTCCCACTCGATCTCGACGAGCGCAAGCGCCTCGCGGGCGCGCTCGTAGCTCTCGGCTGCGATCGCGGCCACCGGCGAGCCGTGGAACGGCGGCTCGCTCTGCAGCACGTGGGACTCCTCGGGACCGACTGCGGCGAGCACCCCCGGGAGCTCGAGCGCACGGCTGAAATCGATGCTCTTCACGCGCGCGCGCGCGTGGGGCGAGCGCAGCACGGCGGCCTGGAGCAGGCCGGGGAACGTGAGGTCGCCCGTGTAGAGCACCTGGCCACGCGCGCGCTGGGGACCGTCCTGTCTCGTCGCCGGCCGGCCGACGACCTCGCCCGGGCCCTCGGGCCACTGGTCGAGCGCGTCGTCGTCGCCCTCGACCACGACCCACTGCTCGGTGTATTTGCCCTCGACTTCCTTCTCGGTCCGGATCAGTCGCGCCACGTGAGAACTGCCTCCTCGATTCGCGGGTACGCGCCGCAGCGGCAGAGGTTGCCGGCCATCGCGTGGCGGACGCGCTCGGGGGTGGGATTTGGCTCGGCCTCGACGAGCGCCGCCGCCGAGACGATCTGGCCGGGCGTGCAGAAGCCGCACTGGAGCGCGTCGGCGCGGACGAAGGCATCGACCAGCGCGTGGTCGCGCAGGCCCTCGATCGTCGTCACCTCGCGCTCGCCGACGGTGTGCACGAGCGTGATGCAGGCGAGCACGGGCACACCGTCGAGCTGCACCGTGCAGGCGCCGCAGTGGCCCTCGCCGCAGGCGATCTTCGTGCCGGTCAGCCCGAGCTCGTCGCGCAGCGTCTCGGCAAGCGTCCGCCCGACCGGCGGGTCGGTCTCGAAGACGGCTCCGTTGATGCGCAGCTCAAGCACCTGACGTCACCGCCAGGATGTCCGCCAGGTGGACGAGCCGAAACGTCGTCCGGCTGACGACCCGCTGCTCGCCCTCGTCCTCGACGTCCGGCAGCACGCGCCAGAGGTCGCGGGCGACCTCGATCAGCTCGCGGATCTGGTCGCGCTCCTCCTGATGCCCGTCGCGGTCGGTCGTCGCGTTCAGCGCGAGCCCGAGCACGCCGATCGTGTCCGCCTGCCGCGTCCAGAGCAGCGGCGTCGCCATCGAGAGGTACTGGTGGATGCGCGCGAAGGCCATCGGCTGCGAGAACGTGTTGCTCCCGATCGGCGGGCTCGGCTCGAGCGGCGGCTGCCCCTCGGCGATCCGGCTTGCGGTGCCGTAGAGCATCGCCCGCAGCTGCTCGTCGTCCAGCCCGGCGATCTGCGCGGTGCGCAGCGCGATCAGCAGCGAGCTCGGCTGCTGCCCGTATGGATAGTCGGAGGCGTAGACGACCTGTTCGGGCGAGACGAGGTGGTACAGGCTGAGCAGGTCGATCGGGCTCCAGACCGACGTGTCGAAGTAGACACCGGCCATCCCGCCGAAGGCCGCTGCCAATGCGGCGAGATCGGCGATCCCGGCGTGGGCGATGATCAGCTGGGAGCCCGGATAGGTGTCGACGAGGTGGCGCAGGTGGTCGGCGATCGGCGGCAGTCCCCGGCCGCCGTGGATCAGGATCGGCACGCCTCGGTCGGCGGCGAGCTCGAAGACCGGCGCCAGCCGCTCGTCGTTCAGCTGGAACTTCTGGGCGCGCGGGTGGAGCTTGATCCCGCGCGCGCCGAGATCGAGGCAGCGGGTGGCCTCCTCGATCGGCTCCTCGGTCAGGTCGAGCCGCACGAACGGGATCAGGCGCCCGCCCGAGCGCTCGGCGTAGGCGAGCGAGCGGTCGTTGGCCGCGCTGAAGGACGGGTGGCGGTCGACCTCGTCCATGCAGAACATGAAGCAGCGCGAGATCCCGTAGTGCTCGTTGATCCGCTCGAGGTCCTCGTAGACCCCGGTCATGCCGTCGATGTCGTGACCGAGGTGGACGTGCGCGTCGAAGACCTCGGCGCCTTCCGGCAGCTCGCGCGCCAGCTCCTCGTCGTAGCCGGCGATCAGCGACTGCGCTTTCTGGAGCACCTCCTCCACCCGCGCCAGTCTACGTCGAGAGCTAGCTCGTTCCGACGTAACCGGTCTTCCGCTATACGATGCGGGCCGCCGTGGCAGACGTCCTGATCTACGCCGACACCATCCGCTCGCCCGAGATGCGCCACGAGGTGCCGCTCGCGGTCCCGGATGCGTTCCTCTACGCGGAGAAGGACGGCCAGAAGTCCGTCGTCCTGAGCTCCTTCGAGCTGGACCGGCTCGCCGAGGTCGCGCCCGGCCTGAACGCGCTGCCGTACGAGGAGTTCGGGATCGACGAGCTCTACGCGCAGGGGCTGCCGCGCGAGGAGATCGAGCTCGAGGTGACCCTGCGCGCGACTCGGCGCTTCGGCATCGAGCGTGCGGTCGTGCCGTCGACGTTCCCGCTCCAGGTCGCCGACCATCTTCGCGCGAACGGGATCGAGGTCACTGCCGACCGCGAGCAGTTCGTCCAGCGCCGCCGCGTGAAGAACGAGGCCGAGCTGGCGGGGATCAGGCGCGCCCAGCGCGCCGCCGAGGCCGCGATGGACGCGGCTCGCGAGCTGCTCCGCTCGGCCGAGCGCCAGAACGGCAGCCTGCTGCTGGACGGCGAGCAGCTCACCTGCGAGCGGCTGAAGCTCGCGGTCGAGCAGGCGTTCACCGCGAACGGCGCCTTCGCGGACGAGTTCATCGTGTCGCATGGCGCACAGACCGCCGTCGGGCACGACATGGGCTCCGGGCCGATCCTGCCCGACGAGCCGATCTGTCTCGACCTCTTCCCGCGCGACCGCGACTCGGGCTGCTTCGCCGACATGACGCGCGTGTTCGTGGTCGGCACGCCGTCGGACGAGCTGCTCGAGTGGCACAAGCTCTGCAAGGAGGCGCTCGACCAGTCGACCGCCGCGGCCAAGCCGGGAATCCCCGGCACCGACCTGTTCAAGATCACCTGCGACGTCTTCGAGGAGCACGGGTACCCGACGCTGCGCTCGAAGCAGCCGGGCGAGGTGCTCCAGGACGGCTTCTACCACTCGCTCGGCCACGGGGTCGGGCTCGAGGTGCACGAGGAGCCGACGCTCGGTCGCGCTCCGGGCGAGCTGGTCGCCGGCGACGTGATCGCCGTCGAGCCGGGCCTCTACCGCCACGGCATCGGCGGCTGCCGTCTCGAGGATCTCGTGCTCGTGACCGAGAACGGGCCGGAGGTCCTGACGGACTACCCGTACGACCTCGAGCCCTAGTGGCGCACGCCATCGAGACGATCCTCCTGGAGGAGCGGCGCTACCCGCCGCCTCCCGAGTTCGCGGCGCAGGCGAACGCACAGCCCGAGATCTACGAGCGCGACTTCGACGAGTTCTGGGCGACCGAGGCGCGGGAGCGCGTGTCGTGGTCCGAAGACTTCACCGAGCTCTACGAGTGGGAGCCGCCCTACGCGAAGTGGTACCTCGGCGGCAAGCTGAACGTCGCCTACAACTGCGTCGACCGCCATGTCGAGGCCGGCCGGGGCGACAAGGTCGCCTACCACTGGGAGGGCGAGCCCTCGGACGAGCGGCGGACGATCACCTACGCCGATCTCCAGGCCGAGGTCGTCAAGCTCGCCAACGCGCTCAAGAAGCTGGGTGTTGGCAAGGGCACCCCGGTCGGGATCTATCTCGGGATGGTCCCCGAGGCGCCGGTCGCGATGCTCGCCTGCGCGCGGCTCGGCGCGCCGCACACGGTCGTCTTCGGCGGCTTCTCGGCCGACGCGCTCGCCGACCGCCTGAACGACATGGGCTGCGAGGTGCTGATCACGCAGGACGAGGGCCTGCGCAACGGCGGCAAGGTGCCGCTGAAGACGAACGCCGACGAGGCGCTCGCAAACGCGCCGGGCGTGAAGCACGCGGTCGTCCTACGGCGCACCGGCGGCGAGGTCGGCTGGAACGGCGAGCGGGATCACTGGTGGCACGAGCTCGTGGCCGACGAGCCCGACGACCCGGCGTCGTGCCCGTGCGAGCCGATGGACTCCGAGGACCTGCTCTACCTGCTCTACACCAGCGGCACGACCGCCAAGCCGAAGGGGATCGCCCACACCACGGCCGGCTACCTCGTCGGCACGGCCACGACCCACTACTACATCTTCGACGTCAAGCCCGACTCGGTCTACTGGTGCGCGGCCGACATCGGCTGGGTGACGGGCCACAGCTACATCGTCTACGGGCCGCTCTGCAACGGCACCACGAGCGTGCTCTACGAGGGCGTGCCGAACTTCCCGGACAAGGACCGCTGGTGGGCGATCATCGAGCGCTACAAGGTGGACATCCTCTACACCGCGCCGACCGCGATCCGGACGCACATGAAGTGGGGCCCGGAGTTCGCGCAGCGGCACGACCTCTCCTCGCTGCGGCTGCTCGGCTCGGTCGGCGAGCCGATCAACCCCGAGGCCTGGGTCTGGTACCGCGAGCACATCGGCGGCGACCGCACCCCGGTCGTCGACACGTGGTGGCAGACCGAGACGGGGATGATCATGATCACGCCGCTCCCGGGAGTGACGACGCTCAAGCCGGGCTCGGCGACCAGGCCGTTCCCGGGCGTGGACGCCACGATCTTCGACGAGCAGGGCAACGAGGTCGGCCCGGGCGGCGGGGGCTACCTGGTCCTGCGGCGCCCGTGGCCGGCGATGCTGCGCGGGATCTACAACGCCGACGACCGGTACCGCGAGACGTACTGGTCGAAGTACCCGGAGGTCTATTTCGCCGGCGACGGCGCGCGGATCGACGAGGACGGCGACTTCTGGCTGCTCGGCCGAGTGGACGACGTGATGAACGTCTCGGGCCATCGCATCTCGACGATCGAGGTCGAGAGCGCGCTGGTCGACCACCCGAAGGTTGCCGAGGCGGCGGTGTGCGGCCGCAAGGACGAGCGCACCGGCCAGGCGATCGTCGCCTACGTGACGCTGAAGGGCGGCGACGAGGGCTCCGTCGAGATGCTCGAGGAGCTGCGCGACCACGTCGCGGAGAAGATCGGGCCGATCGCCAAGCCGGCGAACATCGTCTTCACACCCGAGCTGCCGAAGACCCGTAGCGGCAAGATCATGCGGCGCCTCCTGCGCGACGTGGCCGAGAAGCGCGCGCTCGGCGACACGACCACGCTCGCCGATCCGGCCGTCGTCTCCGAGATCCAGGAGCGGGCGGTCTCTGAGCAGTCGCAAGACGACGCTTGACTCTCCCGTAAGGGGAGGCACGATGCTCCAGGGGATGAGCACTCTGGAGAAATCGGAGCTGATCATGATCGGCCGCTTCGCCCGAATCACGGGGCTGACGGTCAAGGCGCTCCGCTACTACGACGAGGTGGGCTTGCTCCGCCCGGCTGCGGTCGACTCGGAGACCGGCTATCGCTCCTACTCGAGCCGGCAGGTCAGGCGCGCCGAGCGGATCCGCATGTTGCGGCGGCTCGAGCTGCCGCTCGACGATGTGGCCACCCTGCTCGAGGCCGACGATCCCGCGCTGATCCACCGCGTGCTGGTCGACCACCAGCGCCGCACCGCGATCCGCTCGGCCGAGCTGAAGGTCGTCCTCCAGGGGCTCCAACCGCTGATCGACGGAAAGGAATCGGTGATGGACACACCTGTGGAGACGATCGACCACCGGCGCCTCGGCGTCGACCTCTTCAACAAGGCCTGGACGCTGATGGAGAAGGACGACCGCACCGAGGCCGAGGACGACGAGCTCGTGCACTGCGCGCACGCGTCCGCCTACCACTGGATGCACGTGGGCACGCCGGCGAACCGGGCGCGCAGCGAATGGCAGTGCTCGCGGATGTACACGGTGCTCGGCCGGGCCGAGCCCGCGTTGCACCATGCTCGCCGCTGTCTCGAGATCTGCGAGGCGAGCCCGGAGGCACTCGAGGACTGGGACCTGCCGTACGCGTACGAGGCGCTGGCTCGGGCGCACCGGCTGGCCGGCGGCCAGGCGGAGGCTCGCACCCACGAAGAGCGAGCCCGCGAGCTCGGCGGGCGAATCGAGGACGCGGAGGACCGCCGGCTGCTGGAGGCCGACCTGGCGACGCTCTAGGTCGACGCGAGCAGCTGCTCGAACGGCGCAGCGTCTTCGAACGGCCCGATCAGCGCGAGGTTGATGCCGGCGTCGGCGATCACGTCCTGCGCGACGCGCTGAACGTCCTCGGCGGTGACCGCGTCGAGGCCGGCCGTGATCTCCTCCGGCTCGACCGCCTTGCCCTCGAGCACTTCGCGGCTGAGCCCGAACATCGTCATCCCCTGCGGGTTCTCGAGCCGGAGCACGAAGCGTCCCTTGGCGAGCGCGCGTGCCTTCTCGAGCTCTTCGGCGGGAACCGCCTCGTCGGCGACCTTCCGGAACTCGCGCACGATCGTCTCGACCGCCTCGTCGGCGCGGTTGATGTCGACGCCGGCCTGCGAGTAGAGCGAGCCGGCGTCGGTGTAGCTCTGGTTGTGGGCAAAGACGTAGTAGGCGAGCCCGCGCCGCTCGCGCACCTCGGTGAAGAGCCGTGAGGACATCCCGGTGCCGAGCACGGTCGAGAGCAGCTGCAGCGCATAGCGGTCCGGATGGTCGAGCGGGTAGCTTCGGGCGCCGAGGCAGAGGTGCGCCTGGTCGGACTCCTTGTGGTGGATGGTCACGTGCGGCACCGAGTCGCGCTCGACCTCGACCGGCGCCGCCGCTCCGGTCTGCTGCGGCTCGAGGTCGCCGAGCAGCTTCTGCACCGTTTCGAGCGGGTCGCCGTCGAGCTTGCCGCCGAGCCCGACGACCATGCGCTCGGGTTTGTACCAGCGGTCGACGTAGCCGAGGAACGTGTCGCGATTTGCCGCGCGCACCGTCTCCTTCTTGCCGATGATGTCCCAGCCGAGCGGCTGCTCGCCGTAGAGAAGCTGGTCGTAGACGCCGCCGATGAAGTCGCGCGGCGTGTCGTAGTACATGTTCATCTCCTCGACGATCACGCCCTTCTCGCGCTCGATCTCCTCGCTCTCGAACTTCGAGTTGCGGAGCATGTCGACCAACACATCGAGCGCCCGGTCACGGTACTCGGCCGCGCACTTGACGTAGTAGCCCGTGTACTCCTTGCTCGTGAAGGCGTTGAACTCGCCGCCGAGCCCGTCGACCTCCATCCCGATCTCGCGAGCGGTCGGCCGGCGCTGCGTCCCCTTGAAGAACATGTGCTCGGCGAAGTGGGCGATCCCGTTCGTGTCGGCCGTCTCGTACCTCGAGCCGGCCGCGAGCATGATCATGCAGGTGACCGACTGCACCGACGGCATATCGGCGGTCAGCACGCGCAGGCCGTTGTCGAGCGTGTGGCGCTCGAAGACGCTCATGCGGCCAGCTTCTCGCGCCAAGCGGCCGGGATCTCAACCGGCCGGTGCTGCTCGTAGTCGTAGGTGACGAGCACGGTCTTCGCCTCGGCGACGAGGGTGTCGCCGACGCGTAGCTCGTGCTCGAGGTCGAAGCTCTTCTCGCCGAAGCGGCTGACGCGGACGCTGACCTCGACCTCGTCGCCGAAGCGGACGGGCGCGCGGAAGTCGATCTCGACGCGCGCGACGATGATCGCCAGGTCCTCGAGGGTCTGCACCGCGCCGAGATGCTGCAGGAAGGCGGCGCGCGCCGACTCGATGTAGGTCAGAAAGACCGCGTTGTTGACGTGGCCCATCGGGTCGAGGTCGCGGAAGCGGACGGCTTCTCGGTGCACGAACATCGCCGCGATGCTAGATGCTCCGCACATGGCGGGGGAAGAGACGAGGCGCGCGATCTTCGCGCAACCCGACTGGCTACGCGGGGTGCCGACCGATCGGCGGCTGCCGGAAGGGCGAGTGCTCCACACGGGCTGCGGCACGTCTTTCCACGCGGCGCAGACCGGCGGCTGGGCCGAGCAGGCGCTCGAGCTCGTGTTGCGGCCGCGCGAGGCCGACGCGCTGGTCGTGGTCAGCCACGAGGGCGACACGGAGCTCTCGCTCGAGGCCGCGCGCGCCTTTGACGGCCCGGTCTGGCTCGTCACCGGCAAGCCCGACAGCCCGCTCGGCGAGCTCGCGGACGAGGTGGTCGTCGCGACGCCGGAGGTCGAGAAGAGCTGGTGCCACACCGCGAGCTACACGTGCGCGGTGGCGACGATCGCGGCGCTGCACGGCGAAGACGTCGGCGGTCTGCCGGGCCTCGTCGAGCGGGCGCTCGAGCAGCGCGAGCACGTCAGCTCCCACGAGCGCATCCTCGTCGCCGGCGCCGGACGCGACTGGCCGACGGCGCAGGAGGCGGTGCTGAAGCTGCGCGAGGGCGCCTGGATCGCGGCTGAGGCATACGAGACGGAGCAGCTCCTGCACGGGCATCTCGCGGCGGTGGACGAACGCGTGCGCGCCTTCGTGCTCGAGGGCGAGGGGCGTGCCGCCGAGCGCGCGGCCGGCGCGGCGGCGGGGTTGCGAGAGCTCGGCTGCGAGACGACACTTGTGCCCACCGTGCACCCGGTCGTCGACATCGTCCGCTTCCAGCTGCTGACGCTCGACCTCGCCGAGGCCCGAGGCATCGACCCCGACCCGATCCACCGCGACGACTCGCGCTGGGCGCGAGCGGCGGAGGTCTCAAAGTGAGCGGAATCAAGTAGCGGCGGCGAGCAGTTCGGCCTCACGCTCGGGCGTCAGGCCAACCCCGTCGACGATGGCCGCGTGCTCGAGCGTGTCGCGCACCGTCTCCTCGAGCGGACGGAAGGTGAGGCCGGCCTCGAGCGCTCGGGAAACGTCAGTGTCGAGCATCCCGGCGAACTGCGGGTCGGTCAGCCAGAGCGGCAGCTCCATCCACTCGCCGACCTCGTGCTCGACGAGTAGCGCGTCGGGAACGTAGGCGAGTGTCGCATCGCTGCCGGTCACCTGGCGGGACGCTGTCAGCACGTCTTCGAACGGCAGGCCGGGGTGCGTGGCGTTGAAGGTGCCGCCGGTGCGCCGCTCGGCGAGGTCGACCAGCCAGGAGCCGAGATCGCGGACGTCGATGAACTGCACCTGCCGCTCGGGCGGAGCAGGCGCGACGACCTCCCCGCCGCGCGCCACGCGGTGCGGCCAGTAGGTGAACCGGCCGCTGGGGTCGTGCGCGCCGACGATCAGGCCGGGCCGAACCACCACCGTGCGGTCACCGTAGGTCTCGCGCACCGCTTCCTCGCAGAGCGCCTTCAGCGGGCCGTAGTTCGAGAAGTCCTCGGTCAGCGCGTCGGGGGGCAGGTCGCCGAGCGCGGCCGTGGGAGCAGACTCGTCGTTGCGCCGCCCCTGATCGGCGTACACGGAGACGCTGGAGACGAAGGCGTAGTGCCCGGTCGCGTCTCGCAGCGCCTCGGCGGAGGCCTGCACCACCGCGGGGAGGTAGCCGGCGGTGTCGAGCACGGAGTCCCACTCGCGGCCATCGAGGGCGCTCAGGTCTTGCGTGCGGTCGCCCCGCACCTGCTCGGCTTCCGGAAAGAGCTCCGGGTTCGTCTCGCCGCGGTTGAAGAGCGTCACCTCGTGCCCGCGCGCGAGCGCAGCTTCGACCGCCGCGCGGCCGAGGAACTTCGTTCCGCCGAGGACGAGCAGCCTCACAGCGAGGCGAGCTCGGCCAGCAGCCGGTCGACCTCCTCGGCCGTGTTGTAGTGGAGCATCCCGGCGCGCACGGCGCCTTCGGGGAGCCCGAGCCGGTCCATCACCTCGACCGCGTAGTAGTTCCCTCGCCAGACCGCGAGGCCGCGCTCGCCGAGCCGGGTCGCGGCGTCGAGGGGCGAGAGCCCGTCGACGTTGAAGCAGAAGGTCGGCACGCGGCCTTCCATCGTCGGCAGGCCGTAGAGCGTGCAGCTCTCCGGCAGTCCGGCCAGGAAGCGGTCGCCGAGCTCGCGCTCGTGGGCGACGATCGCTTCGAACCCGATCGAGTGGAGGTAGCGCACCGCGGCGACGAAGCCGGCGAGGAGCTCGTGCGCGAGCGTGCCCGTCTCGAACCTGTGCCCGAGCGGCGTCTCGGCGGCCGGTCGCACCTTGTACGGGCGCCAGCGCTCGAGCAGCTCCGCCCGCGCGAAGGCGAGCCCGAGGTGCGGGCCGAAGTACTTGTACGGCGAGCAGATCAGCACGTCGGCCCCGACAGCCGCGACGTCGATGGGCCCATGCGGTGCGTAGTGCACCGCGTCGACCCAGGCGAGCGCGCCGGCCGAATGGGCCAGCTCGGCGACGCGAGCGACGTCGACGAGCGTGCCGACCGCGTTGGAGGCCCAGGGGAAGGCGACCACGCGCGTCCGGTCGGAAAGCTGTGCCTCGAGGTCGGCGAGGTCGAGGCTCGTGTCGTCGCGGATCGCGGCCACGCGCACCTTCAGGTCGAGGTCACGCGCGAGCTCGAGCCAGGGCGACACGTTGCCGTCGTGGTCGAGCTGCGTGACAACGATCTCGTCGCCGGCCTTCAGCTCGCGACCGACCGTGCGCGAGAGCGCGAAGTTGAGCGTCGTCATGTTCGCGCCGAAGACGACCTCCTCCACCGAGCAGCCGAGGAACTCGCCGCCGGCCTGGCGCGCGTCGTCGACGAGCGCCTCGGTCCTGCGGCTCGTCGAATAGGGCCCGCTGACGTTCGCGTTCGAGGTGCGGAGGTAGTCCGCGATCGTCTCGATCACCTCGTCCGGCACCTGCGAGCCGCCGGGCCCGTCGAAGAAGACGAGCTCGTTCTCGAGGGCCGAGAACCGGGCTCGTACTGCCGCGACGTCGAGAGCCATCGCGCTCACCCGACGGACGGTATCCGAAGAACCGTTGCTAGTTGGTACCGTCGGTGAGAGACTTGAGGCCGGCCAGAGTTGGGGGGACAACATCGAGGGGAAAAGCATGGAAGCCGCCGCAGTACCAGCCGTGGACGTAGCCGAACGGGCGCCAGGCGCAGTCGTCGCTGCCAAGGACGTCACCCGCCGTTACGGCGAGGGTGACACGGCGGTCGACGCGCTGCGCGGCGTCTCACTCGAGGTTCAGAAGGGCAAGCTGACCGCCGTCATGGGCCCCTCGGGCTCGGGCAAGTCGACCCTGATGCACATCCTGGCCGCGCTCGACCGGCCGACGAGCGGCGAGGTGTGGATCGCCGGCACGAAGCTGGGCCAGCTCAGCGACAACGAGATCACGAAGCTGCGGCGCGAGCACATCGGCTTCGTCTTCCAGTTCTTCAACCTGCTGCCGATGCTGAGCGCCGAGGAGAACGTCGTCCTCCCGCTGACGATCGCGGGCGAGAAGCCCGAGAAGGCGTGGCGCGAGGAGCTGCTGAAGACCGTCGGGCTCGCTGATCGCCGCGACCACCGGCCGGCCGAGCTCTCGGGCGGCCAGCAGCAGCGCGTCGCGATCGCCCGCGCGCTGATCTCGCGGCCGACCGTGGTCTTCGCCGACGAGCCGACGGGCAACCTCGACTCCAAGACCGGAGCCGAGATCCTCGAGCTCCTGCGCGGCTCGGTCGAGCGGCTCGGCCAGACGACCGTGATGGTCACGCACGACCCGTACGCCGCCGCCATCGCGGACCGGATCCTGTTCCTCGCCGACGGCGAGATCGTTCGGGACATGCCGAACGCCGAGGCCAGCGCGGTGATCGCGGCGCTCGACGAGATCACGCAGAGCTGATGCTCCGCGTCGCGCTGAAAGGCCTCGCCGGCCGCCCGGTGCGGGCCTTGCTGACGGCGATCGCGATCATCCTCGGCGTCGCGATGATCAGCGGCACGTACGTCCTCACGGACACGATCAACAACGGCTTCAACACGATCTTCGCGCAGTCGTACAAGAACGCTGACGTGGTGATCACCGGCAAGGCGGCGTTCGACAATGCCAACGGGAACACCGTGGAGCCGCCGCCGATGCCCGAGTCGCTGCTGACGGAGGTGCAGAAGCTGCCGGACGTGGCGCTCGCTGCAGGCTCGGTGACGACGAGCTCGTTGAAGCTCATCGGCAAGGACGGGAAGGTGATCACGACCGGCGGCGCGCCCTCGCTCGGTTTCTCGGTCACGCCGGCCGGGCAGCCGTTCAACCCCACGAAGCTGACGGCGGGGAGCTGGCCGAAGGGCAACGACCAGGTCGTGATCGACAAGGCGACAGCCTCCGGTAAGGGTTTCCAGGTCGGCGACCGGATCGGCGTGCAGGCGTTCGGTCCCGCGCGGCAGCTCGTCATCAGCGGCATCGCGGAGTTCCCGGGCGTGAGCGTCGGCGGCGCGACCTTCGCCATCCTCGATCAGCCAACCGCGCAGGTCCTCTTCGACAAGGTCGGAGAGCTCGACGCGATCCGCGTCCAGTCGAAGGCGGGCGCCAGCGAGGCCGACCTGGTCGCTCAGATCAAGCCGCTGCTGAGCTCGACCGAGCAGGTCCGCAGCGGCACCGAGCAGGCGAAGAAGGACCAGGAGAACGCGGGCAGCTTCATCTCCTTCCTGCGCTACGCGCTGCTCGCCTTTGCGGGCATCTCCCTGTTCGTCGGCGCATTCGTGATCGCGAACACGCTTTCGATCACGATCGCGCAGCGCATGCGCGAGTTCGCGACGCTGCGAACGCTCGGCGCCTCGCGTCGGCAGGTGCTCTGGTCGGTCGTGATCGAGGCGTTCGTGATCGGTCTGGTCGGCTCGGTGATCGGGCTCTTCCTTGGCCTGGGGCTCGCGAAGCTGCTGAACGCGCTGTTCGTGGCGGTCGGGATCGACCTGCCGCACGGCTCGACGGTCTTTGCCACGCGCACCGTGATCGTCTCGCTTCTGGTGGGGACGCTGGTGACGCTGTTCGCGAGCATCCGCCCGGCGCGACGGGCGACGCGCGTCCCGCCGATCGCGGCTGTGCGAGAGGGCTCGGTGCTGCCGCCGTCTCGCTGGGCGAAGTACGGGACCATCACCTCGCTGAGCGTGCTTGTGCTCGCCGTCGTGATGGTCTCGCTCGGCGCGCTCGCCAGTGGAATCGCGACCGGGCCGCGCCTGCTGCTGCTCGGGATCGGCGTGCTGCTGCTCTTCTTCGGCGTCTCGATGAATGCCGCGAAGGTCGTGCGGCCACTCGCCGCCGTGCTCGGCGCGCCGGCGCGGACGATCGGCGGCGCCCCCGGGATCCTCGCGCGCGACAACGCGACGCGGAATCCCGCCCGGACAGCCTCGACCGCCTCGGCGCTGATGATCGGGCTCGCCCTGGTCACCTTCGTCGCCATCTTCGGCCAGGGGCTCCGTAGCTCGTTCGAGGGCGCGGTCAACGAGCTCTTCATCGGCGACTACGCGCTCACGTCGACCAACACGTTCACACCGATCGAGGCTGCGGCCGGTCAGGCGCTGGTCGGCAAGCCAGGCATCCATGACGTCTCGGCGATCCGCGCCGGCTCGGCGCGCTACCTCGGCAGCAACAACGACCTGACCGCCGTGCAGCCGAACCTGAACAAGACGCTGTTCATGAAATGGACGCAGGGCAGCGACGCCGTCCCCGGCGAGCTCGGCAACGACGGCTTCTTCGCCAGCAAGAACTACGTCAAGGACCACCACCTGAGCCTCGGCTCGCCGGTCACCTTGCAGTTCCCGAGCGGCAAGAAGACCACGGTCAAGCTGAAGGGCGTCTGGGACGAGCCGAAGGGCGGCTCGCCGTTCGCGCACATCACGATCTCGACCACGTTGTTCGACAAGTTCACGCCGAGGCCGCAGGACGAGATGGTGCTCGCGAACACGCCGGGCGGCGTGACCGACGCGAACACGGCCAACCTCGAGAACGCGGTCAAGGGCTTCGCCGACGCCAAGGTGCAGACGCGCAACGAGTTCAAGTCGAACTTCGAGGCTCCGATCAACAAGCTGCTCAACCTGCTCTATGCACTGCTCGCGCTCGCGGTGATCGTCAGCCTCGTCGGGATCATCAACACGCTCGTGCTGACCGTCTTCGAGCGGACGCGCGAGATCGGGATGCTGCGCGCGGTCGGGATGACGCGGCGGCAGGTGCGGATGATGATCCGCTACGAGAGCATCGTCACCGCGCTGATGGGTGCCGCGCTCGGGCTGGTCGTCGGGATCTTCCTCGCGGCACTCGTCACGCACGCGCTCTCGAGCTCCGGAATCGTCTTTGCGGTGCCATGGATCGAGCTCGTCTACTTCGTGCT
>DATIOF010000027.1:0-5503 GCA_035473395.1 Gaiellaceae bacterium
GCGGGATAGGCCGGCACGTAGACCTTCGGTGGCATCGACCACTCGCCGCGCGCATAGGCGACGAAGGCGTCGCGAACGGCATCGAGCGCCCGCTGCGGCGGGACGGCCGCCTCGACGTCGCGGCCCGAGAAGAACGGAACCACTAGAGCCCCTTGACGTCCTCGATCAGCCTGTCGATCGAGTCCTTCGCGTCGCCGAACAGCATTACCGTCTTCGGGTTGTAGAAAAGCGGGTTCTCGATGCCGGCGAAACCGGGATTCATGCTCCGCTTGAGCACGACCACGGTCTGCGCCTGGTCGACGTTCAAGATCGGCATGCCGTAGATCGGGCTGCCTTCGTTGTTGCGGGCGTCGGGGTTGACGACGTCGTTTGCCCCGACGACGAGCACCACGTCCGTGCGACCGAACTCGGGGTTCGCCTCGTCCATCTCCTTCAACTGCGGGTACGGTACGTTCGCCTCTGCGAGCAGCACGTTCATGTGCCCGGGCATGCGGCCCGCGACCGGGTGGATCGCATACGTGACCTCGACTCCCTTCTCCTCGAGCAGGTCGGCCAGCTGGCGGACGTCGTGCTGGGCCTGGGCGACGGCCAGCCCGTAGCCCGGCACGAAGACGACCTTGTGCGCGAACGCGAGCATCACGGCCACGTCCTCGGCGTTGGCCGAGCGAACCGAGCCCCCGTCGGTCCCCGCGGCGACCGCCGCGGCCGACTCGCTCACCTGTCCGAACGCTCCGAAGAGGACGTTCGCGATCGAGCGGTTCATCGCGCGGCCCATCAGCACCGTCAGCAGGGTGCCCGAGGCGCCGACGAGCATCCCGGCCACGATCAGGACGTTGTTCTCGAGCTCGAAGCCGCTCGCTGCGACCGCGAGACCGGTGAAGGCATTAAGCAGCGAGATCACGACCGGCATGTCCGCGCCGCCGATCGGGAGCACGAAAAGCACCCCGAGCAGCAGCGCGGCGGCGACGAGCGTCCAGAGCAGCCACTCGTCCTGGACGCCGCTGACGAGCGCAACCCCCGAGCCGACCGCGACCAGCAAGACCACCCCGTTCACGAACTGCTGGCCCGCGTACGTGATCGGCCGGCCGCCAATCAGCTCTTGCAGCTTCGCGAACGCCACCAGTGAGCCGGCGAACGAGATCGCGCCGATCAGGGCCGAGAGCACGATCGCGAGCGAGATGTCGACCTTCGGAGCCCCGGGCTCGGGGAGGACCCGGTGCACCTCCGCGAGCGCGATCAGCGCGGCCGCTCCGCCGCCGACGCCGTTGAACAGCGCCACCATCTGCGGCATCGCGGTCATCTTCACGCGGCGTGCCGCAACCGCTCCGAAGGCGCCGCCGATCAGCATTCCGACCGCGATCGCCCACCAACTCGTCGTGCCGATCTTGACCCAGGTGACGACGACGGCGACCAGCATCCCGACCGCGCCGATCTGGTTCCCGCGTCGTGCGTGCGCCGGGTTGGAAAGAAAGCGCAGCGCGACGATGAACGCGACGATCGGGATCAGGTAGAGCAGGTTCGCGAGGTTCGTGCTCATGTGCCGTTCTGGCCGTCGCGCGAGGCGTCTGCCTCTTTCGCGGGCTCGCGCCGCTTGAACATCTCGAGCATGCGATCGGTGACGACGAAGCCGCCGACCACGTTGGCGGAACCGAGCACCACGGCGAGGAAGCCGACGATCCAGTCGAACGTGTCCTTGTTCGGCGCGCCGAGCACGACCATGGCCCCGACGACGACGATGCCATGGATCGCGTTCGTGCCGGACATCAACGGCGTGTGCAGCAATGTCGGCACCTTCGAGATCACCTCGAACCCGAGGAAGATCGCGAGCACGAGAATCGTCAGCTCGAAAACGAGCAGCGTGTTGTGACTCACGCGCAGCGCCCTTCGCGCAGACCCGCGGCCGCTTCTTGTTCACGCGAGAACCCAAATCCCCCACCCAGGGTGGGGGTGACAGTCCCACCGCCCTCGGCGGAGACGCTAGCGGGCTTCGGCGCGCGTGTCTGTGACGTCGGTGTGCCGAGTTCGTGCCGATCGTTCGACAGGCTCGGCGCCGAGGGCCGTCCGAGTGCGCCGGGCCGGCTCACGCGGGCACTGGCTCCTTGCGGGTCACGCACGCCCCGGCCGTGATCTCGTCCTCCCAGTCCAGCGTCAGCGTCCCCTCCGGCGCGAGGTGGTGCAGCAGCGCGAAGACGTTGCGCGCGTACAGCTGGCTCGCGTGAAACGGCATCGTGCTCGGCAGGTTCGTCAGCCCGACGATCGTCACGCCCTCGCGCACGACCTCCTCGCCGGGCTCGGTGAGCTCGCAGTTGCCGCCCGCCTCCGCGGCCAGGTCGACGACGACCGACCCGGGCCGCATCGCCGCGACGGCGCTTGCAGGGATCAGCTTCGGCGCCGGGCGGCCGGGGATCAGTGCCGTCGTGATCACGACGTCGAACTCCGGCAGGCGCGCTTCGAGCCCTTCCTGCTGGAGCCGCTGCTGCTCTTCGGTCAGCTCGGCCGCATACCCGCCGGCCGTTTCCTCGCCGACGACGCCGAGGTCGAGCCAGTTTGCGCCGAGGCTCTCGATCTGCTCGCGCACCACGGGCCGGACGTCGAAGCCGGTCACGACCGCGCCCAGCCGCCGCGCTGTCGCGACGGCCTGCAGGCCTGCCACTCCCGCGCCCAGCACGAGCACCTTCGCCGGCGCGACCGTGCCCGCGGCGGTCATCAGCATCGGAAAGAACTTCGGCAGCCGCTCGGCCGCGAGCAGCGTCGCCTTGTAGCCGGAGACGGTCGCCTGCGACGAGAGCGCGTCCATCGGCTGCGCGCGCGTGATCCGCGGGATTGACTCCATCGCGAACGCGACGACGCCGCGCTGCGCAAGACGCTCGATCCCCTCCGGATCGGTCAGCGGCTGCAGGAAGCCGATCAGCACCTGGCCCCCGCGCAGCCGGCCCACCTCTTCCTCGCTCGGCTTCTGCACCTTGACCACGGCCTCGGCGTCGGCCCAGTCGTCCACGAGCCGCGCGCCGGCCTCCTCGTACGCCGCGTCCGGGAACGACGCTGCCTCGCCCGCGCCCTGCTGCACGAGCACGTCGAAGCCTGCCGGGACGAGCTTGCCGACGATCTCCGGCACGAGCGCCACGCGCCGTTCGCCGGCAGCCGTCTCTCTCGGGACCCCGATCCTCATGCCGGGAGGATGCTAGTGCGTCGGGCGGCGGCAAATATCCTCCACCGGCGATGGGCGTGCCCGAGATCGTCCCGCGCGAGACCAAGCACGGCCTGGTGGCCGACGGCGAGGGCTGGTTCGTCCTCAACGCGGCCGACAGCCGCTGGGCCGACATGGGCCCGTTCGGCTTCTACTGCAACTTCGAGGGCAAGCGCCGCTTCAAACAGCTCGGGCTCAACCTGAACGTGCTCGAGCCGGGCCAGTCGCTCGGCTTCTACCACCGCGAGCGGGCGCAGGAGGACTTCCTGGTGCTCGCCGGCGAATGCCTGCTCCTCGTCGAGGGCCAGGAGCGGAGGCTGCGCGCCTGGGACTTCGTGCACTGCCCGCCCGAGACGAACCACATGATCGTCGGCGCCGGCCGGGGGCCGTCGGTCGTGCTCGCGGTCGGCGCCCGCGGCCGCGGGCGGAGCGGCATCGTTTATCCGGTCGACCCGCTCGCGCGCGAGCACGGCCTCTCGGTCGAGCAAGAGACGAAGAGGCCGGACGAGGCGTACGCGGGCTTTCCCGGTCGGATTCGCTGCAGGTACCGGCCGGGCTGGCTGCCCGAGTAGCATCAGCGCGTGTCTCTCGCCGAGATCGCGGACAGCTTCTTCAGGCCCGCCGTCAACGACCTCGTGCCCTACGAGCCGGGGAAGCCGGTCGAGGAGGTGCAGCGCGAGCTCGGGCTCGACCGCGTCGTGAAGCTCGCCTCGAACGAAGGGCCGTACGGGCCGTTTCCGGAGGCGCGCGACGCGATCCAGCGCTCGGTCGCCGAGCTGAACCGCTACCCGGACGGCGGCGCCTACCGCCTGCGGGCGGCGCTCGCCGAGCGATTCGACCTTCGCTTCGAGGAGGTCGCGGTCGGCGCGGGGTCCGACGGGCTTGTCGACTGCCTCACGCAGGCCTCGCTCGAGCCCGGTGACGAGATCGTCTGCGGCTGGCCGTCCTTCCCGAGCTACGTCATCGACGCGCGCAAGTTCGGCGCGGTGCCGCGCACGGTGCCGCTCCGCGACGACCGCTACGACCTCGAGGCGATGCTCGAGGCGATCGGCCCGCGGACGAAGATCGCCTACCTCTGCCTGCCGAACAACCCGACCGGCACGACCAACACCAGCGCCGAGCTCGACGACTGGTTCGAGCGGGTGCCGGAGCACGTCGTCACCGTGCTCGACCAGGCCTACGCCGAATACATCGACGACCCGGACTATCCGGACGGCGTCGAGGGCTACCTCAAGCAGGGCCGCCGCGTCGTCGTCCTGCGCACCTTCTCGAAGATCTACGGCCTGGCAGGCCTGCGCGTCGGCTACGGGCTCGCACCGGCCGAGCTCGTGACCGGGATCGCGAAGGTGCGACGGGCTTTCGACATCACCACGCCAGCGCAGGAGGCCGCGCTCGCGAGCCTCGACTCGCCGACCGAGCTCGAGCGGCGCCGGCAGGAGAACGCGAAGGGCCGCGCCGAGCTCGAGCAGATCTTGCGCGACCACGGCCTCGACCCGGCGGGCCCGGCGGTCGCCAACTTCCTCTTCGCCGAGGTGGGCGAGGACTCGCGGCCGCTCTTCGAGCAGCTGCTCCGGGAGGGCGTGATCGTGCGCCCGACGCAAGGCTTCGGAGCGCCCGGTGCGGTGCGCGTGACGGTCGGCACCCACGAGGAGCACGAGCTGCTCGCAGAGGCGCTGACGCGCGTGCTCACACGTACCTGATCCTTAGGGACCAGGCCGAAAAACCCCTCGTTCGAGTGCCGACCTCGGTGTTACCGTATGAGAGGCGATGGGCCGCCCCCATGTGACCGGCACTCAGCTCTCGCTCCTCGGCCGCGAGCCCGCCTACAGACGCCTGTTTCTCGCCACGCTCGGCTCCGGCGCGGGCACCTGGCTGGCGCTCGTCGCCCTCGAGGCCGACGTCTGGCTGCGCACGGGATCGTCGAGCTGGATCGCTGCGCTGCTGATCGCCGACCTGCTGCCGACCTTCGCGATCGGCCTGCTCGTGGGCCCGCTCGTCGACCGGCTCTCGCGGCGGAGGCTGATGGTCGGCGCCGACCTCGTCCGCTTCGGGGTCTTCGCGGTGCTGCCGTTCACGACGAGCGCGACGCAGGTGGTCGCGCTGGCGGCGGTCGCCGGAATCGCCACGGGCTTCTTCCGCCCGGCTGTCTACGCGGGACTGCCGAACCTCGTCCAGGACGAGGACCTCACCAGCGCCAACTCGCTCCTGCAGACCGTGGACAACCTCACCTGGGCGCTCGGCTCGCTCGTCGGCGGCGCGCTCGTCGCCGCGTCCGGGGTGGACGCCGCCTACTGGATCAACGCCTGCACGTTCCTG
>DATIOF010000028.1:0-2006 GCA_035473395.1 Gaiellaceae bacterium
CCGTCGACCACCGTCCCCGACTTGACCCAGCTCGCCCCGACGTCGACCGCGAAGAACCCGCTAGGTGGCAAGCGTCACCTTGCTCAGTCCCGCCGGGTGGTCCGGGTCGAGGCCCTTCGCCTGAGCGAGCGCGAGCGCGAAGAGCTGACCCGGGACCACCGAGAGCAGCGGGGAGAGCAGGGGGGAGGGAGGCTTCGGCACCGGCAGGACATAGGCCGCCCCGGCGAGCGCCTCGGCGGCGTCGCCGCTGGCGACGATCGTCGCGCCGGCCGCGCGGATGCGCTCGGCGGCCTCGACGAGGGCGGGCAGCGTCGCATCGTCCGAGGCGACGGCCCAGACGGGGAAGAGCGGGTCGAGCGCAGCCACCGGCCCGTGGGCGAGCCCGGTGGCGGTGAACGGCTCCGCGGCGACGCGGCAGGTCTCGAGCAGCTTCAGCGCGATTTCACGGGCCGTCGCGAACTCGATCCCGCGGCCGATCGTGAACATGCGCCCGACGGACGCGAACGGCAGCGCGATCGCACGCGCCTGCGCCTCGAGCGAGGGGAGCGCCGCTTCGAGCAGGTCAGCGGTCGCCCGGAGCCCGTCCGCGATCTCGGCGCCTCGGCCGGCGGCGTGCGCGGCGAAGAGCGCGAGCGCGGCGATCTGGTTCGAGTACGTCTTGGTCGCCGCGACCGAGCGCTCCGGCCCGGCGGCGAGCGGCAGTGTGAGGTCGGCGGCGCCGGCGAGCTCCGAGTCGGTGTGGTTGGTGACCGCCAGCGCGAACGCGCCCTCGCGCCGCGCGCGCGTCACGTACTCGATCACGTCGGGCGTGCGGCCCGACTGCGAGAGCGCGAGGACTGTCGAGCCGCGCATCTCGATGTGGGTGTCGTAGTGGACGGTCAGCGCGATCGAGTCGCGCAGCGACGTCCACCGCGGCAGCAGGCCGAAGGCGTAGACCCCGTACGAGGCCGCGTTGTCGGACGAGCCGTGACCGACCATTCGGATCGTGGTCGCCCGCCGCTCGCGCGCGCGAGCGGCCGCCTCGGCGTACTCGGGCTCGTGCTCGAGCAGCGCGCGCAGGGCGTGCGGTTGCGAGCGGATCTCCGCGAGGAAGTCGGCTCCGAGCGGCTCGGGCAACGCCGCTGCCTCAGGCAACGACACGTGCTTCGCCGCCGATGCAGACGCGGTCGATCTCGAGGTTGTCGTCGAGCACGACCAGGTCGGCCGGGAACCCGACTTCGAGCCGCCCCACGGTGGGGAGGCCAAGCACGCGCGCAGGGACCGAGGTCGCGGCGTCCAGCGCCTCGGGCAGCGGCACGCCGAGCTGGTGGAGGTTGCGCATCGCCTCGATCATCGTCAGCGCGCTGCCGGCCAGGACGTCGTCGAGACCGCGCACGACGCCGTCGCGAACCTCGATCTCGGAGCCGGCGAGCAGGTAGGCCCCGTCGCCCATCCCGGCGCCGGCGACGGCATCGGTCACGAGCGCGACCCGGCCTGCGGCCGAGCTCCAGACGAGCCGCGCCGTCTCCTCGGCGAGGTGGACGCCGTCGAGGATGATCTGGACGATCACGTCCTCGCGCGCGAGCGCCGCGCCGGCGAGGCCGGGGTCGCGGTGGCCGAACGGTCGCATCGCGTTGAAGAGGTGGGTGACGGTCTTCGCGCCACGGTCGAACGCCTTCGTGGCCTCGGCGGCGGTCGCGTCGGAGTGCCCGCACGAGACCGCGATCCCGCGAGCGAGCAGCAGGCCGATCAACTCGTCGGCCCCGGGCAGCTCGGGTGCGAGGGTCATCAGCCGCACGGGCCCGGCCCCGAGCAGGCGCTCGAGCAGCGCCGGGTCGGGATCCCGCCGTGCCGCGCGCGAGTGGATGCCGAGACGCTTCTTCGAGAGGAACGGCCCTTCGAGGTGGACGCCGAGCAGCCGCGGGCCGGGCGGGTCGAGCGGCACGTTGCCGAGCGCCGTCAGCAGGTCTTCTTCGGGCGCGGAGATGAAGGTCGGCAGGTAGGCGGTGACCCCCGTCTCGAGCAGC
>DATIOF010000029.1:0-25512 GCA_035473395.1 Gaiellaceae bacterium
ACAAGGGGCGCACGATCCGGATGCCGGTCCACGTCGTCGAGAAGCTGAACAAGATCGTCCGCTCCGAGCGCAAGCTGCGCGGCGAGCTCTGCCGCGAGCCGCTGCCGTTCGAGATCGCGCGCGACGTCGACCTGCCGCTCGCGGAAGTGGAGGGAATCCTCCGCACCTCGCAGGCGCCGGTCTCGCTCGAGAAGCCCGTCGGCGACGAGGAGGAGTCGGAGTTCGGCCACTTCCTCACCGACGAGAGCGAGCCGCTGCCGGAGGAGGTCGCCGAGGTCGAGCTGCGCAAGGCGACGCTCGGCCGCGTGCTGCAGACGCTCAGCGCCCGCGAACGGCGCGTGTTGGAGCTGCGCTACGGGCTGAACGGCGAGCACCCACGGACGCTGGACGAGGTCGGCAAGACCTTCAACGTCACGCGCGAGCGGATCCGGCAGATCGAGAACCAGAGCCTGAAGAAGCTCCGCGCGCTGGCCGACTCGGTCGCGCTCAAAGACGTCGCTTAGCTCGAGAGGGCAATGAGGGGAGTCGCCCGGACCGGCGGCTCCCTTCGGGGTCTCGCATAGACTCGCCGGCCGTGCCTGAACCCTGGTTTCACGAGCTCTCCGAGCTCTTGGCAATCCCGAGCGTCAGCGCAGATCCCGAGCGCACGGGCGACGTCACGCTCGCCGCGGAATGGCTGGCCGGCTTCATCCGCGACGCGGGCGGCTCGGCCGAGGTGGTCCCGACCGACACGCAGCCGCTGATCCTCGGAGACCTCGCTGCTTCGAACGGCTCCGCCCCGACCGTGCTCGTCTATGGGCACGTCGACGTCCAGCCGCCCGACCCGCTCGAGCTCTGGGAGTCGGACCCGTACACGCTCGAGCAGCGAGGCGAGTGGCTCTACGGGCGCGGCGTCGTCGACGACAAGGGTCAGCTCTACATGCTCGCCAAGGCGGCCGCGGAGCTCTCGGCCGCCGGCGAGCTCCCGGTGAACATCTGGTTCGCGTGCGACAGCGAGGAGGAGACCGGCGGCCACCAGATCGTCGACTTCCTCGCCGGCGACGAGCGTGGGGCGGACGCGGCGCTGATCTTCGACAGCGGCATGACGACCCGCGGCGTGCCGGAGTTCGCCGTCGCCACGCGCGGGCTCGTCTATTTCCATCTCACCGTCCGCACCGGCGAGCGTGACCTGCACTCGGGCCTCTTCGGCGGCGCCGCGCTGAACGCGACCCACGCGCTGATGCAAACGCTGGACGGCGTCCGCGCAAAAGGCGGCCGGATGCCGGAGCCGCTGCAGGCCGGGCTCGCGCCGCCGACCGACGAGGAGCGCGCGGCCTGGAACGAGCTCGTCCCCGGAGAGCAGATGCTGAACGAGGCAGCCGCGACGGCCACGGACCCAACGGCAGCCGAGGAGTTCTACCTGCGCACAACGGCCGAGCCCGCGCTCGACGTGAACGGCATCGCCGGCGGCTCGCCGATCCTGCAGAAGACGGTGCTGCCGGTCTCGGCCGAAGCGAACCTCTCGATCCGGCTCGCTCCCGGCCAGGACGTCGAGGAGATCGCGGCCGCGGTCGCGCAGCTGCTGCGCGAGGCCGCGCCCGAGGGCGCCCAGGTGGAGCTTGAACGGCTCTCGTCCGCGGCGCCGGGGCTGGTGCCGCCGGACTCGCCCGCGGTTCGGCTCGCCCAGGACGCCTTCGAGCACACGATGGGCCGCCGCCCGCTGCTCGTCCGCTCCGGCGGCACGCTGCCGATCGTGCCGGCGCTCGTCGACAAGGGCATCCCGACGATCGTCACCGGCTTTGCCACGCCGGAGAGCAGCATCCACTCGCCGAACGAGCGCCTGCTGGCCGAGTACATGCCGCTCGGGATCGAGACGGCGAAGGAGCTCTACCGCCGGCTGGCCGCTCTAGGCAACTAACAGCAGTCGACGATCCACTCGTGCCCGAAACGGCGCATCTCGTCGATGATCGGCAAGAGCGCCTCGCCCTTCTCGGTCAGCTCGTACTCGACGCGGGGCGGCGACTCGGCGTAGCTGCGACGGACGACGATCCCCGTGTCCTCGAGCGCGCGCAGGCGCTCCGAAAGCGTTCGCGGGCTGATGCCCTTGCAGGAGTGCTCGAGCTGCGTGAAGCGTCGCGGGCCTTCGGAGAGATCGTGGACGAGCACGGCAGTCCACTTCGCGCCGAGGATCTCGGCGCAGGCGGCGACCGAGCAGCTCGCGTCGTGAACCGGGTTCATCGTGCGCATCACGACGAATCGTAACGGGTAGGCTCGCCGCGCCCTGATCGACCTCCATTCGCACATCCTTCCCGGGCTCGACGACGGGCCGGCCGAGCTCGCAGGGTCGCTGGCGATGGCGCGGTCGGCGGTCGAGGACGGGATTCGAACGATCGCGGCCACGCCGCACGTGCGGGAGGACTACCCGACGACTGTGGACCAGATGGAGCAGGGGCTCGAGGCGCTCCACGCTGCGACCCGTGCCGAGGGGATCGAGCTCGAGCTCGTGCCGGGCGGTGAGCTCGCGCTGGAACAGCTCGGCAGGCTCGAGGCCGACGAGCTGCGTCGCTTCGGGCTCGGCGGCAACGACCGCTGGCTGCTGGTCGAGTTCCCGTACTCCGGCTGGCCGCTGGGGTTGCCGCGCCTGGCCGAGCGGCTGGCCGGCGAGGGCTTTGGGATCGTGCTCGCACACCCGGAGCGCAACCCGGACGTGCAAGCGGTGCCGGGCAGGCTGCAGGACTTCGTCGACGACGGGATGCTGGTGCAGCTGACCGCGGCCTCGGTCGACGGCCGGCTGGGGAAACGCCCGCGCGAGGCGGCGTTTGCCCTGCTCGACCTCGGGCTTGCGCATGTGCTGGCCAGCGACTCACACGCTGCCGAGGTCCGCGAGATCGGCCTGTCGGCGGCAGCCCGCTCGATCGGGGACGAGGCGCTGGCCCGCTGGCTCACCGTGGACGTCCCGGCCGCGATCGTGTCGTCCTCGCAGCCGCCCGATCGTCCACCGGCGCCCTGATACGCTCGCCCGCGGTGTCCCAGCTCGACAAGGAGCTTCGGGAGCGGATCGACGAGCCGGCTTCCGAGGAGGCCGAGCGCGAAGCGCGCCTCTCGCCGGCCGAGGCCGTCGCCCAAATGCGGATCAAGGTTCCGGCGCAGCGGAGCCGCAAGCTGCAGAAGCTGCTCGAGCGCGTCAACGCCGACGACGGCCTGAAGGCGTTGTGGCACGTCTCGAACGTGAACGCCGTCAAGCGGCTCGGGATCAACGATCACTCCTGGGTGCACATCCAGATCGTCGCCAACATTGGCCTGCGGCTGCTCCGCATCCTCACCAAGCGCGGCGTGGAGCCGGCGATGGTCGCGGATTACGACATGAAGGACGAGGACGCGGAGGTCGTCGTCCTGCTCGGCGCGCTGCTGCACTGCATCGGCATGGCCGTCCACCGCGACCGGCACGAGGACTGGAGCCTCTTCCTCGCCGAGCCGAAGGCGCGCGAGCTGCTGGCCGGGATCTACGAGGAGCCGGAGCTGACCGTCGTCGTCTCGGAGGTGCTGCAGGCGATCACGTCGCACCGCGAGTCCGGGCATCCGCTGACGCTCGAGGCCGGGATCGTCCGCGTCGCCGACGCGCTCGACATCGAGGAGGGCCGCTCGCGGATCCCGTTCGAGCGCGGCCGGGTCTCGATCCACTCGATCTCCGCGGCCGCGATCGACGAGGTGATCATCGGCGAGGGCAAGGATCGCCCGGTCTCGGTTGAGATCAAGATGAACAACTCGGCCGGGATCTACCAGGTGGACGAGCTGCTGAAGTCGAAGCTGCACGGCTCCGGGCTGGAGCCGTACGTGGAGGTCGTGGCGCGGATCGAGAACGAGGCCGAGAAGAGCCTCGTGCCGATGTACCGGCTCGAGTAGCCCTGGCCGTTCCGGCCATGGCCCAGGGACAGTCCCTGGGCCATGTGCCGAGACCGTCACAGCTCGGTCTAAATTGCGGCCCGAGGACGTTGGTGCCGGTCGTCGTCCGTAGGTTGGGCCTCGTGCCTCGTCGCCCTCGAAACGAACTTCCGCCCGACGGCATCTACCACGTCACAGTTCGAGGCGTCGACCGCGGCTTGATTGTTCGCGACGACCCCGACTGGCGCGCGCTCCACGAGCTCGTCCTTGCGGCCCAAGGGCGAAAGTTCGGCTCGCCCTATGACGCCTACTGCCTTATGAGCAGCCACTTTCACCTGCTCGTACCGGCGCCCTTGGAACGCGTGTCGAAGGGAATGCACTGGCTCAACGGTACGTACGCGCAGCGGTTCAACCGTCGCTGGGGGCGTGTCGGCCACCTTTTCCAGAACCGGTTCGACGCCTGGGTCATGCGCGATGAGCGCCACTGGCGGAACACGTGCACCTACATCCTCGAGAACCCGGTCAAGGCGGGGCTGTGCAAGTACGCGGAAGACTGGCCGTGGTCGGGCGGCCGCTTGATCCGGCGCTGAGGTACCGGCCGTTTCGGACGGGTCCGAGGGACTGTCCCTGGGACCTGTCCGCTACTTCGCGACCGGCTCGAGGCTGTAGCCGACGCCGTAACGCGTCTGGATGAACGTGTGCTTCGAAGCCCGCGCGTCGATCTTCTCGCGCAGGCGCCGGACGCAGACGTCCACCGTGCGGTCGCGGTGTGTAGCCCGGCGGCCCCAGATTCGCTGCAGCAGCTCGTCACGCGACGCGACCCGGCCGCGGTCCTGCGCAAGTGCGTACAAGAGCCGGAACTCGGTCGGCGTCAGCTCGGCGTTCTCGCCGTCGACGAAGGCCTGGACCGAGCGCGGGTCGATCCGCAGCTCCTCGATCACGAGCTCTTCGCCGCGGTCCTCGTGCAGCCCGCGCACGCCTCGCCTGGCCGCGGCCTCGACCCGCGCGACCAGCTCCTTCATCGAGAACGGCTTGACGAGGTAGTCGTCGGCCCCGATCTTGAGCGCGTGCACGCGGTCGTGCTCGGTGCCGCGCGCCGAGACGACGAGGATCGGCGTGCCGATTCCCTCTGACCGCGCCTGCTCGATCAGCGCCCAGCCGTCGAGCCCGGGCAGCATCAGGTCGAGCACGAGCACGTCGGGCCGCTCGTAGCGCAGCCGCGCGAGGCCGACCTCGCCGGCGCCGACGCGCATCGGGTCGAGCCCCGCTGCGGTCATGTGCTGCGCCATGCCGTCGGCGATCGTGTCGTCGTCTTCGACGATGAGAACCTTGGTCACGCGATACTCAGCCTAATGTCCGACCCCGACTACGAGGCGCTGCGCACCGCGTTCACCGCTTCGGTCTCGCACGAGCTGCGGACCCCGCTCGCGCGGCTGCAGGCGCTGCTCGAGACGGCCGAGCTCCCCGGGGCCGACCTGCAGGGCCTGCTGCGGAAGGCTCGCGAGGAGGTCGTCGAGATGACCGAGCTCGTGGACGACGTCCTCTTCCTGAGTGAGCTCGAGCAGGGCCGCGAGGTGGTCTCGCTCGGCGACACCGAGGCCGCGCCCGTCCTGCGCGACCTCCTCGCCGAGCTGTCCGAACGAGCTGAGCTCGGCGGCCTGCGCCTGGAGCTTCGGATCGAGGACGAGACGATCCACGTTCCGCTGCGGCGCCGGATGCTGCGCCTGGTGGTCGAGAACCTGCTCGAGAACGCCCTCCGCTACGCCGGCGAGGGCGCGACCTGCACGATCACGCTCGCCCACGAGGGCCGGAACGTCCTGCTGGAGGTGTCGGACAACGGGACCGGCGTCCCCGACGGGGACGTGGCCCGGCTGTTCGAGCGCTTCTTCCGCTCCGACCGCGCGCGCACGACGCGGGGCACGGGGCTCGGATTGGCGATCGTCAAGCATGTCGTGGAGTCCGCCGGAGGAAGCGTCGAAGCCCGCGGCGGGCAGGGCCGCGGGCTCGACGTTCGGTGCGTCTTTCCGGTCTGACCTGACTATGTGTGGAGCCGCGCCACCGTCTTGCGGGACGCCTGCTGCACGATCTTCGGAAGCTCGACGAACCGGAGCTTGGGCCCGTAGACCTGACCCTTCGTCAGCGCCCAGTCGAAGAACTTCTTCATCTCGGAGGCCTTGCCGGACTTGAGCGGCACGATCACGTAGGTGAAGGTGCAGATCGGGTAGGCGAACTTCGCCCTCGCGTTCGGGTTCACGACCGTGACCGAGTTGTCCTTGCTCTGGAGCCGCTTGAGCGAGGCCGCGGCGGCGCGGATCTGCCGGAGACCCGGCAGCTCGAAGTTCCCGGCGCGGTTCCTGACCTTCGCGATCTTCAGCTTGTTGTTCAGCGCGTACGCGACGTCGACGTAGCCGATGCCGCCTGGGGTGCTGCCGATCTTGGCCGCGACGCCGGAGCTGCCGCGGGCGCCGACGCCCACGGGGAAGTTCGGCTGGGTGCCCCGGCCGATCGAGTTCTTCCAGGCCGGGCTGACATGCGACAGGAAGTCGGTGAAGTTGTAGCTCGTGCCGCTGGCGTCGCTGCGGTAGACCGGCGTGATCTTCTCGTGCGGCAGGTTGACGCCCGAGTTGAGCTTGGCGATCGCCGGGTTGTCCCAGAACTTGACGGAGCCGCCGTAGATCGCGGCCAGGACCGGACCGGTCAGCTTGAGGCCGTAGCTCACGCCGCTGACGTTGTAGGGGATCGAGGTGGCCGAGAAGGCCCACGGAATCTGAACGCAGCCCTTGCAGGCCGTGAACTGGTCCTGGGTGAGCGGTGCGTCGCTCGCCCCGAAGTCGACCGTGCGGGCCGTAACCGCGGCGATGCCGCCGCCGCTACCGATGCCGCTGTACGCGATCGTCGAGGCGCTGTAGTGCTGCGTCCAGGTGGTGACGAGCGGTTGCACGAACGTGCTGCCCGCCCCGGTGATCGTCCCCTTGGACGCCGCGCCGGCGAGGTTCGTCATGGCGAGCATCGCCGCCGCCAGTGCGAGCACGGCGATGGCCGCCGCAGTGGCTCGATTCCTATTCACGTTGTTGACTCTCCTCTCGAAGGTGTTTCTCCCGTGCGAGCAGGGTGCCCGCCTGCGCGAAGCGTGTGGGCTGACAGCCGGTGCTGTTCTGGTAACGGTCCGGTGACAACCCCCTGGACAAGCGGGATCAGCCGTTAGCGTGGCGCCGGTGAGCACCGTCCCAGCAGCGGAGCGGTTGGGGGGCACCCAGCGGTTGCGGGACTGGATCGGCGACCGGCTGCTGCTGATCCTGACGCTGCTCGCCGCGCTGGCCTCGGTCGCGCTGATGGTGCTGATCGCCTGGCGCGTTTTCCGCGGGGCGGCGCTCTCGTGGAGCACGTTCGGGCTCGGCTTCATCACCGGCACGACCTGGGACGCCACGCACGACGTCTATGGCGCCGGAACGCTGCTCTACGGCACCGCCGTGACGTCGCTGATGGCGCTGATCATCGCCGGGCCGCTGGGGATCGCGATTGCGCTCTTCCTGACCGAGCTCGCGCCTCGCTGGATCCGGGAAACGATCGGCCCGCTGGTCGAGATGCTGGCCGCCGTTCCCAGCGTCGTGCTGGGCCTCTGGGGAATCCTCGTGCTCGGGCCGTTCGCGGCGAACCACATCGAGCCGTGGCTGGGCCGGTGGTTCGGGTGGATCCCGCTCTTCTCGGGCGACCCGAGCTCGAGCGGCGTGTTCGTGGCCGGCCTGATCCTGGCGATCATGGTCGTGCCGATCGTCGCCAGCATCTGCCGCGAGCTCTTCCTGGCCGTCCCGAGCGAGCTCGAGGACGGCGCGCTCGCGCTCGGAGCGACGCGCTGGGAAGTGGTGCGCGGCGTGATCCTCTCGTCGTCGAAACCCGGAATCGGGGCAGCACTGATCCTGGGCCTTGGCCGCGCGCTCGGCGAGGCGATCGCCGTCACCCAGGTGATCGGCTCGGCGACCGCGATCCACGTCTCGCTGTTCCCGCCCGGCGACACGCTCGCCAGCCGCATCGCCTCCCAGTTCCAGGGTGCTGGCACGAAGCTGCTGACGTCGTCGCTGTTCTACCTCGCCGCGATCCTGCTCGTGATCGGGCTCGTCACAAACCTGATCGCGCAGGTGATCGTGCGACGCTTCGACGTGCAGCGGGCGGCCGACTGATGTCGACGATCGAACAGGGTTTCGACCTGCGCGGGGGCGGCCGCTCGCGCCGGCGCCGGCTGGTCAACAGGCTGGCCGAGGTCGCGGCCACGCTCGCCGCCCTCACCGCCGTCGCGGTGCTCGCGATCGTGGTGCTCTCGATCGCCAAGCGCGGAATCGGCGAGATCAGCTGGAGCTTCCTGACCGAGCCGCTCCCGCTCTTCGGGACTCCCGGCGGTGGGATCGCCCCGCTGATCGTCGGCTCGGCGATCCTGATCGCGATCGCCACCCTGATCGCGCTCCCGCTCGGGGTGCTCTCGGCGCTCCTCCTGAGCGAGTTCGCCTCGCGCCGCCTGGCAGCGCCGATCCAGCTCGTCTTCGACCTGATGAGCGGTCTGCCATCGGTGATCCTGGGCGTGTTCGTCTTCGGCCTGCTCGTCTACGGCCATGCGCAGAGCGGGATCGCCGGCGGGTTCGCGCTCTCGATCGTGATGCTGCCGCTGATCGCGCGCTCGACCCAGGAGACGCTCAGGCTTGTTCCGCAAACGCAGCGCGACGGCGCCCTCGCGCTGGGTGCGAGCCGCTGGCGCGTCGTGATGGGAGTCGTCCTGCCGAGCTCGCTCGGTGGGATCCTGACGGGGACGGTGCTGGCAATCGCCCGCGCCGCCGGCGAGACGGCACCGCTGCTCTTCACCACCTCGATTTACCTGAACAGCATCCAGACGGACCCGCGCAAAGCCCTGCCGAACATGCCGGTCCAGATCTTCATCTGGTCCGAGTCGGCGGATCCCGAGGACCACAAGCGGGCGTGGGCGACCGCGCTCGTGCTGCTCGCGTTCGTGCTCGTGACCAGCTTGCTGGCGCGCGCCGCGCTCGCCCGCAGCCGGAGAAAGCTGGGCCAGTGACCGAGGAGGGAGACGTGAACGAGACCGTTACCATGCCTCCGATGAGGCCCGTCGACGTCGCGGCACGCGAGGGATCCGAGGCACCCGTCGGCGAGTCCGTCTTCGACATCCAGGGGCTGACCGTGCGTTACGGGTCGAACATCGCGGTCAAGGACGTCAACGTCCAGATCCAGAAGAACCTGATCACCGCCGTGATCGGCCCGTCCGGCTGCGGCAAGAGCACCTTCATCCGCTGTCTCAACCGGATGAACGACACGGTGGCGAGCTTCAACCTCGACGGCAAGTTGCTGTTCCACGGGATCGACCTCTACGGCGACGGCGTCGAGCCGATCGAGGTGCGCCGCCGGATCGGGATGGTCTTCCAGAAGCCGAACCCGTTCCCGAAGACGATCTACGACAACGTGGCCTGGGCGCCGCGGATCCTCGGGATGAAGAAGGACCTCGACGAGCGCGTCGAGCGCGCGCTCCAGAGCGCTGCGCTCTGGGACGAGGTCAAGGACCGCCTGAAGAAGAGCGCGCTCTCGCTCTCGGGCGGCCAGCAGCAGCGGCTCTGCATCGCGCGCGCGATCGCGATCGAGCCGGAGGTGCTGCTGCTGGACGAGCCTGCCTCGGCACTCGACCCGATCGCGACGCAGAAGATCGAGGAGCTGATGCACGAGCTCAAGGATCAGTACACAATCGTGATCGTGACGCACAACATGCAGCAGGCGGCCCGCGTGGCCGACCGCACCGCGTTCTTCAGCCTGCAGGTCGACGGCAGCCAGCGCTACGGCGTGCTCGTCGAGTACGACGACACCTCGAAGCTGTTCACGGCCCCGGCCGACAAGCGCACCGAGGATTACGTAACGGGCCGGTTCGGGTAGCTCATGGGGATGCGAGTCAGTTTCCAGGAGGAGCTCGACCAGCTCGAGGCGAGTCTGCAGGAAGAGGGCGAGCTCGTCCTGCGCGTCCTGCGCGGGGCGCTGAACGCGCTCGGCCAGGGCGACGTCGAGCTCGCCGACGACGTGATCGCCTTCGACGACGACGTCGACCGGCACTACATCCAGATCGAGGAGGGGATCCAGTCGCTGCTCGCGCGGCAGACACCCGTTGCGATCGACCTGCGGCTGGTGCTCGCGATGCTGCACACGAACCTGCACCTCGAGCGGATGGCGGACTACGCGGTCACCATCGCCAAGCTGACGAAGCTCGTGGCCGACGTCGAGGGCGACGCCACGCTGCTGCAGACGCTGCAGGAGATGGGCGAGCGCGCCGAGGAGATGATCCGGGTCGCGCTCGACGCCTTCGCCAACCGCGACCTCGCCGCGGCGGAGTCGCTCGTCGAGCTCGACGAGCTGATCGACCGCTCGAACCGCCGCTTCGTCGAGCGCGTGGTCGAGGTCGTCGGCGAGCCCGGACTGCGCGAGTGGGTGCTGCGGATGGTGCTCGTCTCGCGGACGCTGGAGCGGATCGGCGACCACGCGGTGGACATCGGCGAGCAGATCTCGTACCTGCTGACGGCCGAGTTCCGCGAATTCACCGACGCCTCGCACCCCGAGCAGCACGCCTGATCGCCACGTGAAGACGCGCGCGCTCATCGCCCTGCTGTTCGTGCTGCCGCTCGCCGGCTGCGGCGGCTCCGGTGGCGGCGGCTCGAGCGAGAGCAAGGTGCTCGTCGGAGCCGGCAGCACGCTCGTCGCGCCGCTCGTCGCGCAGTGGTCGAACGACTACGCGAAGAAGACCGGCGCCACGATCACCTACGGCGCGATCGGCTCGGGCGGCGGGGTCGCCCAGATCACCGCCCGCACGGTCGACTTCGGCGCCAGCGACGCACCACTGACACCCGACCAGGCCTCGTCCTGCAAGGACTGCGTCCAGGTGCCCTGGGCGCTCGCGGCGACGCTCGTCTCCTACAACGTGAAGGGCGCGCCGGCGCAGCTGAAGCTGAGTGGCCCCGTGCTCGCGAACATCTACCTCGGCAAGGTGACGCAGTGGAACGACCCATCGATCGCCGCGCTCAACCCGGGCGCGAACCTGCCCGCGACCAAGATCAAGCCGGTCTTCCGCAGCGACTCGAGCGGTGACACCTACGCCTTCAGCGACTTCCTCGCCAAGGCCAGCCCCGAGTGGAAGACCAAGAAGGGCGTCTCGACGCAGGTCAACTTCACGACCGGCGTAGGAGGGAAGGGCAACGACGGCGTCGCCGCTGCGATCGAGCGCGAGGACGGGACGATCGGCTACCTCGCGATCTCGTACGTCTTCACCAACAAGCTCGACTACGCGCTGATCCGCAACGAGGCCGGCAAGTTCCCGGTTCCCGGGCCGGACACGATCACCGCCGCCGCCAACGCCGTGAAGACGATCCCGCCCGACAACGCGATCTCGCTGACCAACCCGCCGGCCTCGGCGCCTGACGCCTACCCGATCTCGACCTTCACCTACGCGATCTTCCCGACCACCTCGAGCAAGGCGACCGCGCTCCGCGACTTCGTCACCTACGCGATCGGGCCCGGCCAGAAGTTCGGTGCGAAGCTGCAGTTCGCGCCGTTGCCGGCCAAGGTGGTCTCGGCCACCAAGCAGACGCTCACGAAGCTCGGCTGAGCGCGGCGTAACCACTTGGAGACGAGTTCTTAACCCACGACTCTCGGCCAGAAGCGAAGATAGACGGCCGTGTCAGTGACCCCTGACGAGGATCAGCCGAGATTTCTGAACCGCGAGCTGTCGCAGCTCGACTTCAACGGACGCGTCCTCGAGGTCGCCCGCGACGAGTCGGTGCCGCTGCTCGAGCGCGTCAACTTCTGCGCGATCTTCTCCTCGAACATGGACGAGTTCTTCATGGTCCGGGTGGCGGGCCTAATGGACCAGGTCGCCGCCGGCGTGGCCGTGCGCTCGCCGGACGGCCTGACGCCACAGGCCGCGCTCGCCGAGATTCGAGAGCGAACGACGGCGCTCGCGGCGGAGCAGGCGAAGCTCTGGAAGCGTCACCTCCGGCCCGAGCTCGAGGCGCAGGGGATCGTCGTCGCCGAGATCGAGGATCTCGAGCCGGCGGAGCTCGAGGAGCTCGAGCGCGTCTTCGAGACCGAGATCTTTCCCGTCCTGACCCCGCTCGCGGTCGGGCCGGGGCAGCCGTTTCCGTACATCTCCGGGCTCTCGCTTAGCCTGGGGCTGTTCGTCCGCGACTCGGAGACGGGCGAGGAGCGCTTCGCGCGCGTGAAGGTCCCGGAGCTGCTGCCGCGCTTCCTCTCGATCGGCGAGCGCGGCCTGTTCGTGCCGCTGGAGCGCGTGATCCGGCACTTCCTGTCCTGGCTCTTCCCGCTGATGGAGGTCGTCGAGTGCACGACGTTCCGCGTGACGCGCGATGCGGACTTCGCGCTCTCCGACGAGGCGGACGACCTATTGGAGGCGGTTGAGCTCGAGCTGCGCCGCCGCCCCTTCGGCGACGCGGTCCGCGTCGAGGTCTCCGGCTCCTGCTCGACGAAGATGCTCGAGCAGTTGCAGAGCGGGCTCGACGTCGTCGCCGACCAGATCTACCTCGTGCCCGGCCTGATCGACCTGGCCGAGCTGAGCGAGCTCGCCGCACTCGACCGGCCGGAGCTGAAGGAAGACCCGTGGGTGCCGGTGGTGCCGACCCGCTTCGCCGCCGGCAATCGCGAGGCGCTCTTCGCCGAGCTGCGCAAGAGCCCGGTGCTGGTGCATCATCCCTACGACTCGTTCGCCCGCACCTTCGAGTGGTTCGTGCGCACCGCCGCGACCGACCCGCGCACGCTGGCGGTCAAGACGACCGTCTACCGCACGAGCGAGGACTCGCCGCACGTGCCGGCGCTGATCGAGGCAGCGGAGGAGGGCAAGCAGACCGTCTCCCTCGTCGAGCTGAAGGCCCGCTTCGACGAGCGCCGCAACATCGAGTGGTCGCGCAAGCTCGAGTCGGCGGGCGTCCACGTCGTCTACGGCTTCCCGTCGCTGAAGATCCACGCGAAGGGCACCCTGATCGTCCGGCGCGAGACCGACGGCGGGCTGCGGCGCTACGCGCACATCGGCACCGGCAACTACAATGCGGTCACGGCGCGGCTGTACGAGGACTTCAGCCTCTTTACGGGCGACGAGGAGATCACTGCCGACCTGGCCGACCTGTTCAACCACCTGACGGGCTTCGGCAGGCCGATCACTTTCCGGAAGCTGCTGGTGGCGCCCTTCACGATGCGGCCGGCACTGGTCGAGCACATCCGCGCCTGCGCGACCGCGGCCGCGGCGGGCAAGGCGGCGCGGATCCGGATCAAGGTCAACCACCTCGCCGACGAGGAGATCGTGCGTGAGCTCTACGCCGCAGCGGACGCCGGCGTCGACGTCGAGATCTTCGCGCGCACGACCTGCACGCTCTGGCCGCGGCGGCGCGGCGGCAAGGAGGACATCAAGGTGCGCACGCTGCTCGGCCGCTTCTTCGAGCACAGCCGCTTCTTCATCTTCGAGGCCGACGGCGAGAGCACGTACCTGATGGGCAGCGCCGACCTGATGCGCCGCAACCTCGACCACCGGATCGAGATTCTCGTGCCGGTCGAGGACGCGCGCAGCCAGCGGGAGCTGGCGCGGACGTTCGACTCGATCATGGACGACACGCGCTGGTCGTGGGCGCTGCGCGCCGACGGCAGCTGGGAGCGAATCCGCGGAAAGAAGGGGAGCACGCGTCAGAGCATTCACACTGCGCTGATGCGACGAGCCCGAGCCCGGGCGAGGCGTGCGAGCACCGTCTCACGCACACGCTGATTCAACAGCCGACGTGCTGGGAACAATGGAGGCCGTGCGAGTCGCAATCGTCGACGTGGGCGCGAACACGCTTCGCCTGCTCGTAGCTGTCCCGGACGGCCGGCTCGTGCTGCCCGTGCACCAGGAGAAGGAACAGCTCGGCCTCGGCGAGGAGGTCGAGCGCTACGGCTACATCAGCGCCGGCAAGTGCGCCGAGGCCGTCGAGGTCGCGCGCGTCCAGACGCGCAAGGCGCGGCGGCTCGGCTGCGAGCGGATCGAGATCCTCGTCACCTCGCCCGGCCGCCAGAGCGCCAACAGCGACGAGTTCGCCGACGCGCTCGCGCACGGCACGGGCGTCCCGGTGCGGATCCTGAGCTCGGAGGAGGAGGGGATGCTGGCGTGGGACGGCGCGGTCTCGGCGCTGGATGACCCTCCGGCGAGCGCAGCCGTGTGCGATATCGGCGGCGGCTCGGCGCAGCTGGTCGTCGGCACGCTCGACGCCGGCCCGGCCTGGGTGCGCTCGGTCGATCTCGGCTCGCTGCGCCTCACGACCAGGCTGCTCGCCGGCTCCGATCCTCCCTCGGCCGAGGCGGTCGAGGCGGCTCGCCTGGCGGCGGCGGACGCGTTCGACGCGGTCGTCCCGCCTGTGGCGCAGATCGGGCTGGCGGCGGGCGGAACCGCGCGAGCACTGCGGCGCGTGGTCGACACGCTCGACACGGACGGCCTGGCAGAGGCAATCACGGAGCTCTCGAAGCTGAAGCGGGCCAAGATCGCCAAGCGGTACGGCGTCGCGCCGCAGCGCGCGGCCACCTTGCTCGGGGGCGCGATCCTCTTCGCCGAGGCGCAGCGGCGGCTCGGCCTGCCGCTCCAGCTCGCGCGCGGTGGCGTGCGCGAAGGCTCGGCGCTCGCGCTCTTCCGCGCCAGCGCGGCGGCCTACGCCTAGGCCGGCGGGTCGAGGCGCTCGAGCACCTCGATCTCGTCGCCGACATCGAGCACGGCCGTCGCGCCCTTCTTCAGCGTCTCGCCGAGCAGGTCGAAGGCGAGGTCGCCGTGGACGGAGGCGACGGCAGGCGCCTCGAGGCTGCGGAAGAGCTCGAGCGCAGCCGCCTCGCCGGCCCCTTCGGCGAGCGCGTCGACGGCCTCCACCTGCAGGTCGCGGGCCGCTGCGAGTGGCTCGACCGACTGCACGCAGCGCGCGTACGGGCTCGAGAGGATGCGGCTGAAGTCGCGGTCGGCGAGCTGTGCGACGAGCGCCTCGGCCTGCTTCCGCCCGCGCTCGTCCAGCGGCCGCGGCCGGTCGTCGCCCTCCCAGCTCGCACGATGACCCGCCCGCGCGTGGCGGACGAGGTAGACGATCACGCCCAGTCTTTCGCCGCGCGCTCCAGCTCCCGCCAGGCCTCGGGCAGCTCGGCCCGCGCCTCGGCGCGGCGCCGGCGTTCTCGCTCGACCAGCCGCCCGGCCGCGAACGCCGCGCCCGAGCTGGGCGAGTCGGCGAGCAGCCCGCGCAGCCGCGCCTCGGCGACGATCGCGTCCTGGTGCTCGCCGAGCACGTCCTGGAACGCCTTGGCGCTCTCGACGAACTTCCGCGCGGGCTTGCTGACCTCCGGCTCGGCCAACTCGGCCGTGTAGCGCGCCCGTTTGCCGAGGATGCGAGCGCGGTGCAGCTCCGCGTCCGTCGCGTCCGGGCCGAGCCGCTCGGCCAGCTTCTGCAAGCGCTTGAACTCCTTGGCGGCCAGCTTGCGCAGCGAGACCTCGCCGCGCTGGACGCGCGGGCCGCGCGCCGCCGACTCGAGCCCGTCGAGCAGCCAGAAGTAGCGCTCGCTCGTCAGGGCGTCGAGCGCGATCGCCTGTGCCGTCTCACGCTCGGCGGCCAGCAGCTCGACCAGCGCGCAGGCGGCTGTTCGCTCGGGCTGCTCCAGCTGCTCGATCTCACGCTGCAGATGGCCCACGAGCACATCGATGTCGCGGCGACGGCCGAGTGCGCTGCCGAGCCAGTGCAGCTCGTCGCGCAACGGCTCCGACCACGAGGGGTCGAGCACCGGGCGCGCGGCGCGGAGGATCGCCCGCGAGCGCCGCACCGCCACACGCAGGCGGTGCACGTCCTCGGGATCGAGGTCGAGCCGGACGCCCGGGTCGTGGCGCAGGATCTGGGCGTACTGCCGCTCGAGCATCGAGCGCAGCCGGCCGATCGAGTCGTCCGAGCTCTCGACGCGGCCGTTCGTGCTCGCAGCGACGACGCGCTCGGGGTTGGCCCCGCGCAGGAACGCGGGCAGCACGCGGGCGACATCGGCCGGCGGCGTGACCGGTCCGCCCAGCTGCTCGACCACGAACGGCCTGTCGTCGTCGCGCGGCAGCTCGAGCCGCCAGACGCCCTGGCCGTGCTCGAGGCGCCGCGTCAGCGTGGCCCCAACGAGCTCGAGTCTTCGCTCCGGGAGGTCGTAGCTCGCGACCTCGGTGGCACCGTTCTCGGTCACGAAAGGATGCTACGTAACGAGCGCGGGAGGGGCGAAACCGCCCCTCCCGCTGTTCGGTCGCGTCCTAGGGGAGAGGGGGAGGAACGCGTCCGTTCGTTGCCTTGTGGAGAGGTCAGACGCCCGCCGAGTCGCGGTGTTAGCGGCTTAACGGAATGTTCACCAGGGCGGCGGGTTGTGTGTCCAGGCGCCGCCGAGCATCGTCGCCACAACCTGCACCTCGGCAAGCTCTTCCGGCTCGCACGCGAGCGGGTCGCGGTCGAGCACGACCAGGTCGGCGAGGTAGCCGGGGACGAGCTTGCCGCGCCGGCGCTCGTCGCCCGCAAGCCACGCCGGAGCGACCGTCGTTGCGTGCAGCGCCTGCTCGACGCTCAGGGCCTGCTCGGGGTGCCACGCCTCGCGTTCGTCGAGCGTGCGGGCGACGCCTGCTCGGATCCCGAGCAGCGGGTCGAGCTCTTCGATCGGCGCGTCGGAGCCGTTGGCGAGCACGGCGCCCGAGTCGAGCAGCGAGCGGAAGGCGTACGGCTCGCTGCCGAGCCCGCTCCAGAGGCGGTCGGCGAGGTCGCGGTCGGATGGCGCGTGGCTGAACTGCACCGAGGCGGCGATCCCGAGCTCGGCGAAGCGCGGCACGTCCTCGGGCGCCAGCAGCTGCGCGTGCTCGATCCGCTGGCGCAGGCCGAGCGGCTGCCACACGTCGCGGGTCGCCTCGAAGGCGTCGAGCGCCTCGCGGTTGGCCAGGTCGCCGATCGCGTGGACGGCGATCGGGAAGCCCGCCCGCGCGGCCTCGCGCACGTACTCCTCGAACTGCTCGCGGCTCGTGATCTCGACGCCGGTGCCGTCGAGCATGCGGGCCGTCTGCGACCCGAGCGTGCCGTCCATGAAGGCCTTCAGGTAGCCGACCTTCAGCAGCGGCCCCCCGAGCCCGCTGCGCACGTCCACCTGAGCGAGCTCGCCCGCGAAGTCCGCCGGCAGCGACTGCCAGACGCGCAGGCAGAGCGCGCCCTCGGATTCGAGCCGCTGCCAGAAGCGCAGCGCGCCGAGCCAGCCGTCCTTGTCGTGCACCGCGGTCACGCCGCGCGAGGCCGCGAGCCTGACCCCGGCGCGCATCGCCTCGACGTACTCGTCGTCGGTCGTCTCGATGTAGCGGTCGCGGAAGTTCCAGCACGACTCCTCGCGGAGCACGCCCGTCGGCTCGCCGCGCTCGTCGAGCTCGACCACGCCGCCCGGCACCTGCAGGTCGCCGTTCGCGCGCGCAAGCGCGGCCGAGTTCAGCCAGACCGAATGCGAGTCGCGCGCCATCAGCGCCACCGGCCGGTCCGGAGCGATCGCATCGAGGTCGGCTTTGGTCGGCTCGACCGGCGACGACCAGTCGCCGCTGCGCCAGCCGCGGCCGAGGAGCCAGGTGCCCGGCCGCTCGAGCCCGTCGCGGACGCGGGCGACCGCCTCCTCCAGCGAGCTCGTCCCTTCGAGCCGTACCTCGTGCTGTGCCATCGCCCAGGTGGGAAAGTGCACGTGCGAGTCGGTGAACCCGGGCGCGACGCAGCGGCCGCCGAGGTCGACGCGGTCCGGCCCGGGCAGCGCGGTCTCGTGCGCGGAGACGCCGCCCGCGACGAGCTCGCCCGCGATCGCCAGCGAGCGCGCCAGCGGCAGCGAGGGCTCCATCGTGCGGACGACGCCGTTCTCGAGGATCACGGTTGCGGAAGAATCTAGCCCGTGCTCGACGTCTTCGACCACGTCGGCGTCGCGGTCTCCGACCTCGACGCCTCACGGCCGTTCTACGAGCTCGCGCTCGCGCAGCTCGGCTACGGCGAGCCCTACCGCGGCGACTGGTACTACGAGTGGGACGATCTTGCGATCGGGCAGGCGGGCAGCGACCGCCCCGCGACACGCAACCTCCACCTGGCCCTCGTCGCCTCGTCGCGCGAGGCGGTCGACGACTGGTGGCAGGCGCTGACCGCCGCCGGTCATGCCGACGACGGCGAGCCCGGGCCGCGACCGCAGTACTCGCCGTCGTACTACGGCGCCTTCGTGCACGACCCGGACGGCAACAGCGTCGAGGCGGTGTACCGCGGCGAGCCGCGGACCGGCGACAACCGGCTCGACCACCTCGGGATCCGCGTCCGCGACCTCGCCGAGTCGCGCCTCTTCTACGAGACGGTGGCGCCCGTGGTCGGACTACGCGTCGCGGACGGCGACGCGGCCCGCTTCCACGTCAGGGGCGACTCGCGCTCGTTTGCGCTCGTCCAGGGCGGGCCGGTGACGGAGAACGTGCACCTCGCCTTCCCGGCGCCCGACCGGGCCATCGTCGACGCGTTCCACCGCGCGGCGATCGACGCCGGCTTCCGCGACAACGGCGCGCCCGGCGAGCGCCGCGAGTACCACGCGGGCTACTACGGCGCCTTCGTGCTCGACCCGGACGGCAACAACGTCGAAGCGGTCTTCCACGACCGCTCCTCGGCCTAGCTGCGAAGGAACGCGGCCGCCGCGCGCTTCGGCGACAAGCGGAGGATGCGCCCCTCGTCGCCACCCGCGAGTGCAGACATGTTCCTGGAAGATCGATCGAGGTATGGACTACAGTGGCTCGCGGAGCGACCCTGGGTCGAGCGAACGAGGAGGAGGCATGAAAAAGGCACTTTGGGTGCTCGCGGTCGTGGTTGCGGGGCTTGGCGCCTACGCGGCCAACGTCCTCGCGACGCCGTCCGCGGGTCAGTCGACCACGACGCTCGGCAAGGCGCTGGCGGCCGGCCCGGTCGATATCTCGGGCCACGCCAAGCAGCCGGGCGGGGGCTGGCGTGCGCGCCTGCACACGCACGGGGTCTCCGACTTCTACGTGATCGACAACACGTTCATCCCGGGCGGGACGAGCGGTTGGCACTCACATCCGGGGCCGAGCTTGATCTTCGTCGTGAAGGGGCAGATCACGAACTACCTCGGCGATGACGCGAGCTGCACTCCCCACGTCTACAGCGCCGGGCAGTCGTTCACCGACGAGGGCGGGACGCACGTGCACATGCTTCGCAACAACGGCACGGTAGACGCCGAGACGATCGCGGTCCAGTTCCTGCCGAAGGGCGCCGACCGCAAGATCGACGCGCCGGATCCGCTGAACTGCCACTTCTGAGCCCGTAGGCTCCGCCGAAAGACGCCGCGCCGGGGGAATGGTCCCGGCGTGGCGCCCGGCTCCGTGAAGGAGGGGCGATGATCGACCACGTCGGCATCCCGGTGAGCGACATGGCGCGCAGCAAGGAGTTCTACTCGGCGACGCTCGCGCCGCTCGGCTTCACGCTCGCGATGGACTTCGGCCACGCGGCCGGCTACGCGCGCGACAACCGGCCCTGGTTCTGGCTCCACGAGGGCGGCGGCTCGGGCGGTGTCCACGTCGCCTTCACGGCCGCCGCCAGAGGGGACGTCGACGCCTTCCACGCCGCCGGGCTCGCCGCGGGCGGCGAGGACAACGGCGCACCGGGGCTGCGGGAGTACCACCCCAACTACTACGCCGCCTACGTGCATGACCCCGACGGCAACAACGTCGAGGCGGTCTCGCACGACGCGCCCGAGGGGCGTTGAGCGCCCGCTCGAGCGCGACGTCGAGCAGGTTCTACCCGCGAACCTGGATGTTCCCGCGCTCGATCGCAAAGGGGAAGCGATACGCGGGGTGGTTGTCGCAGAACGCCTGCGTCTGCGCGAGTGAGCCGATGCCCAGGAACGTCGTGACGTCGGCCGGCGCGTTGCTGCCCTCGCCGTTGTCGGTCACGTGCCACCAGGCTCCCAGCCCGACGACCGTTGGATCGTTGGACGAGCGGATGACGCCGCCGATCCAGGCGTCCTTTCCGATCACGGTCAGGCACGTCACCGGGCCGTCGGTCGAGAAGGGGACGCCGTCCTCGATGTCGCGGTAGTTGAACCAGCCGTCGGCGCCTTCGTCCTTCTTGATCTTCGCGTTGAAGCCGAAGTGCTGCAGCTCCAGGGTTTGCAGCCCGAACACGTTGTGCGCGACCAGGTGGCTTCGACCTGTTGCGGACGGTCCATGTCCGCCGGCAAACGCTGCGCCGGCAACCGACAGCGCGCCCACGATGGCAAGCAAGGCAATGCTCTTCACGTGCCCTCCCTCTCCTCGATGACCCCTCGACCGTAGGGACGTAGACCCGCCGCGTCTTGTATCCGGCGCGCCGGCTTGGGATCAGCGGTGCATGGCGCGGAACCGCGCCGGCGTCACGCCGTACTGCCGCCCGAAGGCCCGCGTGAAGTGACTCTGGTCGCAGAACCCGGCCTCGACGGCCAGCTCGGCAAGCGGCAGGTCTGCGGCCGCGAGCTCCTGTGCCGCCCACTGCAGCCGTAGCCGCCGGGTGAACTCGCCGATGCTTTCGCCGTAACGGGCACGGAACACGCGCGCCAGGTGCGCCCGATGGACTCCGAGCTCGTCGGCGATCTCGCTCGGCCGGACGGATTCGCGGAAACGTTCGAGAAGCAGCGCCCGCGCTCGCTCGACCCACTTCTCCGCGCGGGCCGGGAGCCGGTTTCGCCCGGCGAGCGCGGTCAGCTCGAGTGCGAGCCCCTCGACCGCGACCGGCGTGAAGACATCCGGCTCGGCCAGTTCGCGGCGGATCCGAGTCGCCAGCAGCGCGGCCTCGGGGTGCGGCGAGCAGGACACCTGTCCGGCGAAGGATCGGGACTCGACGACGACGATCACCGCGCCGGCCCGGCCGAACGTGTCCTCGTGGGGCTCCTCCGGCGGCATGGTGATCATGGCTCCGGTTTCCGCACCGGCCTCGAAGCGCGCGAACCGTTTGTCCACCACGCCCTCCGCGACGATTGCGATGCAGCCGAGCGGATGGGCGTGCCACGGCAGCCGTCGGTTCGGAGGGAACACGACCTCGCTCACCCGGAAACGGCCGGCGGTCAGCGATGCCCGGCGGCTCGTGCCGTCGGAGACGGCGACTGCGCTCATGTCGGTCAGTTAGACGTGATCCGGGCCGGAAAGATGTCCGGGCTAGACTCCGGCCGTGCCGAGCGACCCGCTGAGCCCCGAGCAGCGCGAGATCCGCGACCTGGTGCGCGACCTCGCGCGCGAGCGCGTCGCCCCGCGCGCGGCCGAGATCGACAAGTCGGCCGAGTTCCCGTGGGACATGGTCGAGCTGATGCGTGAGCACGACCTGCTCGGGCTGCCGTTCGCCGAGGAGTACGGCGGCACCGGCACCGGCGCGCTGATGGTGCTGGTCGCGATCGAGGAGCTCTCGAAGGTCTGCGCGACGACCGGCCTGATCCTCGCCGTGCAGGAGCTCGGCTCGCTCGGGATCAAGCTGGCCGGCAGCGACGAGCAGAAGGAGCGCTGGCTGCCGCGCCTGGCGAGCGGCGAGTGGCTGCCCGCGTACGCCCTCACCGAGCCCGGCTCGGGCTCCGACTCGGCCGCGATGCGCAGCGAGGCGCGGCGCGAGGGCGACGAGTACGTCCTGAACGGCGGCAAGCGCTTCATCACCAACGCGGGCGTCGCGCATGTCTACGTCGTCTTCGCCAAGACCGACCCCGACGCGGGCCACGCGGGGATCTCGGCCTTCGTGGTCGAGGCCGACGCGCCCGGCTTCGAGGTCGGCCGGATCGAGCCGAAGATGGGGATCAAGGGCTCGACGACCGGCGAGATCTTCTTCGACGACTGCCGCATCCCGGCCGGCAACCTGCTCGGCGAGGAGGGCGAGGGCTTCCGCATCGCGATGCGGATCCTCGACCGCTCGCGCCCGGGGATCGGCGCGCAGGGCCTCGGGCTTGCCCAGGGCGCGACCGACTACGCGCTGGAGTACGCCAAGAGCCGCGAGACGATGGGCAAGCCGATCGCGCAGCACCAGCTGATCGCCGGGATGCTGGCGGACATGGAGACCAAGTGCGAGGCCGCGCGCGGGCTGCTCTACAAGTGCGGCCAGCTGATCGACGAGGGCGCCGACGGCCAGGACCTGTCGAAGATCTCCGCGATGGCGAAGCTCTACTGCACCGACGTGGCGATGGAGGTCACGACCGACGCGGTGCAGATCCTCGGCGGCTACGGCTACATCCAGGAGTACCCCGTCGAGCGGATGATGCGCGACGCGAAGATCACGCAGATCTACGAGGGCACGAACCAGATCCAGCGCCTCGTGATCGCGCGCGAGATGGTCAAGGAGCAGCGCAGCTTCCTGCTCGCGGGCGTTGGCTAGAGAAGCTCCGCCTGACGCCTTCGGGCGCACTGCGCGCGAATACGAGCTCGGGCGGCCGGGGTGGCCGGCGGAGCTGCTCGACCAGGTCGTCGCGGAGCTGGGCCTCGACGCGCGCGCGGTGGTGCTCGACCTCGGCGCCGGTACCGGGAAGCTGACGCGCGAGCTCGTGCCGCGGTTCGCTCGCGTGCTCGCCGTCGAGCCGGATGACGCGATGCGGGCGGTGCTGGAAGAGGTCGTGCCCGACGCCGAGGCGCTGGCCGGGCGCGGAGACGCGATCCCGCTCGAGGACGAGAGTGTCGACGTGGTCTTCTCGGCTGAGGCGTTCCACTGGTTCGCCGGCGAGGCGTCGGTCGCAGAGATCGCCCGCGTTCTCCGCTCGCACGGGGCGCTCGTGATCCTCTGGAACATCCCGGTCGAGTTCGCCGACCTCGGCGACGAGGCCGAGGCGGTGATCGACGAGGCGTTCGAACGCGGGGGCGTTCCGGGCCTGCCACGGGTGCTGTCAGGCGAGTGGCGCCGGCCGATCGAGGACGGGCCGTTCGAGGAGTTGCGGGAGGCAGAGGTCGAGCGCGACGTCGTCAACACGCGCGACGAGTGGATCGCGAACCTGCTCTCGGTGAGCTCGATCGCGCACCAGCCCGAAGCCGACCGGGCGGCCTTCGCCAGCCGCCTGCGCGAGCTCGTCCCTGTCGACCAGGAGGTGCAGCGCCGCATTCGCACCGAAGCCCACTGGACGCGTCGTGTCTGAGCTGGCCTTCAGCTTCGGCCGGATCGCCGCCGAGTACGACGACGTCCGCCCCGAGTACGCGCCGGAAGCGCTCGACCGCGCCGAGGAGGTGCTCGGCCTCACAGCGGAGTCACGCGTAGTCGACCTGGCGGCCGGCTCGGGGAAGCTGACCCGCGCGCTCGTAGGACGGTTCGACGACGTCGTGGCGGTGGAGCCGAACGACGACATGCGCGCGGTGCTGGCCGGGCGCTCGGCCGACGTGCGCGTGCTGGCAGGGACGGCCGAGCGCATGCCGCTGCCGGACGACTCGGTGAACGCGGTCTTCGTCGGTGATGCCTTCCACTGGTTCGACGGGCCAGCTGCGGTCGCCGAGCTCGAACGTGTCCTGCGGCCTGGCGGAGGAGTGGCGCTGCTCTGGAACCACTGGTGGAGCGACGGCGACGACGGGACGGTGAACACGCTCGACCCGCCATTCCCGGGCGAGGCGCAGAGGCTGTTCGACGAGCTCTACGTCCGCTCCGGCCGGGCCGCAGCACGGGCCACGATGGCGGATCCCCTCGAGGCGTTCGCGGGCGGCCCGTTCGGGCCGCTCGTCGGCGAGGAGTTCGTGCGCTCGACGGAGCTATCCGACAGTGAGGTGGTCGACCTTTTTACGACCGTCAGCTCGGCCGCGTCGCTTCCGCCCGCCGAGCGCGACAAGCTGAAGCGGACGTTGCTCGCCCTGCTCGAGCCCTCGTACCGACTGGAGATCAATACCCAGCTGCACTGGACGAGCCGTGCCTGACATCGAGCTGGAGGTCGGCCGCCGGCACGTCCGCCTGACGAGCCCGGACAAGCTGCTCTTTCCGGGCGACGGTGTGACCAAGCGCGACCTGGCTGACTACTACGCCGAGATCGGCGACGCGATCGTGCCGCACCTGCGCAACCGGCCGTTCACGCTCAAGCGCTACCCGTACGGCATCAAGGGCCAGCCCTACTTCGCCAAGCAGGCGCCGAAGGGCAAGCCGTCGTGGGTGCCGACGCGGCAGTTCCGCACCTACCCGCGCGAAGGTGGCTCGCGGCTGGTCGACTTCGCGCTGGTGAACGAGCCGGCGGCCGCGGTCTGGATGGTGCAGATGAACTGCATCGACATGAACGCGTGGTACTCGCGCGTCGACAAGCCCGATCGGCCCGACTTCGTGCTGTTCGACCTCGACCCGCCGGAGTCGCGCAACGGGTTCGTCGAGGCGATTCGCGTCGCCCACCTGATCCGGGAGGCGCTCGACGAGCTGGAGCTGCGCTCCTACGTGAAGACGAGCGGCGCCGACGGCATCCACGTCTTGGTGCCGATCACGCGACGCTCGACCTACAAGGACACCTACGAGTTCGCCGAGCTCGTGTCGCGCCGGGTCGAGGACGAGAACCCCGGGCTCGCCACGACTGAGTGGCTGAAGAAGAAGCGCCGTGGGGTGCTCGTCGACCACCGCCAGAACGGCCACGGCAAGACGATCGCGTCCGTCTACTCGGTGCGGCCGAAGCCGGGCGCGCCGGTCTCGACGCCGCTGCGCTGGGAGGATCTCGGCGAGAAGGTGAGGCCGCGCGACTTCGGCATGCGCGAGGCGCTCGCCCGCGTTCAGAAGCACGGCGACTTGTTCGAGCCCGTGCTCGAGGGCGGCCAGGCGCTCGGGCCGGCGCTGCGCAAGGTCCGCGCTAGCGCACCGTGAACGGAAGCGCGTCGCTGACGGAGATCAGCTTCCGCTTGTGGTACGCGCGCAGCAGGGCGACGTAGCTGCCACGGCCGAGCCGCTTGCCGCCGACCTTCCGGTTCCACTGCAGCGTCACGCGCCCCTTCTTGTGCAGCCCGAAGTCGACCACACCGACGGTGCGGGTGCGCGGCGGCGTGACCGCGGAGGCGTGCTTGCCCAGGAAGCGCAGGACGGTCAGCTTCAGCGTGGAGTTCTGACCGATCGACGTATGCACCGTCCCCTGCGCCGTCAGCGTGGTCACCACGGCGACGCTCGGGTTGAACTCCTTGTAGTACTCGTCGGAGGAGAGCAGCGACGCGATCATCTTCTCGTCGCTGCCGCCGCCCTTGATCGCGGCGATCCAGAAATTCAGGTTGGCTGCGCTGCCCGCGTGGCGCAGGAAGCGGAGGTAGTACTCGCCGACATCGTGCCCGAGGTACTCGCTGGACGCCGTTAGCGCGGCCGCGAGCTGCGTTCGGGTGGTGCCGCTGCCGAGCGCCGCGTCGTCGGCGTTCTGCGTCGGCTGATCGATCGGCCGGTAGACGGCGTCGCAGTAGAGGGCGGTGAGGAAGCCGTCGTTCGAGGCGTGGGCGCGCTGGAAGTACGCGTCGGAGCCGGCGACCGACGCGACCATCGTCTCGTCGCTCCCGCCGCTCGTCAGCAAGCCGACGAGGAACTGCTTCGTGGCTGGATCGGGCGCCGCTCCGAGCAGACGCTTGTACGCGCTGGTCGCGAGGTCGCCCCGGTACTCCGAGCTGCCGAC
>DATIOF010000030.1:0-30904 GCA_035473395.1 Gaiellaceae bacterium
ACCTCGGGCAACGTCAACGGCACGTCAGCGCGGAGCCGCACCTCGTCCTGGCCGACCTGCGCGGTCGCCACCGAGTCGTGCACGAGCTCCGCGAGGTCGACCTCCTGGAAGCGGAAGCTGAACGTCCCCGCCTCGATGCGCGAGGTGTCGAGCACGTCCCCGATCAGCTCGGCGAGGCGGTTCGTCTCGCCGGCGATCAGCTCGAGGAACGACTCCCGCTGATCGGGCGAGAGCTCGCGCCAGCGCTGCTGCAACGTGCGCGCGGCCCCGATCACCGCGGCCATCGGCGTTCGCAGCTCGTGCGAGACGAGCGAGACGAAGTCCGCCCGCAGCGCCGAGAGGCGCCGCAGCTCCTCGACCGTCTTGCGCTCGGCCTCATAGGCACGGATGTTCTGCACCGCGCTGGCGACGAGCCGGCCGAGCAGGCCCGCGAGCTCGAGGTCCTCGGGGCTGAAGGCATCGGGCTCCTTGCGGACCAGCGAGAGCATTCCGATCGCGCGGGCGCCCTGGAGCAGCGGCGTGGCGAGCCGGCAGTGCAGCCCGAGCTCGAGAAACTGGTCCTCCTCCGGATAGTCCGCCGAGCTCATGTCGCGCCGGTAGACCGTCTGATTGGTACGCAGCAGCTCCTCGAGCAGCGTCCCGTGGATCGGGCGTCCCGAGCCCGGCGGAAGCACGCTCTCGGCACCCTCGCCGGCGACGGCCATCACCTGCGCGACGCCGTTCTCGCTGAGCACGATCGCGATCCGGTCGAACGGCAGCAGCCCGCGCACCTCGCGGATGAAGGCGTCGAAGGCTTGCTCGAGCTCGAGCGAGGAGCTGAGCGCCCGGGCACAGCGATTGGCCGCCTCGAGGGCGTCCGCGCGACGGCCGAGCTGGTCGCGCAGCTTCTCGGCCTCGGCCGCCCGTGCCTCGGCGACCGTGCTCTGGCCGCGCAGCCGCAGCATCAGCCAGCCGACGATCAGGCCCAGCAGCACCTCGATCCCGAGCTGGAGCGTGACGTAGTCGAGATGGAACGTGCGCGGCGGGTACCGGTCCGAGCGCAGCCATTCGAAGGCGACCATCACCGGAGCGCTAGCGACAGTGACCGCGAGCGCGCCCACGATGCCGTAGCGCAGCGCCGCCTCGACGAGCGGCAGATACATCACCTGCCGGATGGGCGAGGCCGGCTGGAAGCTGTAGATCAGCGTGTAGGCCGAGGCGATGGCGAAGTCGAAGGCGAGCGCGGCCAGCCCGATCCGCTTCAGGGTCGCCTTCGGCCACTCGCGGCGACTGAGCACGAAGAGAACCAGCGTCCCGACGGTCAAGATCCCGGTCGTGATCCACGCCCGGAGCTCGTAGCCATCCGGGTAGTCCGCGGCGATCGCCACCTGGAAGATCGCGAACGGCACCGCGCCGAGCCGCACCCAGCCGATCCAGCGCTCGACGTCGCGCAGCCGCCGGAGCTCGCCGTTCACCGGAGCCGCTCCAGGGCCCACTCGGCATGCTCGCGCAGCAGCGGGTCGTCGCCTGACGCGAAGGGCTCGGCGAGCGAGGGATCGCCGCCAGCGTTGCCGAGCGCCACGAGGGCATTCCGGCGCAGGTAGCGCGGGTCGTTGCGCGGAACGAACAGGCGGTCGTAGCGAGCCGCGAGCTCGGCGTCGTCGGTCTGCAGCCAGTCGGCGAGCGGGACGTGGGGCTCGACTCTCTTGCCGGTCTCGCCCGCGCGCCGCTTCTCGACGCCGCGGTTCCACGGACAGACGTCCTGGCAGATGTCGCAGCCGTAGACGCGGTCGCCGAGCGCCTCGCGGTACTCCTCGGGGAAGGGCGCGGCGGACTGCGTCCAGTACGACAGGCAGCGCGTCGCGTCGAGCACGCCCGCCTCCTCGAGCGCGTCGGTCGGGCAAGCGTCGATGCAGAGCGTGCACGAGCCGCAGCCGGCGTCGAGCGTCGGCGTCGCCTGCAGCTCGGCGGTCGTGACCAGCGTTCCGAGCACGACCCACGAGCCGTGGCGTCGCGTGATCAGCATCGTGTTCTTGCCGTAGAAGCCGACCCCGGAGCGCGCGGCCGCCTCGCGGTCGACGTGCTGGTTCTCGTCGACGAGCACGCGGTAGTCGCCGCCGAGCCTCCGCCCCAGCTCGTCGAGCCGTTCGCGCAGCGCCGCGTACGCGTCCCACCAGGTGTAGCGCGGCAGCCGCCCGTGCCCTGGCGGCGGCTCCTCGCCCTCGAACCAGTAGCAGAGCGCGGCCGAGACGACCGTGCGCGCGCCCTCGAGCAACGCCTCGGGATGGCACGAGACCTCCGGGCGGGCCATCGTGAAGCGCATGTCCGCGAACAGGCCTCTCGCGCGGCGCTCGAGGATGTGCCGCTCGGTCTCCTCGTACGGCGCGACCGGAGCGGCCCCGACCGCGTCGAGGCCGAGCTCCTCTCCCAGCCGAGCCAGCTCGTCGGCCTGCATGTGGGAGATTGTGCCCGGATGAAGGCGATTCGGATCCACGAGGACGGCGGGCCCGAGGTTCTCCGCTACGAGGACGCGCCCGATCCCGAGCCCGGGCCGGGCGAGGTGCTCGTCCGTCTGCGCGCTGCCTCTCTCAACCATCTCGATCTCTGGATCCGCAAGGGCCTCCCTTCGGTGCCCAAGCCGAGGATCCTGGGCGCCGACGGCGCCGGCATCCGCGAGGACACCGGCGAGCGCGTCGTGATCAACCCCGGGATCGACCACGGCGAGCGCATCACCGTCGTCGGCGAGCACATGGACGGCACGCACGCCGAGCTCGTCGCCGTGCCCGAGGCGAACGTCTACCCGTTGCCGGACGAGCTCTCGTTCGAGGAGGCCGCCGCCTTCCCGCTCGTTTTCGAGACCGCCTACCGGCTGCTGGTGACGAAGGCGCAGCTGCGCGAGGGCGAGTGGGTCCTGCTCTGGGGAATCGGCAGCGGCGTCGCCACCGCCGGGCTTGCGATCGCCAAGGCGCTCGGGGCTCGCGCGCTCGCCACCTCCTCGAGCGACGAGAAGCTCGAACGAGCCCGCGCGCTCGGCGCTGACGCGACCGTCAACCACGTCAGCGGCGACGTCGGCGCGGCGGTCAAGGAGGCCACCGAGGGCAAGGGCGTCGAGGTCGTGCTCGAGCACGTCGGCGAGGCGACCTGGCAGACCTCGCTGCAGTCGGCGCGCCCGGCCGGCCGGATCGTCGTCTGCGGCGCGACCAGTGGCCCGAACCCGCCGGCCGCGCTGCACCGGATCTGGTGGAAGCAGCTGACGATCTACGGTTCCACGATGGGCACCCGGGAGGACTTCGAGGCGGCGTACGAGCTGGTCAAGAGCGGCCGCGCGAAGCCGGTGATCGACTCGGTGCTCCCGCTCGCCGAGGCGCGCGCCGCCCACGAGCGGATGGAGGCGGGCGAGCAGTTCGGCAAGCTCGTGCTCAGCATCCCTTAGGTGAGCTGGAACGGAACCGAGGTCAGGATCACTCGCGGCTCGAAGAGCAGTAGCCGCTTCAGGTAGAGCGCCCGCTGGTTGTGGAGCAAGCGGTCGGTCCCGCGCACGACGAGCTCGGGCATCACGACCACCGCGACGGCGTCCGGATCGGCGGTGATGCCTCGCAGGTACGTCAGCAGCGGCGTGCCAACGTCGCGGAAGGGCGCTTCGACGACCTCGAGCGGCACGCCGGTCGGGAAGCGACGCCAGTCCTGCTCGATCGCGCCGAGCTCGTCGTCGTGCTCCGCGAAGTAGAGAGCCCTCGTCTCACGGATCCCGAGCGAACGGGCATAGAGCAGCGCCCGCAGTGAGGCGGCGTTCACGCCTGAGATCGGAACGACAACCTCGGCCCGCTCCGGCAACCGGTCGTCCTCGCCGAGCTTCGGCACGTCGGTAATTGCGACGCCCGGCTCCCGCAGCAGCCGGAGCTTGAGCGAGAAGGTCGAGCGCCGCATCACCGCCGAAACCAGCGACGGCTTGCGGAACAGCTCCGGGACGACGACGGTCACGTAGCGGCTCTCGCCCTGCGGTATCGCCCAGATCTCCTCGAGCACGGCGTCGAGCGGGTCGCCGTCCGAGGGCAGGATCTCCAGCCGCGGCTCGCCCTCGGTCCAGTGAAAAAAGCGGGGGCCGATGCCCGGGTCGCTGCCGGGGAACGGCACGTGAATCGCGCGCAGTGACTCTTTCGAGATCGTCCGCGCGTACCAGAGCGCCTCACGGGTCGCGGCGTCCAGGCGCTCGACGTAGAGCACGACGTTGTTCTCGACCTCGCGGCTACAGAGGACCGCCCGCCCCTTCGCGCGCAACCGGCGGCCCACGGACCGGTAGTGGCGGCGCACGCCGTAGAACAGGAGGACCAGGACCGGGATCGCGATCAGCACCATCCATGCCCCGTCGAGGAACTTGGTCGCGACCACGACGACGGTCACGAGTGCCGTGGTCGCAGCGCCGACGGCGTTGAGCGCCGCCCGCCAGCGCCAGCCCGGCTCCCGCGTCTTCTGCCAGTGGCGCACCATTCCGGACTGCGCGAGCGTGAAGGCAGTGAAGACGCCGATCACGTAGAGATGGATTAGCGAGTTGACGTTCGCCCGGAACGCGATCAGCAGCAGCGTGGCGAGACCGGCGAGAACGACGATCCCATTCGAATATGCGAGCCGGTCGCCGAGGTTGACGAACTGGTTCGGCAGGAAGCGGTCCCGCGCGAGCAGCGCCGCCAGTCGCGGGAAGCCCTGGTACGACGTGTTCGCCGCAAGCACCAGGATCGCGAGCGTGAAAGCCTGCACTAGGTAGTAGGCGGCGGATCCGGGGGAGCCGGCCGGGAACGCGCCGCGTGCGATCTGCGAGAGCACCGAGACCGACGAGCTCGGCCTCGCGTGCATCTCCACGGCGAGCCAGGAGACGCCGACGAAGAAGGTGATCGCGATCACGGCCATCAGGTAGAGCGTCCTGGCCGCGTTCCGAGCCTGCGGCTGGCGAAAGGCGGTGACACCGTTCGAGATCGACTCCACGCCCGTCAACGCAACGGCGCCAGACGAGAAGGCTTTCAGCAGGAGGAAGACGCCGAGCGTGCCCGTTCCCGCGGAGAGTGGGTGCGGCACGGTCGCGACCGGGCACGTGCCGACCGTGCACCTCGCCACGCCGATCCCGAGCGTCAGGTAGAGGATCGCGATGAAGCCGTAGGTCGGGAAGGCAAACAGCAGGCCGGACTCGCGCACGCCGCGCAGGTTGCCGACGGTCAGGATCGCGACGCAGGCGAGCGAGAGCGCGAGAATGTGAGGCGCCAGTGACGGCGCGGCAGAGGTGATCGCGAAGACCCCGGCGGCGACCGAGACGGCGACCGTGAGCACGTAGTCGGTCAGCAGCGCGGCACCGGCCACGAGCGCGGGCAGCGTGCCGAGGTTCTCGCGGGCGAAGACATACGACCCGCCGCTCGACGCGTACGCCTTGACGCCCTGGCTGTACGAGAGCACGACGATCGCGAGCAGGACCGAGACTGCGAGCGAGATCGGCAGCGCGAAGTGCAACGAGCCGACACCTGCCGTGATCAGCACCGCCATCGCGGCTTCGGTCGCGTAGGCCACCGAGGAGATCGGGTCGGAAGAGAAGATCGGCAGCGCAAGCGTCTTCGAGAGCAGCGTTTCGTCGAGCTCGCGGCTCGAGCGCGGCCGGCCGATCAGCAGCCGCTTCGTCCGCGCGACGAGCGGTGCGGCAGGAGCGGCACTCACGGCCGCAGCACGAGCACGCGGCAGCTCGCGTGCCGCAGAACGTAGTCGGCGGTCCGCCCGAAGAGCGCCGTGCCGGGATGCCGAGGGGCTCGGAGGACTATCAGGTCGGCGCGGGCCGCATCGGCCTCGGCCACGATCGCTTCGCCCCGAGCCCGCGCGCGGACCACTCGCGTCCGCAGCGGGACGCCTCGGCTCGCGGCAATCGCGCTCGCCTTCTCGAGCGCACGTTTGGCCAGCCCCTCCTCGTCGTGCATGTGCGCCTCGAGCGGAAGCTCCGCAGGGATCTCGACCACGACGACCGCCGTGATCGCCGCGCCCCCTCCCTCGGGCGCCAGCTCCGCCGCAAGCGCGACGCCGAGCTCGGACTCGTCGTCGTCGCCGAGCGGGACGACGATCCGTCGATAGACGATCCGGTCCGCACGGGTCGTTCGCAGCGCGCGCACAGCCATGCAGCCCACGCTATGAGCGGGCCGCTCAGGGCCGCCTCAAGGCTCAGCCTGCGCGGCTCAGGACCGGCTCAAGACGGTGCGAGCGGGTTCACCAGCCGGTAGCCCGCGCCGGCCTCGGTGAGCAGGTATCGCGGCCTGGCCGGGTCGTCTTCGAGCTTGCGACGGAGCTGCGAGACGTAGACGTGCAGGTAGTGCGACTCGGTGCTGTACGCGGGGCCCCAGACCTCGCGCAGGATCGCCGGATGCGTCAGCAGCTTGCCCTCGTTCTGCGCCAGTACCCGCAGCAGGTCGAACTCGTTCGGGGTCAGCTGGACTCGGCGGCCGCCGACCGTGACGAGCCGCTTCTCGAGGTCGATCGTGAGCTCGCCGACCTCCAGCACCGGCTCCCCCGAGGGCGCGGCTCGCCGCAGCAGCGCGCGCAGCCGTGCGAGGAGCTCGTCGATCCCGAACGGCTTCTGGACGTAGTCGTCGGCGCCGGCGTCGAGCGCGGCCACCTTCTCCGTCTCGTCCCCGACGACCGAGAGGACAAGGATTGGCGCCGAGCTCCACGAGCGGAGCTCGCGGCAGACGTCGATCCCGCTGCCATCCGGGAGCACGAGATCGAGGATGACGGCGTCGGGCGGCCGCATCGCCGCGGTGCTGAGCGCCTGCTCCGACGTGGCGGCGGTCACGACCTCGTAGCCCGCGCCGCGCAGGTTCGTCTGCAGGGCGCGCAGGATCTGCGGCTCGTCGTCCACGACGAGCACGAGCGCGGCGCTCATCGGACGAGCGTCGGCCGGGCAGCGGCCGAGGGCAGCGCCAGCGTGAACCGGGCGCCCGAGCCCGGCCGAGCCTCGGCCCACAGCCGGCAGCCGTTGGCCTCGGCGAACCCACGCGCGATCGCGAGGCCGAGGCCCGTCCCCTCTCCGCCCGCGCGCCCGTGCTCGAACGGCTCAAAGATCCGCTCCACACTGTCTGGGTCGAGCCCGGGGCCGCGGTCGGCGACGGTCACGAGCACGTCGTCGCCGGTGCTCCCGACGACGAGCTCGACCGGATCCGCCGGCGACGAGAACCGCAGCGCGTTCTCGAGCAGGTTCACGAGCACACGCTCGAGCTGCGTCGCATCGACGCTGACGAGCGGCGCATCACCGTCGAGCGTGACCCTCACCCGAGCCGCGTGGGCGCCGAGCGACTCGAGCGCGCGCGAGACGAGTTCGTCCACCGGCCACAGCTCGCGATGCGCGGGCGCAACGCCCGCCTCGAGCCGCGAGAGGTCGAGCAGGTTCGCCACCAGACGCTCCAGCCGGCCGGTCTCCAGGCGTATCGTCTCCAGCAGCGAGGCGCGGTCGTCGTCGTCGAGCGCGAGCGAACCGCTCTCGAGCCCGCCGGCGGCGACCCGGATCGCCGTCAACGGCGAACGCAGGTCGTGGCTGACTGCGTGCAAGACCGCCGTCTTGGCGGCGTCGCTCCGCCGCAGGGCGTCGGCCTCGGCGGCCACAAACGCGCGCCGCCGGGCCCGCGCGGCGAGCTCGCTGACCACGACCGCGGTGACCACGAACACGGCGAGCGCCACCCAGTTCTCGGAGTCGGTCAGCGCAAGCGTGTGCAGCGGCGGCAGAAAGAAGAAGTTGAACGCGAGCATGCTCGCGATCGAGACACCGAGCGCGTAGGCGAGCCCGTAGAGGACAGCCACCGGAAGCACGGCGAACAGGTAGAGGATCGAGAGGCCGAGCACCGGAGCGACCGTCTTCAGGACGAAGATCGCCCCCGTCACCGCCGCCACGGCGGCGGCGCTGACCGCCAGCCGCTCAGCGTGGCCCTTCACGCTCTCAGGATACGCCGCGGCTAGTCGTGCAGCGCGTGGCGCCGCTCGAGGCGCTCCTCGAAGCAGCGGCGCAGGTAGTCGCCGCGAAGCTTCGGGAGGACGCGCGGCTTCGGCGGCGGAATCGGTGAGACCACAATCTCCGTGTAACGCTGGCCGTACGAGCGCTCGTACGCCTCACGCTCGTCGTACACCGGCTGCGGGGGCTTCCGTCGGAGCCACGCGAACAGCCGAGCGAGGAGCGTCATGCGCTGGTCCTACCACGTCGGCCGCTCGCAGCCAAATGGCGGCTCAGCGCAACTCGTAGAGCAGCCCCGGCTTGCCCTCGTCCGCGAACTTGTCGTCGGCGGGACCGATCTCGACAAAGCCGTTCTTCTCCAGCACCCGGATCGACCCAGAATTGCCGGTTGAGACCAGCGCGTGCAGCGGGCGCTGCCGCAGCTCGACGAGGAGCTCGGCGAGGGCGGCGGTTGCGAGGCCCCGGCCCCAGAACCTGCGGTCGAGCCAGTAGCCGATGTAGCGACGCCCCTCGCTGGGCCAGCTGAGCACGGTGCCCGCCGCCTCGCCGTCCACGTCGATGACGCGGTACACGTTGCTCTCGTCGGCGAGGACGCGGCGCAGGTGTTCCTCGAACGCCGCGCGGTCGCGACTCGGAACCCCGGCCATCACCGCAGAGTCGGGGTCGGCCTGCTGCTCGAAGAGAGCGTCGAGATCGTCCTCGCGAACGTCCCGCAGCAGCATCGCGTCTCAGCCGCCGACCCGCTCGGCTCCGGACGGCTCCAGCGTGTCGTGCACGTGCTGGCCGACTTTGCGATCGGGCCTCGCGATCACGAAGTACAGCGCGCCGACGACCGCGATGATCACCATCACGAGCAGCGTGATCCAGTCGAGGTTGAAGAGCGCACGCCCGCTCGTGAGCCCGGTTGGCACGACCACGTTCAGCAGCATCAGCCCGAGGTAAGCGGCGGCGATGATCGTCACCGTCCAGCCCCACTTCCCGAGCTGGAACGCGCCCTCGGGCACCCAGCCGCGCAGCCGCGCGATGATCGCCGCGATCACGGCGAGCAGGAACGAGAGGTAGATGCCGCTGACGGCGAACGAGATCAGCGAGTAGAGCGCCGTCGTGTGCGCGGGGTACGTGATGAAGCCGAGGTCGACGTTGTGGTTGGGCTGGTAGTAGACGAGCAGTACAAACAGCACCGAGACCAGCGCGCCGGTGATCAGCGCGTTGACCGGCGTCCGGAACCTCGGGTGCACCTTCGAGAGCCACCCGGAGCCCGGCAGCGCACCGTCGCGGCCGAACGAGAACGCGAGCCGGCTCCCCGCTCCCTGCACCGCGCTCCCGCAGGAGAAGAACGCGAAGATGATCAGCAGGAGCAGGAAGTCCTGCATCCCGCTCGAGAGCTGGCCGAGGATGGCGGGGATACCCCCGCCGTCGAAGGTCGACTTGATCGGGTCGTGCTTCGGCATCGCGAGCAGGAGTGCGGCGGTCAGGATCAGCGACCCGATGCCGCCCCAGATCAGCGCCCAACGCATCGCCTGCGGGATCTTCTTGCCGGCGTCCTTGGTCTCCTCGGCGATGTCGCCGCACGATTCGAAGCCGTAGAAGATGTAGACGGGCGCGAGCACCGCGACGAGCGCCGCGGCCGTCCAGCTGCTGAAGCCGATGTTGTAGACGTTCGTCGAGGCGTGCGTGGCACCCTGGGTCGAGAACAGGAAGCCGAGGCCGTGGTGGAAACCGTGGATCGCGAGGATGATCGCGATGCCGAGCGTCCCCAGGATCTCGACGCCGACCCCGAACTGCGCGACGCGGCCCATCACCTTTGCGCCGGTGATGTTGAGCGCCGTCTGGATCGCCAGCAAAACGAGCGTGATCAGCAGGATCGTCGTGTGGTTGGTCGGATCCCAGTTCGTGTGGAACCAGTTGTGTGAGAGCGCGGTGATGTACGGGACGACGCCCGTATCGACCGAGGCCACCGTGACCAGGAGCGCGATCCCGTAGAACCAGCCCACGAACCAGCCGTAGCCCGGCCCGGCCGAGAACTTCGAGTACTGGTAGAGCGCGCCTGCGACCGGGTAGTGGCTCGCGAGCTCGCCGAAGACGAGGGCGACGAAGAACATCCCGATCAGCGGGATGAACGTCAGCCAGATGTACGCGGGCCCGGCGAGCGCGACGCCGAGGATGAACAGCGAGTAGATGCCGACCATCGGCGACAGGTAGGTGAACCCGACCGCGAAGTTCTCGAAGAACCCCAGCACCCGGTTGAGCTGCGGGCGGTAGCCGAGACCCTCGAGCCTCGCGTCGTCGTCGATTGGCGTGCTGGGCACGGTCGGGGCGGCCGCAGACTCGGGCATCGTTCCTCCTGGTTCAGACGTTCGGGGGCGAGCGATCTAAGACCGCGGCGCCACCCGTTGTCAAGCAAGGCGTCCTCCCAGCTCCTACGGGGAGAAGCGGGCGGCCCTCTGAGGGGCCGCCCCACTTACGGAAGCCAGAGGCTCATGCGGCGAGCAGAAGTCCCGGCTGTCTGCGGCGAGCAGTCCCGGTCGATCCCCTGGCGTGAGGTTCATCGGCACCCGATGGGGCGCTCCTGTCCCCCTTGCGGGGGATTCGTGTTGCCAAGTGTCGCGGAGCGGCTAGCCGAAGCCGAGGATGAACTTCGCGTCCTCGGACATCTTGTCCGGGGTCCACGGCGGGTCCCAGGTGAGCTCGGTCTCGACCTCTTCGACCTCGGGCATCGCCCGCACGACCTCTTCGATGTTCTGCTGGATCAGCGGGCCGGCCGGGCAGCCCATCGAGGTCAAGCTGTAGAGCACCTTCACCTTCGGGCCGCGGACCTCGGCGTCGTAGAGCAGTCCGAGCTCGACGATGTCCATCCCGAGCTCGGGATCCTCGACGGAGCGGAGCGCCTCGATCACGTCGTCGCGCGTCATGGCGGCCAGCGTACCTAGAAGCCGCTGCGCGCCGGGCGCAATGCGGCAGCCGCCACCAGCATGCCGACGGCGACGAAGAACGCTGCCTCGACCGATCGCCCTTACCGAATCGCCACGTTCCTGACAATCGCCTCGCAGCGCTCGGTGCCTTCATAGCTCCAGGTCAGGAGCAACTCGACGAGCGGCGCGACCAACTCGAGCAGCTGCTCGTCGGAGCTGATACCGGCTACTCCCCGACGGGCCGCGCCTCCGCGGCGACCGGCGGAGCCTCGTGCCGGAAGTGCTTCCAGACGAACTCCAGGACGACGGCCAAGACGGCGATCGCGACGATGGCGACGAACGTCTCCGGCGCGTTGTTCAGCGTGTCGACCGCGAAGAAGCCGAGCACCACGGCGGTCGCGGCGATTCCCAGCAGGATGATCGCGGCGCTGGCCCCGGTGTTCGCGCGTAGCCGGTAACCGGCCATTCCGACGAGCAGGAAGATCAGCAGCGAGCAAGCGCTCCCCACCGAGGCGATCGCAGAGAGATCGACGAGGTTGGACACGACGAGCACGATCGCGGCCGTGATCAGCAACCCGGCGTGGGGGCCGAGGCGAGACCCTCGTCCGAAGAACGGTGGGAACTGGCCGACGCCGGCGAGCATTGCCGTCAGTCCCGAGGAGGCGTAGAGCGTCGCGTTCACCGACGAGGCGGTCGCGAGCAGCGCGGCCACGGCCATGATCACGAAGCCGGCGTCGCCGAGCGTCGGTCGAGCGGCCTCGGCGATCGCGGTCTCGCCGAACGAGATCACCTCGTTGACCGTGAGCGTGCCGAAGACGCCGAGCGCAATCAGGACATACGTGAGCGACGTGACGCCGAGCGCCAGGTAGAGCGCCTTCGGCAGCTCGCGATCCGGGTCGCGAAGGTCGCCGACGGCGAAGGTGATCACGCTGAAGCCGAGGTACGCGAAGAAGGTAAGAGCGACGCTGGCGATGATGTCGGACACCGGCGGATAGCCGCTGAAGGCGAGCAGGTGCGGGTCGATGTCCACGAGGGTCGCGACGATGAACACCGCGAAGACGGCCAGCAGGACGATGACGATCAACGACTGGGCCCGATCGACGAAGCGGGCTCCGATCAGGTTGATCCCGGCCATCGCGACCACGATCAGCGACGTGAAGAGGTTGTCCCAGCCGGCCCATGCGTTGTCGCCGATGAAGAGCGAGGTGGCGTAGCTTCCGAAGGCGACCGCCACCATCGAGCAGACGATCACGATCGCGGCGAAATAGCCGAGCCAGGAAGAGATCCCGACCAGCCGCCCGTTACCGAACCCCTCGAGGAGATACGCGATCAGGCCGCCCGACGACGGATAGCGGACGCCGAGCTTGACGACGTTGTAGCCGAGCAGCGCGGCGACGATGCCGGCGAGCAGGAACGAGAGCCAGACCGCCGATCCGGCGACGGTTCCGGCTTCGCCGAGCAGCGCGAAGATGCCCGCGCCCACCATTGCGCCGATGCCGAGGAAGGCAGCGCCGCGGACGGTCATGCCTTGGTCTCCGCGTAGCGCTGGAGGAACAGCGCCTCGGCGAGCGCGATGTGCTCGATCTCGGAGGGATCGACGCTCTCGTTCGGCGCGTGGATCAGGCATTGCGGCTCCTCGACGCCGAGCAGGAAGATCTCGGCGTCGGGATACGTGTCGGCCAGGACGTTGCACAGCGGGATCGAGCCGCCCTGGCCGGCGGTTGCCAGCTCGCGGCCGAACGACTCCTCCATCGCGAACTTGAGCGAGTCGAAGCCCGGGCCGTCGAGTGAGCCGACGAACGGGTCGCCGAGCGCGACGCGCTCGATCTCACAATGGAGGTTCCACGGCACCCGCGCCTGCAGGTGCTCGACCAGCGCATCCTGCGAGGCCTTGCCGTCCATCCCGGGAGGGATTCGCAGGCTGACGCGCGCGGCCGCCGAGGCCTGAACGGCTGACGCGGAGCCGATCACTGGCGGCACGTCGATGCCGAGCACGGTCACCGCCGGGCGCGACCAGAGCATGTCGGCCACCGACCCGCTGCCGATCAGGTCGACGCCGTCGAGGACGTTCGCGTCCTTGCGGAAGCGCTCCGGCGGGTAGTCGACGCCGGACCACGACTGCGCGTTGTCGAGACCGTCGACCGTCGTGTCGCCGTGCTCGTCGCGCAGAGAGGCGAGCATCGCGATCAGGCCGGCGACCGGGTCGGGAGCCGCGCCGCCGAACATCCCGGAGTGCATGGCGCTGCCGAGCGCCTCGACCTTCACGTCCACGCTCGTCATGCCGCGCAGCGTCGTCGTCAGAGTCGGTATCCCCACGGCGAAGTTACCGGTGTCGACGACGAGGATCGTGTCGGCGCGGAGCAGCTCGACGTTCTCCGGCACGAACTCCTCCAGCCCGCCGGTGCCCTGCTCCTCGGAGCCCTCGCAGATCAGCTTGACGCCGCAGGGGAAGCCGCCGTGCAGCTGTGTCAGCGCCCGCAGCGCGGTCAGGTGCATGACGATGTTCCCCTTGCAGTCCGCAGAGCCTCGGCCGTACCAGCGGCCGTCCCTCTCGGTCAGCTCGAAGACCGGCGTCTCCCACTTGTCCTCTCCGAGCGGCGGCTGGACGTCGTAGTGGCAGTAGAGGAGCACGGTCGGGGTGCCGTCCGGGCCGGGGGCGTGGCCGTGAACGGCCATGCTGCCGTCGGGCGTCGCCGACATCGCCGCGTCCTGCAGGCCGACCTCGGCGAACGCGTCCATCACCCATTGAGCCGCCCGCTCGCACTCCTCGGCCGGGTATTGCTTTGGGTCAGCGACGGACTTGAACGCGACGAGCTCGGCGAGATCGTCCTTGGCGCGGCCCATCAGGCCGCTGACCGCGTCGCGCAGCTCGGTCGGCATCAGGGCTTGACCGTGCTGGCGGTCTTCAGGTCGTTGATCTTGTTCTGGTACGCCTGCAGCTTCTCCGGGCAGTACGTCTGGAGGATCAACGCCTCGCCGAGCAGGATCCGCCTGGGAACGCGAACGGGCCGGCGGCCGACAAAGTCCGCGCCGTTGGTCAGCTCGTCGTTCAGGATCGCCTTCCCCAACGCATTGGCCGGGTTGTCGCAAACGGCGCCGCCGTCGGTGCCCAGCGAGCGCGTGACCTGGTCGATGTTCTGAGGCACCGGAAGCCCCGCCTGCTCGAACTTCTGCACGAGCTGCTGCGCTTTCTGTTGAGCCTCCTGGTTGTTCGAGCCCACCTTGTAGGTGATCAAGCCGACCACGACCAGCGCCACGAGCACGGCGCCGATGATCACGTAGAGGCGGCGGTGGCTGTGACCCTCAGCGGGCGACGCGGCGGCCGCTTCAGGCTCCGGAGGCGGTGGCTCCGTGGCAGGCGGCGGAGGCTCGTCGGCCCCGCCTCCGTCGCTCAGCTTCCAGCTCGGCTTCCGCAACTTCAGGAACAACCACGCCGGCAGGATGCCGATCAGCACCGTTCCGGCGAGGATGATCAGCACGTAGACGCCCGCGTTGCTGTTCCCGAACTGCGACGGCGGCACGAAGCCGATCACGATCGCCGCCGCCGAGGCGAGAAAGCCCAGGACGCACAGGAAGCTCAGCCACGGGGCGCGATACCCGCGCTCGACGTCAGGCTGGGTCTGACGCAGCCGGCGGGCGGCGACGAACATCAGCAGGTAGACGATCAGATAGACCTGCGTCGTCATCACGCTCAGGATCCAGTAGGCGCTGGAGACCGAGGGGATCAGCGCGTAGAGCAGAGCGATCACGGTCGTGATCCCGCCCTGCACGACGAGGATGTTCACCGGGATGCCGTTCGCGTTCTCCCGCTGGAAGAACGGCGGCATGTAGCCCTCCTTCTGCGCGATCAGCAGCAGGCCCTTCGAGGGGCCGGCGAGCCAGGTCAGCATCCCGCCGGCCGATGCGCACACCAGCGCGATGGCGACGACCGGGACGAGGAACGTGAGGTTGAAGTGCGCGAAGAACGCGCTGAACGCCTGCATCACGCCGGCCGTCAGGCTCAGCTCCTGCGCCGGCACGACCCAGCTGATCGCGAGGGTCGGGAGGATGAAGATCAGCAGGACGAGCCCTACCGCGAAGAACATCGCCTTCGGGAACTCCTTGCGTGGGTTCCGCAGCGACGACACGTGCACGGCGTTCATCTCCATGCCGGAGTAGGAGAGGAAGTTGTTCACGATCAGCACGAGGCTCGCGATCCCGGCCCACTCGGGCAGCAGGTGACTGGCGTTCATCGGCGCCGCGGAGCTGTTGCCCTGCAGGAGGTAGATCACGCCGAGCACGACGAGCAGCGCGCCCGGGATCAGCGTCCCGATCAGGAGCCCGCTCGAGGCGAGCTTGGCGATCCCGCCGGTTCCGCCCCGCGCGGACAGGAAGACGCCCAGCCAGAAGACGACAACGATCACGATCCCCGTGTAGACGCCGTTCGTGGCCAGGTCCGGGTTGAAGACGTAGGCGAGCGTGCTCGCGACGAAACCGAGGAGCGTCGGGTAGTAGAAGATCGTCATCGCGAACTGACACCAGACGGCCAGCATCCCCCACGGCCCGGAGAGGCCCTCGCTCACCCAGCGGTACACGCCTCCGTCCCACCCTGACGCGAGCTCCGCGGCAACGAGCGCCTGGGGCATCAGGAAGACGATCGCGGGAACGATGTACAGGAAGACGCATGCGAGCCCGTAGACCGCCATCGTCGGCGACGAGCGCAGGCTCGCAACCGATGCGGTGGTCATGAACGCGAGCGCGAGCCACGAGATGAAGACCGGCTGCGTCGCCGCCTTCCTGATCGCCTGACCGGCAGTCAGTCCTTCAGCAGGAACGTCCATCGACGACATCTCGAATACCTCCGCTCGCGTGACCTGGCAGATCGAGCCTAGAAGCCGCCACCGCGCCGGCTTTCATCCCATCGGGATGAGCGGAGGCGCGCTCAGTAACCGAGCAGGCGGACTTCCTCGCGCCGCTCGCGGGCGAAGAAGTGGATGCCGTCGACGAAGCGCACCCAGTTGCAGCGCGTGCACATCACCAGCGAGTGCGTTCGCGCGCTGTCGGCCAGGAAGCGGACACCGCGCAGCAGGTCGCCGTTCGAGACGCCCGTCGCGACCACGATCACCTCGCCGGGCGCGAGGTCGTCGATCGTGAACAGACGCTCGAGGTCCTCCACCCCGGCCGCCGTCGCCGCCTCCACCTCGCTGCGCGAGGTCGGCCAGAGCTGCGCTTGCAGCTCGCCGCCGAGGCAGCGCAGCGCGGCCGCCGTGAGCACGGCCTGCCGTGTGCCGCCGATCCCGATCGAGAGGTGGTCGTTCGTGCCGCGGATGGCGGCCGAGATCGAGGCCGTGACGTCGCCGTCCTGGATCAGCTTGATCCGCGCGCCGGCGGCGCGGATCTCCTCGATCAGGTCGTGGTGCCGCGGCCGGTCGAGCACGATCGTGGTCACGTCGTTGACCATCCGGCCGAAGGCGTCGGCGATCGCGCGGATGTTGTCGCCGACCGGCTTCTTCAGGTCGATCGAGCCGCGCGCCTTCGGGCCGACGGCCATCTTGCGCATGTACATGTCGGGCAGCCGCTGGAACGAGCCCGGGTCGCCGACGGCCACCATCGACATCGCGCCGTAGCCGCCGCGCGCGACCACGCCACGGCCCTCGAGCGGGTCGAGCGCGAGGTCGGCCTCTTGCCCGCCGGCACCGACGCGCGTGTCCGCCGAAAGCTGGTCGTCGTCCGCGCCCACGCCGATCACCACCTTCCCGTCGATCGGGAGCTGGTCGAGCGCGAGCCGCATCGCCGTCGAGGCGTCCGCCTCGGCCGTCTCCTGCTCGGCGCGACCCAGCCAGCGCGCTCCCGCGAGCGCCGCCCGCTCGGTCACGCGGCCGTAGCTCTCGCAGAGGCAGAAGCGCGCCTCGTGCCCGAGCGGGTCGCCCCGCCGTTCGGGCTGGGTCTGCGTCACGGGCGCACCTCGAGCGGCTCGGTGGCGCTCAGCACGAGCTCCATCACCTCGCCGATCGCGTCCTCGATGTTGCCGTTCTCGATCACGGGTACATCGTGCTTTCTCGCCCGGCCCTGGATGTATGCCTGCACCAGCCGGATGTCGTCGAAGGCGTCGAGGTACTTCTCGTACGGCCGCACGCCCTCCGAGTCGGTGTCGCGGATCCAGAAGTGGCTCGCGTGCGCCTCGGCGTCGTTGATCGCGAGCACGCACTGCACGACCAGCGCGCCGTGGATCTCGCGCGGCAGCATCCCGGGCACGAGGTGGACGCCCTCGAGCACCATCGACCAGCCCTCCTCGAGCGCCCGCTCGATCGCGGCCTGCACGCCGACGAGCACGTCTCGCGTCTGCTCGAGGAAGCCGTCGAGCACGGCCTCGCTCCCGTCGGCGTCGTCGTCCGCGGTCGCGCGGCCGGCCTCGAAGCTCGAGTAGTGGATCGCCGGCATGAACTCCTGTGAGAAGAACGCGCGCATCGTCTGGCGGACGAAGTCGGTCGAGGTGACCCGCGTGATCCCGAGCCGGTAGGCGACGTCGGTGGCGACCGTCGACTTGCCCGTGCCCGTCGCGCCGCCGACGAGCAGGATCACCGGCAGGTCGAGGTCGTAGAGATCCTGGAAGCGGCGCAACCGGTGCATCGTGGTCGCGCCCTCTTCCTCGCCGAGCGTCTCCCGTGCGAGCTCGCCGAGCCGCTCGAAGGAGATCGACTCGCGGCCGCTCTGCACGATGTCGGTCTCGGCAGCCACCGCCAGCTCGTACGCGCGATCGGTGGAGATGCCGGTGCCGGTCAACGTCCGGGCGAGCAGACCCTTCGAGAAGGGCAGCCCGTCCTCGCCGCCGAGCGGCAGCGGGCGCCGGTGCCGGCGGTCGGTCACGAAGTGACCGCCTCGCGGGCGATCGCCTGGTCGGCGAGCCGGATCAGCTCGGTGTCGAGGTCGAGCACGCCGACCGGGACGAGCTCGTTGTCGGCGAAGACGACCTCCACCCCGCGCTCGAGCGCCGCCTCGGCGACGACGTCGATCGCGGCCGCCTTGATCTCGACGAGATAGAGATCGGCGTCGCCTGCGCGCGCGAGATCCTCATGCAAAGCGTCGCGTCGCGCGAGATTGCCGGAGACGAGCACGACGTCCGCGCCGAGCTCCTCGCGCAAATGCCGCGCGATCGCCTCGTGCGCGTCCGGGGGCGCAGTGGTGAAGAAGGCGACGCGCCTGCCGAACACGGGCTCGGCCGGCCGTGGCCGCAGCTCGACAGGGACGACCGGCACCTCCTTGACCTGGTGGATCGCGTGGACGAGCTCGTCGTCGACGCCGCCCGTCAGGACGACCAGGTCGGAGACGAGGATCCGGTAGGCGTTGAGGTAGCCGGTCACGACCTCGCGCGGCTGCCTGGTGCTCGTGACGAGCACGCGTGCGTCGGTCTCGACCGGCGGGATGGCCGCGCCGCTGCCGTCGAAGATCACGAGCTCCGGCTCGCGCTCGCCAGCCAGTGCCGCGCCCTCGAGCACGTTCGACGCGCCCGGGGCGCCCGCGAGGCCGCCGCCGCAGCGGCGGCAGCCGATCGTGACCACGCCCGCGAGCGCGGCCGTCTCGAGGTAGTCGGAAGCCGCATGCCGCCCTTCGCGCGAGAGCTCGACCAGCCGCTCGAGCGTCGGCTGCACCCCGGCCACCTCGGGCTCGGGCGGCCCGCCGCGGCCCATCGCGACCACGACCACGTCACGGTCGAGCGCGAGCAACCGCGCCACGTGCCCGGTGACGGCGGTCTTGCCCACCCGCTTGCCGGTCCCGACGATCGAGAGCGAGGGCAGCGGGAACGGCTCCAGCGGCGGCGGATCGAAGCGGAAGTCCGGGCCGACGTATGGCAACCCGAGTGCGAGCACGCGGCTGGCCACCCGGAAGCGCTCGCGTGGCCCGAGCACCGGCTCGTCGGAGAGGTCGACCACGAGCTCCGGCTCGAGCTCGGCGATCGCGGCCTCGAGCGAGTCGACCACCGGGACGCCGTAGTCCTCGCCGCCGCGGAGCTTCTCGCTGCCGCCGGCCAGCCAGAGCGCGACCACCTCGTACGGGAGCGCGGCGACCGCGTCGCGCACGACCGGCGCGTAGTGCTCGCCGTCCGAAATGACGAGAGCTCTCACGTTCGCGCCGTGACCTCGTCCTCGATGCGCGTCGTGTACTTCTCGAACGCGCGGGTCTCAGTCGAGAACTGGATGATCCGCTCCTGGCCGTGGAACGGGTACTTGCGCCAGACGTCGACGTGCCGCTCGGTGATCTCGATCACGTTGTAACAGGGGCGCGTCTTGCCCCGGAGCCGCGTCGAAGAGACCGTGCCGGCGTTGACGACGAACAGGTTCTCCAGCCGCCAGGCGTAGGGCACGTGCTTGTGTCCGGAGAGAACGAGGTCGACGCCCGCGCGCTGCAGGCACTCGATGCAGTCGCCGGCGTCGTACACCACGTTCCGCTCGCGGCCCGTGCCCGGCACCGGCAGCAGGTGGTGATGCAGGACGAAGATCTTCAGGGCCGAGTCGTCGGCGAACTGCTGCTCGATCCAGCGGTAGCGGCCGCGGCCGATCTGGCCGTGGTCGAGGTCGGGCTCGGTCGAGTCGACGGCGACGACGGTCACGCCGCCGCGGCGGAGAACCGAGTTGCGCTCGCCGAACATGTCCTCGAAGTGGACGTAGCCGACGTTCCGTGAGTCGTGGTTCCCGGGGATGACCACGAACGCGTCGCACTTGAGCTGGTCGAGGTAGCCCTTCGCCAGCGCGTACTCGTGCTTGAAGCCGAAGGTGGTCAGGTCGCCCGAGCAGATGACGATGTCCGGGTCGAGGTCGTTGATCTCGTTGACCGCCCGTTCCATCAGCGTCGGCACGAAGTCGGGTCCTCCGCAGTGGATGTCGGAGATCTGCGCGATCGTGAACGCCCCGCCGTTGCGGCCCTGCGGCATGTCCGAAGTGTAGGACGGGCTACGCGGTAGCGCGCAGTCGCTCGCGGACGGTGCGGTGCACCAGCACCGGCACGAAGTCGTGGAACCGGGCTCGCTCGACCAGCTCGCGGACGCCCTGCTTCACGTCGTGCTCGATCGTGTCGAGCGGGACGTGCGGAAACTCCGCCTGCAGGTCCGCAGGCAGCCGGTCGAGACGCCGCAGCAGGTCGTCCGTCAGCGCAACCATTCCGCTCTCCCTTCGTGCTGGTGCGACAACGACTGCGGACCCTACTCCAGTTCGCGGGAGCGGCCGCGTCCGCAGCCGCTGCTACCCTGCTCGCGGGTGGAGAAAATCGCCGATTTCCAGGCGGATTCTGTGAAGGAGACGCCGAGGTTCGCAAACGAAGCCGAGCGCGAATGCGCCAAGGTGCTCGACTTTTACGGCGTCCCCTGGGAGTACGAACCGCGCACCTTCGTGCTGGAGGAGGACGCCGACGGCCGCACCACCCTGGCCTTCACGCCGGACTTCTTCCTGCCCGAGCAGAACCTCTACCTCGAGATCACGGTAATGAAGCAGCGACTCGTGACGCGCAAGAACCGCAAGCTGCGGCGGCTGCGCGAGCGCTACCCCGAGGTGAACGTGAAGCTCTTCTACAAGCGGGACATCGAGCGGCTGGCCCAGCGCTACCGGCTCGATCTGGCGTCATAGGACAGCCGTCGCATGCAAGCAACCGCATCGACCGGTCATTTCAGACGGACGCACGAGGCAAGCTCGCGCGTCCTGAGGTCGGCATCGCAAGCGACGCCTTAGCTGACGCGCGTGTAGGCGAGGTTTTTCTCACAGCCGAGGAACTGGAGGCGCGCGTTCGTGAGCTCGGCGCGGACATCGCCCGCGACTACGCCGGCCGCGACCTGTTGCTCGTCTCGCTGCTGAAAGCGAGCGTCGTCTTCCTGACCGACCTCTCGCGCGCGATCCCGATCGCCCACGCGATCGACTTCGTCGAGCTGGCCGGCTACAACGGCGCCGACACCGGCGGGCACTCGCGCGTGCGGCTGCTGAAAGACACCGCGATCCCCGTCACCGGCCACGACGTGCTGCTGATCGAGGACGTGGTCGACACGGGCCTGACGCTGAACTACCTGCGCAAGCTGTTCGAGCTGCGCCAGCCGTCGAGCCTCCGGGTGGCCGCGCTGCTCGACCGGCCGTACCGCCGCCTGGTCGACGACTTGCCGGTCGATTACGTCGGCTTCACCGTCCCGGACGAGTTCTTCGTCGGCTACGGCTTCGACGTCGACGGCCGCTGGCGGAACCTGCCCGATCTGCGGCTCGCAAAAGTTTAGTCAAGCCTAAACTTTTCGCTACACTCCGACAGTGATGGCGACAAGGTCAGGCGCGGTCGCCACCGGGTCGGTCGGCGTCGCGCAACGGGCGTTGCAGAGCCCGGGGCGGAAGCTCCGCATCCTGCCGTTCCTCGGCCCCGCGTTCGTCGCCTGCGTCGCCTACATCGACCCGGGCAACTTTGCCACCAACATCGCCGGCGGCGCGAAGTTCGGCTACACGCTCTGCTGGGTGATCCTCGCCTCGAACCTGATGGCGATGCTGATCCAGACGCTCTCGGCCAAGCTCGGGATCGCCACCGGCCGGAACCTGCCCGAGGTCTGCCGCGACAACTACTCGCGCCGCACCTCGCGAGGGCTCTGGGTTCAGGCGGAGCTGATCGCTATGGCGACTGACCTGGCCGAGTTCCTGGGCGCGGCGCTCGGGCTGCACCTGCTCTTCGGGATCGCGCTCTTCCCGGCCGCCCTGATCACCGGCGTCGTCACCTTCCTGATCCTCTGGCTGCAGCGCTTCGGGCTGCGCGTCTTCGAGGCGGTGATCGCCGGCTTCGTGGCCGCGATCGGTCTCTGCTACCTGGCCGAGCTCTACTTCGCCCATCCCCCGCTCGGGACGGTCGCCCTCCACTCGGTCAAGCCGGAGTTCGCCGGCAGCGAGTCGGTGCTGCTCGCGGTCGGGATCCTCGGCGCGACGGTGATGCCGCACGTCATCTACCTCCACTCCGCGCTGACGCAGAACCGCGTCGTCCCGCGCAACGACTCCGAGGCCAAGCGTCTCTACCACTACACGAAGATCGACGTGGTGATCGCGATGTCGATCGCCGGCCTGATCAATATGGCGATGCTCGTCGTGGCGGCGACGGTCTTCTACGGTCACGGCATCTTCGACGTCGCCTCGCTCGAGACCGCCCACAAGACGCTCGAGCCGCTTCTGGGCAGCGCCTCGAGCACGCTCTTCGCGCTCGCGCTGCTGGCCTCCGGGCTATCGAGCTCGACCGTCGGCACGCTCTCGGGACAGGTCGTGATGCAGGGCTTCATCGACCGGAAGATCCCGATCTTCGTCCGGCGGCTGGTGACGATGCTGCCGGCGCTCGTCGTGGCCGCGATCGGGCTCAACCCGTCGCGGGTCCTCGTGCTCAGCCAGGTCGTGCTCTCGTTCGGGATCCCGTTCGCGCTGATCCCGCTGGTCTGGTTCACCAGCCGGCGCCACCTGATGGGCACGCTCGTGAACGCCAAGACAACGACGGCTATCGCGTCGGTCATCGCCGCGGTGATCTCAGGCCTGAACCTGTTCCTGCTCGGCCAGACCTTCGGCGTCTTCTAGAGGTAGCCGAGCGGATCGACCGGCGCGCCGTTGATCCGCACCTCGAAGTGCAAGTGCGGGCCGAAGCAGTGTCCGGTGCAGCCGACGTAGCCGATCGTCTGGCCCTGGGAGACGACCTGGCCGACCGAGACCGCGATGCTCGACTGGTGGCCGTAGGCGGTCGAGATCCCACGTCCGTGGTCGATCGCGGTCAGGTTCCCGTAGCCGTCCATCCAACCGGCGTAGACGACGCGGCCCGAGGCGGCGGCGTGGATCGGCGTCCCGTAGCCGACGCCGATGTCGATTCCCTCGTGCATCCGGCCCCAGCGCCAGCCGAACGGGCTCGTGACCGGGCCGTTGACGGGCCAGATGAAGCCCGCCGCCGAAGGTGTGGTGTCGCCGGGCGCATAGGAGTACGTCGACTGGGCCGTGCGGATGCGCGAGGCGAGCGCGGCGCTCGCCGCCTGCAGGCCGGCCGCCTCGTGCAGGAACTCGGCCTTCGACTCCTTCACGTTCCGGAGCGACTCGCGCTTGGCGGTACGCGCGGCGGCGAGTCGGTTCTCGCTTGCGAGCAGCTGATCGCGCAGCGCGCGCACCTGGGTCGTGCGGATCCCGATCGTGCGCACCTCCGCGGCGACGAGCGAGCGGAAGCGCTTGGTGTGCTCGCGCTGGACGCGCACGCGTTCCTTCGCGTTGCCGACCTGCCCGGCGATCGAGTTGTCCTGTGCGTTCAGCGAATCGACCACCTGCGCGGCGTCGATCAGGTCGGTGACGCTCTTGGAGTTGAAGAGCACCTCGAGCGAGCCCGGGTCGCCGTTCTCGTAGAGGTCGACGAGCCGGTTGCCGAGGCGCTCGAGTAGCGCGTCGTACTCGCCGCGGTAGAAGTGGAAGCGGCTGGTCTGCACCCGGAAGAGCTCGGTCAGCCGGTCGAGCTTCTCCTGGTGCAGCTGAAGGTCGCGCTCGAGCGGCGCGAGTCGCGTGGAGACGACGCCGACCTGCGAGTCGAGGGTGCGGATCTCACCGTTGACCGAGGCGATCTGGCCGGCGAGCGTGCGCTCGCGCTGCTGGGCCCAGGCGATCTTCGCCTGCACCCGCTGGAGGCGCTCGTCGATGGTCTGCTTGCGACTTGCGACGTCGCCGCTGGCGGAGGTCGCAGAGACGGCCGCGAGGGCCACGATCAGGGGAAAGAGTCGATAGAAACGCATCGCGCGTGACTTCGGCGGTGCCGCGGGCGTCCCTGCCCGCCAGGGGCCTAGTCCGGCTGCGGCGGCGGGCTCGGAGCCGGGGTCGGCTCGGGGACCTGCGCCGGGCCCGGCGGCGCTGACGGCTCGGGCGTCGGCTCCGGGACCGGAACAGGCTCCGGCGCCGGGCTGGGCTCCGGAAACGGCTCGGGGACCGGCTCCGGAGTCTCGATCTGGGTCGGCTGCACCTGCAGCTGCGCGCGCTGGATCCGTCCCATCGCCTCCGCGGCTGTCTGCTCCATCTCTTCCTCCTTCGCGCTGACCAGCCCGTCCAGCTCTGCCAGCTGCGCGCGGGCCCTTTTCGTCCCTTCCTCGTCGTCAGCGTACACAGCTTCTCCCAGCAAGCGGGCACATTCGGCCCGCTGGGCCAGCAGCGCGGCCAGCTCGCGCCGAAGCCGGTAGAGCTCCACGCGGGCACTCGAGTGCACGGCGACCGACTCGACGGCGTAGCCGGTCGACTCGCGCAGCGCGCGCCACACGGGCGCGAGGGCCTTCGCCGGCCGAAAGACGCCGAAGTAGCGAGGCCGGGCGATCTCGTACTCGACCGGCACCTGGCCGGTCTCGTCCGGCGGAAGCTCCTGGACCGCCGTCTCGCCGGGCCCTGCGCCAACCCGCGTGCCGCACTCGGGGCAGAAGCGGCTTCCCTTCGGAAACGCCGTACCGCAGTTCTCGCAGCTAGCGGCCGGCATGCACCTGCTCCTTCGAGCGCTCGGGGTCGAGCGCGCGGAGCGCCTCCGCGGCCCGGCGGCGCAGCGGGCCAACCTGGGAGCGGTAGTCGTCGTCCGAGACTTTGCCCGTGCGATGGTCGAACTCGAGCTCCTTCAGCGCCCCGAGGGCGCGGTCGCGCTCCTCCTCGAGCGCCATCCGTTCCCGTTCGCGCTCCGCGGGCTCGTCGAGCCGATCGTCAGCCGGGTGCGGGTCGCGCAGGAACGGCGCGGCCACGAGCACCACGCACGCCACGGCGAGGAGCGCGCCGAGCGCGAGCCACATCAGCTCTTCTTGTTGACGTACTTGGACGGGCATTTCGTCACGAGCGTGTTCGGCTTCGCGACGAAGGTGCCGTGTACGTAGCGGCCGTCGACGATGACGTCGCGGTCGAGCTTGAACTGGTCGGGCACGCTGCCGTGGTAGACGACCGGCACGCTCGCCGTTCCTTTCACGTCCCTGACGCGGAAGCGCAGGCCGTTCTTCGCGTAGCCCGCGCCCTGCACCGGCCCGACGACCTTGCCGACGAGCGCAACGTTGCCCTTGTGCCCGGCGAGCTCGCTCGGCGCGAACTGCGCGGTGCGGCCGCCGGCGATCGAGACGTAGAGCAGGAAGACCGCGAGCACGGCCGCGACCGAGAGCGCGAGCACGAGCCGGACCGAACGCGGACGCTGAGCCATCCCCGGGGATTGTAGAGAGGCTTAGGCGCTAGCGCTCGCGGGCGGGCTCGGTCTTCCGCGACGGGATCCGGTAGCCGTGCTCCTCGCAGAGGCTGCCCGGATTGTCCTCGGTGAGGGCGTCGCAGTAGCCCTTGCCATAGGCCGCCCGCATGAAGGCGGCGACCACCTCGAGATTCCACTCGGAGATGTCGGCGGCCTCGCGCCAGAGGTCGGCGAGGCGGAGGTCGATGTCCAGCTCGAGCAGGTCGATGCGCGAAGGACGCTTGGCCATGGCGCGAAGGTAGCTGGGGCGCCGGACGACACCCCGTCGCCAACGCGACTCGACGTGTCATTCGTGACAAATCTGTGCCAATCGCGAAAACCGGGGACAGTCCCTGCCGTTCGAAGTACGCTCACAGGCGAAGCGAACTGGTGCGCTAGCTTGCGCTCACATGGGACGTGTCCGCTTCGGCCCTGCCCGCGTGCCCTCGCGCGAGAGCCCCGCGGCGGCGGTCGCGCTCCTCCGAAAGCGCGGCTTCACCGCCTGCGAGATCGACTTCGAGGGCGGCTTCTGGATGGACTACGACTGGGCGGCGGAGTTCGGCAAGCGGGCGCGCGAGGCGAAGATCGCCCTCTCCGTGCACGCGCCGATCGCGGGCTTCATGGGCCACGTCGAGCGCGACAAGAAACAACGAATGGCGGTCGGGATGCTCGACCACTCGGCCGGGATCGCCAAGGCCGCCGGCGCCGAGCCGGTCGTCGTCCATCCCGGCTTCCTGCTCGGCCGCACCCGCGCGGCTGCGATCAAATCCATCACCGAGCAGCTCGCCGAGTTGCGAGAGCGGCTCGAGGGTAAGGGCCGCGCGGTGCCCTTCGGCGTCGAAGTGATGGGCCGGGTGCGCGAGATCGGCAGCCTCGACGACGTGCTCGAGATCTCGCGGCGGCTCGGCTGGGTCCGCCCGGTGCTCGACTTCGCCCACATGCACGCGACGAGCGACGGCGCCTTCACGGACGTCGAGCCCTTCGCGGCCGCGCTCGAAGGCGCCGACGAGGTGCTCGAGCCAGGCGCGCCGTTCCACATCCACTTCTCCGACATCGCCTACGCGAACCGCAACGAGACGAAGCACCTGCCCTACGGTGAGGGCACGCTCAGAGCCGAGCCGCTCAAGCAGGCCCTGAGGAAGTTCCGGCGGACGGCGAACGTGATCTCCGAGTCGCCCGACCTCGATTCCAGCCTGGCGATTCAGGCGGTGCTGGCTTCGGCCAGCACGCCTTCGCGGCGCGCGTCCAGCTCGGCGGCCTCGTCCTCTCGGCCGCGGTCGCGCAAGAACTGAGTCAGCGCAGACAGCGTCTCGCACTGGATCAGGCGAAGCTCGGTCGAAGCGACCGTGTCGTACGCCTGCCGCAGCAGCTCTTCGGCCTCGTCGTTCATGCCCTGCGCCGCCCGCACCAGGCCGAGCGACATCGTGGTGGTCGCCAGAGAGCTGATGTCGTGCGGGCCGACGGTCTCTCGCGCTGCCAGCGCGAACCGCTCGGCCTCGTCCACACGGCCCTGCAGCAGTAGCAGCTCGGCCAGCGAGCGCTGGGTCTCGCAGAGCGTCGCCCGGTCCTCGAGCGGCGCGAGGATTCGGATCGACTCGCGGAAGAGCCGCTCCGCCCTCGTGAGCTCGCCCTTGTGCCGCGCTGTCCACGCGGCGAAATTGAGCGTGCGGCCGAGCGACCAGGCAGCGCCGGCCTCGGCCAGGTGCTCGCGGGCCGCTTCGAGCGCGGCCTCGGCGTCGTCGAGCTCTCGGCGCTGCAGATGCAACTGGCCGGCGAAGCGCAGTGCGCGGCCACGCGCCTCCGCGCTGCCGCTCTCCTCGGCGAGCAGGATCGCCTGCTCGATCAGCGGCGCGGCGCGATCGAGCTCGAGCCGGGCGAGGTACACGCTCGCCAGCTCGTCGGCGGCCTCGCTCTCGAAGCCCTTGTGCTCCGACGCCTTGGCGAGCTCGAGCGCCTCGAGCATCACCTCTTCCTCCTTGGCCAGGTCGCCGGCCATCCAGGCGATCGTGGCCCGGGCACGCAACGCGCGGTAGCGGCCGTTGTGGTCGTCGGGCTCGAGCACGTCGAGCGCGTTCTCGATCATGCTCTCGGCGGCCTTCACGTCGGCCTCGCGCAGTACGGCGGCCTCGGCCAGCGTCACGAGCGCGCGTCCCTGCGTCCAGACGTCGCCCTCCTGGATCGCGGCCGCGAGCACTTCCTCCATCTCGCGCGAGACGGCCGGCAGGTCGCTCAGCCGGTCGGCCGCGCGAGCGGCGAGGTAGCGACGGCGGAGCGTCGGATCGAGTTCGACTGCGCGGACGAAATGCTGTCGTGCGGTGCGATTCGCCTCGCGGGCGAAGGCACGCAGGCCGGCCTCCGCGAGCGCCTCGGCCGCTTCGCGCTGCAGCTCGAGCGGCGCCGACCCTTCCAGCTCGGCGAGCAGCGACGTCGCGCGGTCGAGATGGAAAGCCCGAATCTCGAGCAGCTCCTCCCCCGCGTGTTCCTTCAGCCACTCGGCGAAGCGCGCGTGGTGCTCGGCGCGGGCGGACTTGGAGAGCCCCGAGTACGCGACCTCGCGGATCAGGACGTGCTTGAACTTGTAGGCCTTCTCGCCGCGGATCGACGAGCGCTCCTCGTCGAGCACGAACTCGCGCAGCCGCAGGTCGTCGAGCGGTGCCTCGAGCGAGTCGAGCTCCGGCGAGAGCCGCTCGAGCGCACCCTCCCAGAAGATCCGCCCGATCACGGCCGCGCGCTGGAGCAGCGCCTTTGCCTCGGGCGCGAGCCGGTCGATGCGCGCGGCGATCAGCGCCTGCAGCGTGTCGGGGATGCGGCCGATGCCCTCGGAGCCCTCCTCGGCCAGCATCCGCACGGTCTCCTCGACGAAGAGCGGGTTGCCCTCGGTCTTGGCGAGCACGGCCTCGCGCTCCGACGGGTCGAGTGTGCCCCCGAGCGCGTCGATCAGCTCCTCGCTCTCGCTCGGGCCGAGTGGCTCGAGCTCGATCGAGGTGGCGCGCACGCGGCCGCCGCCCCAGCCGGGACGGATGTCGAGCAGCTCTGGCCGTGCCAGCGTGATCACGAGCAGCGGCGCGTCGCGCACCCAGGTGACGAGGTGCTCGATCAGCTCGAGCAGCGGCTCCTCGGCCCAGTGGATGTCCTCGAAGACGAGCACGAGCGGCTGCTCCAGCGCCAGTCGCTGAGCCCACTCCCGCCCGGCCCAGGCGATCTCCTGCTGGCTGCGCTCGGCCTGCACCGCCTCGAGCACGCCCGAGGCAAGCCCGAGCAAATCGGCCACGACCTCGTCCTCGCAGAACGCGCGCAGCTTCTCGATCGCGACGTCGAGCGGGTCGTCGTCGACGATGCCGGCCGCACACTTGACCATCTCGGCGAGCGGCCAGTAGGTCACGCCCTCGCCGTAGGGCAGGCTGCGACCGGAGATCACCGTTGCGCCCTCGACCGAGTCGCTGAACTCGCGGGCGAGCCGGCTCTTCCCGACTCCGGCCTCGCCGTAGATCGTGAACAGGTGGGCCCTGCGGTCTCGCAGCGCGCGGTCGTAGGTGTTCTGCAGCAGCTCGAGCTCGTGGTCCCGGCCGACGAGCGGGGCCTGCTGCATCTCGCGCAGCCCATCGCTCTTGGCACTCAGCGCACGCCAGGCCCAGATCTCACGCCCGAGCCCCTTCAGCTCGACCGGACCGACGTCCTCGACCTCGACGCGGCCGAGCGTCAGCCGGTGCGCGCCCGGGCCGAGCAGCAACTGGCCCGGCTCCGCGGCCTGCTGAAGACGCGCGGCGACGTTGACGGCCTCACCCGTGGCGAAGGTCGAGTCGCTGTCGTCGGCGACCACCTCGCCCGACTCGATCCCGACGCGCGCCTCGAGCTCCAGCTCGTGCACGCCGTCCAGGATCGCGAGGCCGGCCCGCACCCCGCGCTCGGCGTCGTCCTCGTGCGCCTGCGGGATCCCGAAGGCGGCCATCACGGCGTCGCCGGCGAACTTCTCGACGATCCCGCCGTGTGTCGTGACGCAGTGCGAGACGCGCTCGAAGTACGTCTGCACGCGGCGACGCACGACCTCGGGATCCGCGCCCGCGACAAGGGCGGTGGAGTCGACGAGATCGACGAACAGGACCGTGGCGAGCTTGCGTTCCATGCCTCAATTGTATGAACGAACGAGGCGCGCTCCGCCTTCCAAAATTGACTGACGTGTCAATCGGGTTTGCCTTTCAAATACCAGGCGTAAGACGTTGAAGTCATATTCATTTGTGACTAAGGGGGGAAGGAATGAAACGACGCATTACGCTGGCGGCCGCCGTAGCCGCAGTGGCGGTGGTCTGCTCGCTCGCTGCCGCGGCGACGGCGCTCGCCGGCCCGTTCGACTCGTCGGTGTCGCTGCACAGGACGGCGGGCGTCCCGCTTGTCACGCCGTTGCTCCTGCCCGGCGAGCTCGACCTCGCTTCAGTCGGAGTTGCCGATTCCGAGCTCGCCACGGCCGGGCTGGCCGGCGCTCAGACGAGCTGGGACGAGGAGCGCGGCGACCACGACGGCCACGGAGACGGCGACGGCCACAACGGCGGTTCGCCGACGCTCGTCGTCGACGACGATCGCGCGCAATGCCCTGACGCGCAGTATCAGCGCATCCAGGACGCGGTCGATGCCGCGCCCCCGGGAGCCCAGATCCGGGTCTGCCCGGGAACCTACCCGGAGCAGGTCAGGATCCCGAAGAACAACCTGACGCTCTACTCAGTGAAACCGTGGCAGGCGGTAATCCAGGCGCCCGCCGTGATGACATATCCGAACTCGATCGTCACCGTCTCCGGTGCGACCGGCGTGACGATTCGGCAGTTCACGATCACCGGCCCGTTCACCTTCGGCGGCTGCGCGGAAGCGGTCGACCGTCACACCGGCGTCCGGATCATCAACGGTTCAGCCACGATCTACGGCAACCACATCACGAAGATCCGTGACGTGGACCCGTTGCTCTTCGGTTGCCAGGACGGGATCGCCGTGCTGGTAGGCCGTCAGTCCGAGTCGCAGGTCGGGAAGGCAACGCTGCTCTTCAACCTCATCGACCAGTACCAGAAGGGCGGCATCGTGGTCGACAACGCCGGCTCGTTCGCGTGGATCTCTTACAACGCGGTGATCGGCGAAGGGCTCAACGACCTGATTGCCCAGAACGGTGTGCAGGTCGGCCGCGGTGCAGGCGCCGGCATCGACCACAACGTCATCGCGAAGAACCAGTACGCCAACCCGGTCATCGCAGACGCAGCCTCCGGAGTACTGCTCTTCGACACCACCAGCACCAGCGCCGGTTACAACGACGTCGGCAAGAACGGCTACGGCGTCGTGCTGGACTCGGGCACGATCGGCGCCGAGATCGACCACAACAACGTGCACGACAACATCGACGACGGGATCGCCGCCTTCCAAGGGTCGGCGAACAACTTCATCTCGTACAACAACGCCCACGACAACACGCCGTACGACTGCTTCGACGAGACGACCGGCACGCACACGGCGGGCACTGCGAACACCTGGTTCAAGGACATCGGCCAAACGCAGAACCGGCCCGGTCTCTGCAAACGGGGCCACTAGGAACGCCAGCGAGAGGGCGGCTATCGAGCCGCCCTCTCGCGTTTCGTAGCATCAGGGCGTGCTCGACCCGAAAGTCTTCAAGGCGTACGACGTCCGCGGGGTCTACCCGGTCGAGATCGACGAGGAGGGCGCGCGAGCGATCGGGCGGGCGTTCGTCGAGGAGTTCGGCCCGAAGCGAATCGCCGTCGGGCACGACATGCGGGTCTCCTCGCCCGGAATGGCCGCAGCCGCGATCCTGGGTGCGGCCGAGGCGGGCGCGGACGTGCTCGACCTTGGGCTGGTGGGGACCGAGATGGTCTATTTCGCCGTC
>DATIOF010000031.1:0-4369 GCA_035473395.1 Gaiellaceae bacterium
GCGCATGAACTTGGTCAGCGGGTACTCGTGCTTGCCGTCCTTGGTGTCGACGACGATCTTCTCGGCGTCGACGTCCGCGACCGTGCCCGCCTCGCCGGCGACGATCACGTCGCCGGTGTCGACCGCGGCCCGGTACTCGAGCCCGGTGCCGACGAGCGGCGCCTGGGTGATCATCAGCGGCACCGCCTGGCGCTGCATGTTCGCGCCCATCAGTGCGCGGTTCGCGTCGTTGTGCTCGAGGAACGGGATCAGCGCGGTCGCAACTGAGACGATCTGCGCCGGGGCCACGTCCATGAACTCGACGTCCTTCGGGCGCGCCGTGACGGCCTCGCCCTCGCGGGAGCGGCAGAGCACCATCTCGTCGACGAAGCGGCCGGTCTTGTCGTCGACCTGCGCGCTCGCCTGGGCGATCGTGTACTGCGCCTCCTCGGCGGCGTCGAGGTAGACGATCTCGTCGGTCACCTTGCCGTTGGTCACCTTCCGGTACGGCGTCTGGACGAAGCCGAACTCGGAGACGGTCGCGAACGAGGCCAGCGAGCCCATCAGGCCGATGTTCGGGCCCTCCGGCGTCTCGATCGGGCACATGCGCCCGTAATGGGTCGGGTGCACGTCGCGCACCTCGATCGGCGCGCGCTCGCGCGTCAGGCCGCCGGCGCCGAGCGCCGAGAGCCGCCGCCGGTGCGTGAGCCCGGCGAGCGAGTTCGTCTGATCCATGAACTGCGACAGCTGCGAGGAGCCGAAGAACTCCTTCAGCGCCGCCACCACGGGTCGGATGTTGATGATCGTCTGCGGCGTGATCGTGTCCACGTCCTCCGTGGTCATCCGCTCGCGGACGACGCGCTCCATCCGGTAGAGCCCGACGCGGAACGCCTCCTGGATCAGCTCGCCGACGGTGCGCAGGCGGCGGTTGCCGAAGTGCTCGTACTCGTCCAGCTCGCCGCGGACCGGCTCGCGCGGGAGCATGATCGCGTCCGCCGCGTAGTCCTTCGACTCGGGGTCGACGCCGAGCAGGTCGGGCAGCTCGACGAGCTTCTTGACGAGCGCGAGGATGTCCTGCGTCGTCAGCACGCGCACGTCGTCCGGCACGTCGACGGCGAGCCGCTGGTTGAGCTTGTAGCGGCCGACCTTGGTCAGGTCGTAGCGCTTCGGGTCGAAGAAGAGCGACTTGAGCAGGTTCCGCGCGTTGTCGAGCGTCGGCGGCTCACCCGGGCGCTGCTTCTTGAAGACCTCGATCAGCGCCTCGTCCTCGCGCGTCGACGGGTCCTTCTCGAGCGTGTTGGCGATGTAGATCGAGTTCCCGAAGAGCTTCATGATCGCCTCGTTCGAGCTGGTGTCGAGCTTCCAGCCCGTGGTCGGGTCCTCCTCGGGGAGTGCACGGAGCAGCGTCGTGATCGGCAGCTTCCGCTTCCGGTCGATGCGCGCGTAGACGATGCCCTTCTTGTCGATCTCGAGCTCGAGCCACGAGCCGCGCGACGGCATCAGGTTGGCGGTGAAGACCTGCTTGGCCGGGTCCTTCGGCTCCATCAGGTACGCGCCGGGGGAGCGCACGAGCTGCGTCACGATCACGCGCTCGGTGCCGTTGATGATGAACGTGCCCCACTGGGTCATCATCGGGAAGTCGCCCATGAAGACCGTCTGCTCGCGGATCTCGCCCGTCTCCTTGTTGACGAAGCGGACCGTCATCGAGAGCGGCGCCTGATAGGTCAGGTCCTTCTCGCGGCACTCCTGGATCCCGACCGGAGGGTCGCCGAACTGGTACTCGCCGAACTCGACGGCGAGCGTGCCGGTGTAATCCTCGATCGGCGAGATGTCGTCGATCGTCTCCCGCAGGCCCTCGTTCAGAAACCAATCGAACGAGGCCTTCTGGATGTCGATCAGATTCGGTAGGTCGAGGACGTGCTTGAGGCGTGAAAACGTTTTGCGCGCGCGAGGCGCAGCGACCCGGGTGGTCAAGTCTGGGTGCCTCCCTTAGAAGCTATGAGGTGAATTCGGAATGCGAACAGGCGGACGTCGGCGCGGAACCGCCAAGAATAGCGAACGGGGAGGCTCTCGCGCAAGCCGCAGCGACCGTTGGGTCGTCGGCAGGGCCAGAACGATAGCGCAGAGGCCGGAGAACCGCCAGAGGCGCCGACGTGGCGGGAGCGCGTCGAGCGATGAAAGAGAAAGGGCCGCTCGCGCGGCCCCTGTCTCTACTTGATCTCGACCGTGGCGCCGGCCTCTTCGAGCTGCGCCTTGATCTGATCGGCCTCGTCCTGCGGAACGCCTTCCTTGACCGGGTTGGGCGCACCGTCGACCAGATCCTTGGCCTCCTTCAGGCCCAGGCCGGTGACCGCGCGGACGACCTTGATCGCCTGGATCTTCTTGTCGCCGGCGTTCGTCAGCACGACGTCGAAGGCAGACTTCTCCTCCGCAGCGGCACCGTCCCCGCCGCCTCCTGCCGGAGCGCCGGCCGCGGCGACTGCCACGGGAGCGGCGGCGGTCACGCCCCACTCCTCCTCGAGCTTGTTCTTCAGCTCGACGAGGTCGAGGACGGTCATCGCGCCCAGGTCCTGCACGAGCTTGTCGGTGTCGGTCTTAGCCATCCTGCTGTTCCTCCTCTTGCTCGGCCGAATCGGCGTCGGCCGACGGCTCTTCGGTTTCCTCTTGCGGTTCGTCTTCGGTCGCAGGCTCTTCCGGAGCGGCTTCCGCCTCCGGCTCCTCCGCGGCGGGCTCCTCAGCTGCGGGCTCTGCCTCGGCCGACGGCTCCTCCGCGGTCTCGCCCTGCTCCTCGAGCTGGCGGATGCGCGCGTCGATCACGCCGACCAGGTCGCGCAGTGGCGCCGCGAACAGGCCGACCACGGTCGTCAGCGGAGCGGCAACCGCTCCGACGAGCTGCGCACGCAGCACGTCCGCGGACGGGAGTGTCGCGAGCCGCTTGATCTCGACGTCGCCGACCACGGTGCCTTCGAGCAGGCCGCCGCGGATCACGAGCACGTCGTTCGTCCGGGCGGTGTCGTTCAGGATCTTCGCCACCGCCGCGGGATCGCCCTCGGAGTCGAGGAACGCGATCGCGGTCGGCCCGTCGATCAGGTCGAGCACCTCCTGCCGGCCCGCGGCCTCGGCCGCCCGGCGCGTGAGCGTGTTCTTGACGACCGTGAAGCGGGCGCCGGCTTCGAGCAGCTTGCTGCGCAGCTCGTCGATCTCCGGCATCGTCAGGCCACGGTAGTCCGCGACCATCAGCGTCTCGGTGTCGCGCAGGCGCTCGGTCAGCTGCTCGACGACTCGGTGTTTTTGCTCTTTCAGCATCGGATTGCCTCTCTTCACGAATCGAGCCCGCACGCAGGCGGGCTCGGAGAGGCTCGATGCCTGTCCCTCGCTCCGCCTCGACTGGACTTCCGCCTTGCGGCTGCCAGTGGTCTTCGGCCGGGCTCTACGCGGTCACTGCTGCTTCTGCAGGTGCTCCTTCGTCCAGTTCCTCGACGATGCCCCTCGTCCGCGCCGGATCGACGTGGATCCCGGGTCCCATCGTGCTCGTCAGGGTAACAGTCTTGATGTAGCGGCCCTTGGCGGCCGACGGCTTCGCGCGCATCAGCTCGTCCATCAGCGCGGCGTAGTTCTCAAGCAGCTGGCGCTCGTCGAAGCTCTTCTTGCCGATCGTGACGTGGACGTTCGCGCCGCGGTCGGTCCGGTACTCGAGCTTGCCCGCCTTTGCCTCGCGGACGGCCTTGCCGACGTCCATCGTGACGGTGCCGGTCTTCGGGTTCGGCATCTTCCCGCGCGGGCCCAGGATGCGGCCGAGCTTGCCGACGACGCCCATCTGGTCGGGCGTCGCGACCGCGACGTCGAAGTCGTCGAAGCCCTCCTCGATCTTCGTCGCGAGATCGGCGGTGCCGACCACGTCCGCGCCGGCCTCCTCGGCCTCGCGCGCCTTCTCGCCCTCGGCGAAGACGGCGACGCGGGACTCGCGGCCGGTGCCGTGCGGGAGCATCAGAGTGCCGCGCAGCTGCTGCTCGGCGTGGCGGACGTTGAGGCCGAGGTTGAAGTGCGCCTCGACCGTCTCGTCGAACTTCGCCGTCTCGCCACCCTTGAGCAGCTGGACGGCCTCGGCCGGCGAGTACAGGTGCTCGCGGTCGATCTGCGCTCGCAGGTTGCGGTAGTTCTTGCCGTGTTTCACAGATCCGTCTCCACGCCCATCGAGCGCGCCGTGCCCGCGATGATCAGCATCGCGTGCTCCACGTCGCGCGCGTTCAGGTCGGGCATCTTGGCCTCGGCGATCGACTGCAGCTGGTCGCGCCGCAGCCGGCCAACCTTCTCGCGGTTCGGCTCGCCGGAGCCTTTCTCGAGCCGCAGCGCCTCCTTGATCAGGACGGCCGCCGGCGGCGTCTTGGTG
>DATIOF010000032.1:0-3357 GCA_035473395.1 Gaiellaceae bacterium
CAGCAGCTGGCAGCGAAATCCGGCGTCTCCGTCGCGACCGTTTCTCGTGCGCTGAACGGCTCGCCGGAGGTCAGCGAGGCCACGCGCCAGCGGATCCTGGAGCTCGCGCACGAGCTCGATTACACGCCGAGCGCAGCGGCCCGAACGCTCGTCAGCCGCCGCTCGCACGTGGTCGGGGTGATCCTCGACACCGGCCCCGGGCATCCCGACCTGCTCCACCCGTTCTTCCAGGAAGTGCTCGTCGGCCTCAAGCACGGTGCGGGGCGGCTCGGGTACGACCTGCTCCTGTTTGCGAGCGAGGAGCCCGGCAACGGCTTCGGCGGCACCCACTCGTACCTGCGCCGCACCGGCCACCATGGTGTCGACGGCGCCGTCGTGCTGGGCTTCGACGGACGCGATTCGGAGATCGAGAAGCTCGCGGCCTCCGAGCTCCCATGCATCGTCGTCGACGCCGACCTCGGCGGGCCGCGGACCGGCGTCGTGATGTCCGAGAACCGCGAAGGCGCCGCGCTGGCCGTCCGCCACCTGCGCGAGCTCGGCCACGAGCGCATCGCCACGATCACGGGCCTGCTCGCCACCCTTCCAGGCGCGGACCGGCTGGCCGGCTACCGCGACGAGCTGGCGGCGCTCGGGCTCGAGCCCGGCGAGGAGTACGTGGTCGAAGGAGACTTCTACGACGAGAGCGGCTACCGGGGCACGCGGCAGCTGCTGGAGCTCGACGAGCCGCCGACGGCGATCTTCGCCGCCAGCGACCTGATGGCCGCCGGCGCGCTGCGCGCCGCCAACGAGCTGGGCGTGCGGGTGCCGGATGACCTAGCGATCGTCGGCTTCGACGACATCGGCCTCGCCTCGCTGATCCAGCCGCAGCTGACGACGGTGCGGCAGGACATGCACGCGCTCGGCGAGGCGGCCGCCAACGGGCTTGCCCGCATGATCGACGATCCCGAGTCGCCGCCGGCACGCGAGCTGGTGCCGACACGGCTCGTCGTGCGGGACTCCTCTGGAGCAAACGGAACGCCTGGGGCACGGGCGCTCAGGATCAAGGAGGTGCGCTAGCTGGCTTGGCGGCGGCTCTGACGGAGCCGCCTGCCGCGGGGCAGTCGAGTCACCAACGCGTCACTCACGCAAGGAGGCGGAATCACAGATGAGCAAGCACCTGAAAACCCCGCGGCGCCGCGTGACCACGCTGGCTGCTGCCCTGCTGGTCCTCGGGCTGGCGGCAGCAGCGCTGGCCGCGAGCACGGCCTCGGGCAGTCGCAGCGACAAGATCACGCTCCGGGTCGGGCTGTTCGGCGACTTCGGTTACCACGACCTCTACACCAAGTACGAAGCGACACACCCGAACATCGACATCAAGGAAGACATCGAGAGCTACCCCGACCACCACTCGAACCTGGCGAAACACCTGGCCGTCGGCTCGGGCGCGGACGACATCGAGTCCGTGGAGGTCGGCTTCATCGCACAGTTCAAGTCACAACCGAACCTGTTTGTGAACCTCAAGAAGCTGGGTGCGGGCTCGCTGCAGAAGCAGTGGCTCGGCTGGAAGTGGCAGCAGTCGATCGCGCCGAATGGCGCGCAGATCGGCCTCGGCACCGATGTCGGCAGCCTGGCGATCTGCTACCGCAAGGACCTGTTCAAGAAGGCCGGCCTGCCGACGAACCGCGACACGGTCTCGAAGCTCTGGCCGACGTGGCAGGCGTACATGAACGTGGGCAAGCGCTTCCAGCAGCACGCGCCGAAGGGCGTCAAGTTCTTCGATGCGGGCAGCAACATCTTCAACGCGATCATCGCCCAGCTCAACCCGGCCTATTACGACTCGCACGGCAAGGTGATCGTCGGCTCGAACCCGAAGGTGAAGGCCGCGTGGAACGTGACGATGAAGGGGGTGCAGGGCAAGCAGACCGCCGGCTTGGCCGCGTTCTCGAACGACTGGAACACGGGCTACAAGAAGGGCACGTTTGCAACAGTTACCTGCCCCGCCTGGATGATGGGCTACATCCAGGGACAGGCCCCGAAGTCGAGGGGCAAGTGGGACATCGCGGCCGTTCCCGGCGGCGGCGGCAACTGGGGCGGCTCGTTCCTGACCGTCCCGAAGCAGGGCTCGCACACGAAGGAGGCCTACGACCTGGCGAAGTTCCTGACGTCGCCCGCCTCCGAGGCGTACATCTTCAAGCAGACCGGGAACCTTCCGAGCCAGCCGAAGCTGCTCAAGAGCGCCGCTGTCCTGGGCTTCAAGAACCCGTTCTTCAGCAACGCCCCGGTCGGAAAGATCTTCGGGACCTCGGCGCTGAACCTGAAGCCGCAGGTCCTCGGCCCCCACCAGGGCGACATCCAGACCGCGGTCTCGAACGCGATCCAGCGGGTCGAGCAGCACAAGCAGAGCCCGGAGAAGTCCTGGAAGCAGTTCCTCAAGGACGTCAAGGCAGTCGCGTAGGCAGTTTGCCCCGACGGTGAGTCCGAGCCCGGCTCGAGCAGTGCCCTCCGCTCGAGCCGGGCTCCCTTACCGGCCTGAAGGGAGGTGACGGCGTGAGCGAACATACGGCGGTGGAGCCCTCTGTAGTGAGGCGGCGGAGAACGTTGCGCAGCCGGTTCCAGCGGATCGACTCGAGTGCCTCGCCGTACCTCTACATCTCACCCTTCTTCGTCCTCTTCGGAATCTTCGGGCTCTTCCCGCTCGGCTACACGGCCTGGGTCGCGCTCACCGACCGCACGCTGCTGAACCCCACCACGCACTTCGTCGGGCTCCTCAACTTCACGAACCTGATCCACGACTCGTACTTCTGGAACGCGGTCGAGAACACGCTCGGGATCTGGATCATCGCGACCGTCCCGCAGCTGTTCATCGCCCTCTGGCTCGCGCACCTGCTGAACACCAAGCTGCGGGCGCGGACCTTCTTCCGCATGGCCGTGCTGCTGCCGCAGGTGACCTCGCTGGTCGCGGTCGCCTTGATCTTCACGCAGCTCTTCTCGAGGCAGTATGGCCTGGTCAACTACGGCCTCGGGGCGTTCGGCGTCTCCCAAATCGACTGGGAGTCGGGGCGGCTGTCGTCCTGGATCGCGCTCTCGGTGATGGTTACCTGGCGCTGGGCCGGCTACAACGCACTGATCTACCTCGCCGCGATGCAGGGCATCCCGGACGAGCTCTACGAGGCCGCGGCGATCGACGGCGCCAAGGCCTGGAACCAGTTCTGGCGCGTGACGGTGCCGATGCTGCGCCCGACGATCATCTTCACCGTCATCGTCTCCACGATCGGCGGGTTGCAGCTCTTCACCGAGCCGTACCTGTTCGAGCCGCTCAAGCAGGGCGCCACCGGCGGCTCGGCGCGCCAGTACCAGACGGTCGTGATGTACATGTAC
>DATIOF010000033.1:0-3782 GCA_035473395.1 Gaiellaceae bacterium
GCCCTCCTTTTGGGGGCGCCTGTCGAGCCGATTACAGCCCCCCCTCCGCTCGACAAGACGTAAGGCGCCGGCACTGGTCATCGCATTGGCTGCGGCTGCTGCACTGACTGCTGCGTCAGCGTCGGCTGATCCAAGCGTCGCGTCCAAGCAGGCGGAGGCCCAGAGCGTGATGGCGCAGATCCAGCAGCTCGACTCGAGCCTGGAGCGCGCGGTCGAGGCCTACAACCTGGCCACCGTGAAGCTCAACCGGATCAAGCACGACCTGACCGACAACACCCACGCGCTCGTGGTGGCCAAGAGGAGCCTCATCCACTCGCAGGCCCAACTCTCGGCCCGGCTCGTGGACATCTACACCTCCGGCGACCAGAACGCCGGCCTCGCGGTGCTGCTCGGGGCCTCGAGCCTCGACGACATGCTTGGCCGGATGGACGCTAGCGACCGCGTCTCCCAGCAGGACTCGCTCGTGCTCAAGCAGGTCGCCCACTTCCGCCGCGAGGTGCAGCACCGGCAGCGGTTCCTGCAGCACGCCCACGGCGAGCAGGTGCAGGTGGTCGCGGAGCGCGACGCGGCGCGTGCCTCGGTCGAGTCGCAGCTCGGGCAGCGCAGGCAGCTGCTCGGCTCGATCCAGGGCGAGATCGCGCACCTGAAGGCGCTCGACGCCGCCCGGCAGGCAGAGCTCCAGCGCCAGGCGCTCGCAGCGCAGCAGTCCTCGCAGCGGCAGGCCGCGCTCGCGCCCACGGTCGGGATCGGCACCAGCAGCCCGATCGCGCCGCCGACGACCGCACCGCCGGCCACCCACGGCGGCGTCGTGGGAATTGCGATGCAGTACCTCGGCACGCCGTATGTCTGGGGCGGCGCCTCGCCGTCCGGGTTCGATTGCTCCGGCTTCGTGATGTACGTCTACGGGCAGATGGGCGTCTCGCTCCCGCACAGCTCGTACGCGCAGTACGGCTACGGCAGCCCGGTCTCGATGAGCCAGCTCCAGCCGGGAGACCTCGTTTTCTTCGACGGACTGGGCCACGTCGGCATCTACGTCGGCGGCGGCACCTTCATCCACTCGCCGCACACGGGCGACGTGGTCAAGATCTCGTCGCTCAGCGGCTGGTACGCGTCGACCTTCGTCGGCGGCCGCAGGCTCTAGCTCGAGTAGAGCTCTTCGATCTCGTTTGCGAAGTGCTCGGCCACGACGCGGCGCTTGAGCTTCAGCGTCGGCGTCACCTCGTCCTCATCCGCGGTGAAGTCCCGCTCCAGGACCCGGAAGCGCTTGATCTGCTCGAATCGAGAGAGCTCCGCGTTGACGCCGTCGACGACCGTCTGCACGCGGCGCTCGACCTCGTCCGGCGCGAGGCCGTCCGCCACCTCGGGATCGACCGTGATCAGCGCGGCCACGTAGGGGCGGCGGTCCCCGAGCACGAGTGCCTGTGAGACGAGCGGCGCGTTCTTGAGCGCGTTCTCGAGGTTCGCGGGCGCGACGTTCTTGCCACCCGCGGTGATCAGGATGTCCTTCTTGCGGTCGGTGATCGAGATGAACCCGTCCGCGTCGATCGAGCCGAGGTCGCCCGAGCGCAGCCAGCCGTCCTCCCCGAGCACCTCGCGAGTGGCCTCCGGGTCCTTGTAGTAGCCCGCGAAGACCGTCTCGCTGCGGATCAGCAGCTCACCGTCGTCAGCGACGCGCACCTCGAACTTCGGGAGCGCCGGCCCGACGGTGCCGAAGCGGTAGTGACCGGGCCGGTTGACCGAGGCGGCGGTCGTGCACTCGGTCAGGCCCCAGCCTTCGACGATCAGGATGTCGATCGAGTGGAAGAACTCCGCGATCTCCTTGGCGAGCGGGGCGCCCCCGGAGATGCCGAGCCGCAGCCGACCGCCGAGCCGGTTCTTGATCTTCGAGTAGACGAGCCGGTCGGCCAGACGGTGGCGGAGCGCCAGTCCGCGCGGGACCGGCTCGCCGCGCTGGCGCAGCTCGCTCACCTGCCGCCCGACTCCGAGCGCCCAGTCGAGCAGCCGCCGCCGCGGCCCGTGCACCTGCTCGAACTGCGCGAGTACCGCCGTATGCACCTTCTCGTAGAGCCGCGGCACGCTCGGCAGCAGCGTCGGGCGCACAGCCGGCATCGCTTCCGCGACCCGCAGGGGATCCGGGCAGAGCGCGATGGTGAAGCCCTTGTGGGCGCCCAGCAGGTGCATCAGCCGCCCGAAGTTGTGGGCGAGCGGCAGGTAGAGGAGCATCACGTCGTCGCCGAGGGCGAACTCCGGCACGCGGTCGATGCACGTCGCCATCTCGTAGTAGTTGCGGTGGCGGATCATGCAGGCCTTCGGCGGGCCGGTCGTGCCCGAGGTGTAGATGAACGTGAACAGGTCCTCCTCGCCGACCTGGGCCTCGGCCTCGGCGAGCGCGTCCGGGTTGGCGGCGGCGTGCTCGCGGCCGCGCGCGCGCAACTCGTCGAGGTCGGCGAACGTGAGCACGTGCCGGAGCTCGACGTCGCCGACCTTCGCGTGCTGCTCCTCGTCCTCGACGAGCACGCCGATCGCGTCCGAGTGCTCGAGCACGTACTGGCAGTCCTTTGGGGAGCTGTTCGCGTAGATGGCCGCCCCTACGGCGCCGATCCGTGCCAGCGCGTAGTCGAACAGCGCCCAGTCGAGGCTCGTCTCGGCCAGGATCCCGAAGGCGTCGCCCTTGGTCACGCCAAGTGCCAGCAGGCCGTTCGCGAGCTCCTCGACCGTGCGCCCGGCCTCGTCCCACGAGACCTCTTCCCAGTTGTCACCTCGTTCGACCAAGTAGGCGGGGCTCGCTCGGTCCGCGGTTGTCGCGTCGCGCCACAGCTGTCCGATGGTTCGCACGGCGCCAGCTTACGTTGGAAGGGAAGCGCGGAGAAGCGGCGAATCTGCCCGGTCCCACTACACTTATCCACAGCGAAAGCGGCCTCAGATGCGAACTACCTGGAACGGATCACTCAGCTTCGGACTGGTCACCATCCCGGTCGGCCTTGCTCCGGCGACGGCGCCAAAGGCGCGTGCCTCCGACGTCACCTTCCGGACGCTGCACCGCGAGTGCGGGACGCCGATCAAGCAGAAGCGCTGGTGCCCGCTGCACGACCGCGAGGTCTCGAACGACGAGCTCGTCAAGGGCTGGGAGGTCTCCAAGGGCCAGTTCGTGATCGTCGAGGATGCCGATCTCGAGGCGATCGAGCAGCGCGACACCTCTCGCGCGATCGAGATCTCGCGCTTCGTCCCGCTCGCCGAGGTCGACCCGCTCTTCTTCGACCGCACCTACTTCCTCGCGCCCTCCAGCGCGGAGGCGCAGCGCCGGCCCTACGTGCTCCTGCTGAACGCGATGAAGGAGACCGGCATGGCCGGGATCGGGCGCATGGTCATCCGCGGCAACGAGAACTTCGTCTTGATCCGGGCGAAGGGCGAGGCGCTCGTGCTCGAGACGCTCTTCCTCGCCGAGGACGTGCGCTCGCAGGCCGAGATCGACGAGGCCGTCGAGGCGGTCGAGGTCAAGGAACCGGAGCTCGAGCTCGCGCGCCAGCTGATCGACAGCCTGGTCGGCGCCTGGGAGCCCGAGTCGCTCCACAGCGAGTACCGCCAGGACCTCCGCAAGCTGCTGGAGGCCAAGCTGGCCGGCGAGGAGATCGCCACGCCGGAGCCGGTCGCCGACGCCCCGGTGATCGACCTGCTGGACGCGCTGAAGAAGAGCGTCGCCGCTTCGAAGAAGCGCGACGGCGCCAAGCCGGCGACGGCACGCAAGAAGGCCGCGCCGCGAAAGCGCGCCGCGGCGAAGTAGC
>DATIOF010000034.1:0-2281 GCA_035473395.1 Gaiellaceae bacterium
ACCGCCGCGTAGCGCCTTGGGCGCCGGCTGGGTCGGCATCCTCTCCGTCGAGCTGCACTTCCCCGAGAACCATTCGCTGAAGGGGAAGCGCAAGGAGCTGCTCTCGGTCAAGGCGCAGCTGCAGCGCCGCTTCGGCGCCTCGGTCGCCGAGGTCGATCACCACGAGCTGTGGCAGCGAGCGCGGCTGACGCTCTCGTGCGTGGCGCGCGAGCACCGGGAGGTCGAGCAGCTGCTCGCCGCCGCCGAGCGCTACCTGGCCGGGCAGGCGTTCGAGCTCGGACAGATCGAGCGCGAGCTCGTCACCTTGGACGACTGACGCTGGCGCAGGCGTAGTGCCGGCGCCCGGCCTTGTCGACCGTGTAGCCGGGGTGCGCGTGCAACGAGACCTTGCACGGCGGCTTGTCCCCGCTCGCGTTTGTCACCGCCGCCGTCGTCACGACGGTGAACCAGACTGCGAGGAAGAGCCGCAGGGCCACTGTCAGCTACGACGCCGCGAACGGCCCCAAGTTGGCTCCAAACCGCTTGAATACCCCGAATGGGGGACAGGATGCGCCGCGTCAACGAGGCCGTCCGCGAGGTCGTTTCCGAGGCTGTGGGCGAGCTGAAGGACCCGCGGATCGGATTCGTGACCGTCACGGGCGTCGAGACGTCGCCGGACCTGCGGCACGCTCGCGTCTTCGTCAGCGTGCTCGGCTCGGAGGCCAAGCGCGCGAAGACGCTCGACGGTCTCGCGGCGGCACACGGTGTCCTGCAGGCGCGCGTCGCGCGCGAGCTGCGAATGAAGCGGACTCCCCAGCTGGCGTTCGAATACGATCCGACGGTCGAGCGCGGGGTCCGGATGACCCAACTGATCGATGAGCTCGCCCCAGATGCAGACCACGAGTGACCTGCAGGCGGTCGCGGACGCAATCCGCTCGAACGACCGCTTCCTGCTCGTGACCCACGAGAACCCGGACGGCGACGCGCTCGGCTCGCTGTTCGCGACCAAGTACGCCCTCGACGCGCTCGGCAAAGACAGCGTGATGTACCTCTACGGCGACGCGCCGCTGCCGCGGGAGTACGGCTTCTTGGAGCTGAGCGCAATCCTGCGGGAACCGCCGCCTGATGCTTCCGAGCGAGTGCTAATCGCCCTCGACTGCGCGAACGAGGCGCGCATGGCGCCGGACACGACACTCCTCGCGGGCGCGCCACTGACGCTCGACATCGACCACCATCACGACAACTCGCGCTTCGGTGACGTCACGCTCGTGGTTCCGGACGCCTCCTCGACCGGCGAGGTGCTGCGCGACGTCTTCGCCGAGCTCGGCATCACGCTGACCTTGGAGATCGCCGAGGCGCTCTACATCGCGGTCGTGACCGACACGGGCCGCTTCCAGTACACGAACACGACTCCGAAGGCCTTCCGCCTGGCAGCCGATCTCGTCGAGGCCGGGGTCGACGTTCACCGCATTTTCCAGGCGCTGTACGAGTCCATCGACTTCATCAAGTTCAAGCTGACCGGAAAGGCGGCCGAGCGCGCGCAGGTGTTCGAGGGCGGCCGCCTCGTGATCTCTTACCTGGAGCGGAGCGACTTCACCGAGCTTGGCGCGGCCGAGGCGTATGCCGAGGGCGTCATTGACTCTCTGCGCGCGATCGACGGGGCGGAGATGGTGGCGCTGATCCGCGAACCTCCGCGCAGCGACGACGCGCCGGCTCGCAAGGTAAGCCTCCGGGCGTCAGTGGACGAGCTAGACGTCTCGGCGATCGCGCGCAAGTCGGGCGGGGGAGGCCATCGGCCGGCGGCGGGGTTCTCGAGCGACGCCTCGGTCGAGGAGATCACGGAGTTCATCCACCGCGAGTTCCGTGCCGCCGCGGGCGCTTGACCCGAGCGGGCTCTTCCTGATCGACAAGCCGGAGGGGCCCTCGTCGTTCGCAATCGTCGCGGACGTGCGCCGGCGGACCGGCGCGCGCACCGGCCACGCCGGGACGCTCGACCCGTTCGCCACCGGCCTCCTACTCGTGCTCTCGGGGTCGGCGACCAAGCTGGCCCCGCGCTTCGTCGGGCTCGACAAGCGCTATCTGACCGACGTCGACCTGACGGCCGTGACCGACACCGGCGATCGCGAGGGTGCCGAGCTCGAGCGCCATCAGCCGCCGGCGGACCTCGAGCCGCTGCTCGACGCGCTGCGCGGCGAGATCGAGCTGCCGGTCCCGGCCGCCTCGGCGGTGAAGGTCGGCGGCGAGCGTGCCTACAAGCTGCATCGCCGGGGCGTCGCGGTGGAGATGCCCGTGCGCCGCTCGC
>DATIOF010000035.1:0-34854 GCA_035473395.1 Gaiellaceae bacterium
GTCGGCGTAGGCCTCGTACCACTCGACCTGCGTGAACTCGGGCGAGTGCTTGTACGAGATGCTCTCGTTGCGGAAATCCTTGGCGAGCTCGTAGACCCTCTCGAGGCCGCCGACGATCAGGCGCTTGAGGTAGAGCTCGTCAGCGATGCGCAGGTAGAGGTCGGCGTCGAGCTCGTTCGAGTGGGTCACGAACGGCTCGGCGAAGCCACCGCCGTAGCGCGGCTGCAGGATCGGCGTTTCGACCTCGAGGAAGCCCTCGCCGTCGAGGTACCCGCGCACGGCCGCCACGATCTTCGTCCGCGTCGCGGCCAGCTCGCGCGACTCGTCGTTCATCAGCAGGTCGAGGTAGCGCTGCCGGTAGCGAGTCTCGCGGTCGGTGACGCCGTGGAAGGTGTCCGGCAACGGCTTGCGGATCTTCGCGAGCAGCTCGACCTGACTCGTGACGAGCGATGGCTCGCCGCGCCGCGAGCGCCCCGGCCGGCCGGTGGCGCCGACGATGTCGCCGAGCGAGAGCTCGAGCTCCTGCTCGACGATCAACTGGAGCCGCCCGGAACGGTCGACCAGGTCAAGGAAGGTGAGCTTCCCCATCTCGCGCCGGCCCATGACGCGGCCGGCAACGCGCAACTCGTCGTCGAGCGTCTCGCCGTCCTCGGCCCTCTCCGCCGCGACCCGGACCGCGGCGATCTCTACCCGGTCTGGAAACCGCTTCGGCAGCATCGTGCTGCCGAGTCTAGGCCGCTTTGATCTCGAGGATCTTGAACTTCATCGACCCGCGCGGGGCCGCGACCTCGACCGTCTCGCCCTTCTTCTTGCCGATGATCGCCTTGCCGACCGGCGACTCGTTCGAGAGCTTGTTCTCGGACGGGTTCGCCTCGGCCGAGCCGACGATGCGGTACTCGACCGTCTGCTTCGCGTCGATGTCGCGGAGCTTCACCTTGGAGCCGATCGAGACGACGTCCTTGGCGATGTCCTTCTTGCTGATCACGCGCGCATTGCGGAGCCGCTCCTCGAGCGTGGCGATGCGATGCTCGAGCAGCGCCTGCTCGTTCTTGGCGTCGTCGTACTCGGCGTTCTCCGCGATGTCGCCGAACTCGCGCGCGGTGCGGATCCGCTCCGCGACCTCGCGCCGTTTGTCGTTCGAGAGATACTCAATCTCCTGCTTCAGCTTCTCGTAGCCTTCGGGAGTGAGGATGACGTCCTTCAACGGGCCTCCTGAAAGAAAAACGCGCGGCACAGGGGCGCCGTCGCGGGCGGGGATGTTACCTACGTCGATGGACGGACGTCAACCCGCTCCCGCTACCATTTCCCGCTCTGTGCAGGTAGATCTTCGCAGTCCCTGGGCGATTCGCGACGTGGAGATCCCGACGCGGCTCGTGCTCGCGCCGATGGCAGGCGTCTCTGTGCAGGCCTTTCGCCGCCAGGGACGGCGCTACGGCGCCGGGCTCGTCTGCTCGGAGATGGTCAGCTGCGCCGGCCTCCATCACGGAAACGAGCGCACGTTGGGCTATCTGCGGATCTCGGCCGACGAGCGGCCGCTGGCCGTGCAGATCTTCGGCTCCGAGCCCGAGGTCATGGCCGAGGCAGCGCGGATGGTCGAGGACGCCGGTGCCGACCTGGTCGACGTCAACTTCGGCTGTCCGGTCAAGAAGGTGACGAAGACGGGCGCCGGCGCGACGCTGCTCGAGGATCCCGAGCGCGCGTGCCAGGTGATCTCGGCGGTCGCCGAGGCGGTCTCGGTGCCGGTGACGGTCAAGATGCGCCGGGGCCTGGCGAACGGCTCGCGCTCGTGCCTCGACCTCGGGCCGCGCCTCGTCGAGGCGGGCGCGTCCTCGCTGACCCTGCACCCACGCTCGGCGAAGCAGATGTACACCGGCGAGGCCGACCACTCGCTGACGGCCGAGCTCGCGGCGCTGGTGGACGTGCCGGTGATCGCGTCCGGCGACGTCACCTCACGCGCGCGGGCACAGGCGATCCTGGCGACGACCGGCGCCGCCGCAGTGATGGTCGGCCGCGCAGCGCAGGGCAACCCCTGGGCGCTGCGCGAGATCCTCGACGGTCACACGGAGGAACCGACGCGCGAGGAGGTCGTGGCCGAGCTGATCCTGTTCATGCGCGAGACGGTGCGCGAACTCGGCGAGCACCGCTCGACCGGCTTCCTGAAGAAGTTCTACGGCTGGTACCTCGGCCGCGGCCGCTTCCCCCGCCCGTTCAAGCAAGAGCTCGTGCAGCTCGAGACGCTCGACGAGGTCGAGACGCGCCTGCTGGCAGCTGCGCCCGGCGCCGCCGAAGTGCTGGAGCGGCTGGTCGCCGAGCTGCCGGATGGCGAGGACGACGTCGTGCTCGACCTGCCGATCTCAATCTACGGCGGCGGCTGAGCGAAGGCCGTGCTGCCCGAACTGACCTGGGGACTTCTCGTGTTCATCGGCCTGATCCTGCTGGTCGTTTGGGCCATCGTCCGGCTGCGAAGACGGTCCTCGGGACGCTGACCGACTACTCGTGGTTCCGCGCCCAGACGATCCGAACGCCCTCGAGCGTCAGGAACGGGTCGATCGTCTCGAGCGTGCGGGCATGCGGGACGATCAGGTCGGCTAGCCCGCCCGTGGCGACCGTCTGGGCCTCGGCGCGAAGCTCCTCGCGGATGCGCTCGACGATTCCGTCCACCTGGCCCGCGAAGCCATAGACCAGCCCTGACTGCAGGCTCGAGGCGGTGTTCTTGGCAATCACTGTCTCCGGCTCGACGAAGTCGACCTTGAACAGCCGCGCCGCGCGCGAGAAGAGCGCCTCCATCGAGACCTCGATCCCGGGCGCGAGCACGCCGCCGACGTACTCGCCGGCGGGCGAGACGACGTCGAAGTTCGTCGAGGTGCCGAAGTCGACCACGATCGCCGGCGCGCCGTAGCGCTCGACCGCCGCCACGGCGTTCGCGATCCGGTCAGGGCCGACCTCGCGCGGGTCGTCGTAGCGGATCGGCACCCCGGTCTTCACCCCCGGCCCCAGGTCGAGCAGCTCGGCCTTGGCGTACTCCTTGGCGAAGTCCTCGTACGCCCGGTGAAGCTGCGGCACGGTCGAGGCGAGGGCGATCCCGTCGACAGCATCGAGGTCGACGAAGCTGCCGTAGAGCGCGCCCAGCTCGTCGCCGCTGCGGTTGCGCTCGGTCGCCACGCGCCAGTGCTCACGCAGCTCCTCGCCCTCGAAGAGCCCGAAGACCGTCTGCGTGTTCCCGACGTCGATCGCCAGTAGAGCCATCAGCACGAGCCTACTCAAGGGTCCTGGTTGTGAAGGTCGCGCTGCGGCAGCAAGGCATCGCCAGCGTGAAGCGGAGCGCCGAAGGCGCGGAGTCTGCGCGGATTAGGCCGAGGCCGTCTTACAGCTGGTCGTCGTCGGAGCCGAGCGACTCGCCGATTCGCTCGGCAAGCGCCTCGGCGGTCAGGCTGGGCTCGTCGCCCTCGCCGCGGAGCTCCTCGACCGTCACGTCGCTCGAGGTGTAGACCTCGGCGCGCGGGATGATCCGGGTCGGGCGGTTCTTGTCCCAGACCCAGACGTCCTCCATCTTCAGCTGGAAGAACGGGTAGCTCGGCTGCGGCACGTACTGCAGGTCGAGCTTGTTGCAAAGGTACGTCGCGTCCTGGGTCAGCACGCAGTAGCGGAAGAGCGCGAAGACCGCGGAGTACTCCTTCTTCAGAGAGAGCTCGAGCTCTGCCTCGAACTCGTCGAGCTCGTCGAGATGCGACATGCGCATCATCATAGCCCTGCCAAGAGGGCCTGGACCGGGCCGCGCCCGGGGATCTCCAGCGCGGGGTCGAGCTCGGCCAGCGGCTCGAGCGCGAAGCGCCGCTCGTGCAGGCGTGGATGCGGAATCTGCAGGGCCGGCTCGTCGATCAGCTCGTCGCCGTAGAGCAGCAGGTCGAGGTCGATCGTGCGCGGCCCGTAGCGCGGTCCCTCGCCCCTGACGCGGCCCAGGCGGCGCTCGATCGCCAGCAGCCGCTGGAGCAGCTCTCGTGCGCTCAGCGACGTGCCCAGCTCGGCCGCGCCGTTGAGGAAGCGCGGCTGATCCTCATAACCGACCGGGTCGGTCTCGCGCAGGCTCGAGACCGCGACCAGCTCGATCCCGTCCTCGGCCGCGAGCAGCTCGATCGCCTGCTCGATCTGGCCCCGTGGATCCTCAAGGTTCGCGCCCAGCCCGACGAAACTTCTGGTCATGACCGCGATTGTCCGTCATCCGTCGCGAGTCGCAGCTACCGTGTCACGCGTCGTGCGCCGCAGCGTGCTGATCGGGGTCATAGCCCTCTGCTTCAACTCGGCCGCCCAGGCGGCCGTGCTCGCGCATCCCGGAACACCGGTCACCTCCGGCCCGCGCACCTTCGCGGGGCTGCAGGCGTACCCGCGGACGCTCGTCGAGCTCGACCGCCTCCGGGGCTCGGCAGCCGCGCCGGCGCTGCGTCGAGCCGGCGCCGAGCAGATCGAACCGTCGCTCGGGCTGTGGCGCCTGCCGAGCTGGAGCGCGCAGCGCCTGCTGCCCGGCCTCCAGCGCCGCGGGCTCGTCCGCTCCGTGATGCCAGACCTCCCGATCGGGAGCGACCCGCGCGGCGCGAGCGGCTTCTTCGGCATGTTCACCGACCCGCTCTCGCCGACCGAGTGGTGGCCGCCGCACATCGGCGTCAGCGACTGGATCGCGCCGGGCCCGGGCGTCCCGGTGACGATGATCGACTCCGGCGTCGACCTCTCGCACGAGGAGTTCGCGGGACGTCCGAACACGATCGCGTTGAACACGCAGACCACCGACGCCAACCAGGAAGAGCTGCACGGCACCGCGACCGCCTCGGTGGTCGGCGCGCCGGTCAACGCCAAGGGAATCGTCGGCATCTATCCGCAGGCCAAGCTCCAGCTCTGGGACGCGAGCCCGACGGGGCAGCTCACCGTGGGCGACGAGATCGCCGGCCTCGCCGCCGCGCGGCGGCACGGACAGGGCGTGATCAACCTCAGCCTCGGCGGCTTCGACCGCCTGCCGATCGAGGAGCACGCGATCCTGAACGCCTTTGGCGCCGGCCTGCTCGTGGTCGCCTCATCCGGAAACGACCGCCAGGAGGGCAGCTCGCCCTCGTTCCCCGCGAGCTTCGCGCACGTGCTGACGGTCGGCGCCACGGACGAGTCCGACCGCGTGACGAGCTTCTCCAGCTCGTCGCCCGCGATGGACCTCGCGGCGCCGGGACAGGACATGACGGCCGCGATTCCGACGCTCTTCGACCCGAGCGGCTACGCCTCCGTCGACGGCACGAGCTTTTCGGCGCCGCTCGTCTCGGGCGCCGCCGCCGCGGTCTGGACGTTGCGCCCGACGCTGACGAACGGACAGCTGTTCGAGGTCATGCGCCGCTCGGCGCGCGACGTCGGCAAGGCCGGCTGGGACGCGGACACCGGCTACGGCATCCTCGACGTCCCCGCAGCGGTGACCCGCAAGCCGCCGGCCGTCGATCCGCTGGAGCCGAACGAGGACATCTACCTCGTCAAGCCGAACGGGCTCACGCGGAACGGCAAGGCGCCGCTCACGGCACAGCACCGGCCGCGCGCGACGATCAGCGCGTCGCTCGAGCGGCGCGAGGACCCGGAGGACGTCTACCGCATCTACCTGCCGGCGAAGGGGAAGATCGCCGTCACCGTGCGGCCGAATGCGAACGTCGACCTCGAGCTCTGGGGGAAGCGGACGTCGACGGTCTTCGAGCGCGGCGTGGCGGCGAAGCGCGACCTGCTCGGGGTCTCGGCGCACGCAGGCGCCCGGTTCGAGCGGGTGACGCTGAAGGGCCGCGGCAGCGGGCAGTTCGTCTACGTGGACGTGTTCCTGCCGAAGAACGGCCAGCAGGCCTCGTACAAGCTCAGCGTCGCTCCCGCCGCACGCTAGCGGCGGTGTAGTCGACCGGCGAGCCCACGTCGACCTCCGGCTTGCGCACGCGCACGCTGACCCGCTCGGCGGGGAAGCGCGCGAGCAGCGCGTCCGCCAGGGCCGCGGCGAGCGACTCGAGCAGGTGGAAGCTCCGTCGGTCGGAGATCTCACGGATCAGCGCCACGACCTCGCGGTAGTCGACCGTCTGCTCCAGCTCGTCCGAGGCGGGCTCCGGCAGCTCGAGCTCGACGTCGTACAGAAACGGCTGCTCCTGCTGCCGTTCCCGCTCGAGCGCACCGTGGCGGCCCGGAAGCTCGAGGCCGGCGATCTCCACCACGACCGTCATGCCAGCGCCGCCTCTGCCGCGGCCAGGGCCTCGACGTGCTCACGGACGTCGTGGACGCGCAGGATCGTCGCCCCGCGCTCGTAGGCCGCGACCGCGGCACCGACGCTCGCCGCGACCGAGCCGGTCGTCGCCTGCGGGTCGCCGAGCAGCTTGCCCAGCGAGCTCTTGCGCGAGAAACCGACCACCACGGGACGGCCGAGAGCGGTCAGCTCGCGCAGCCGCCGCACGAGCTCGAAGTTGTGCTCGACCGTCTTGCCGAAGCCGATGCCGGGGTCGAGGCAGATGCGCTCCTCGGCGATCCCGGCCGCGACTGCGGCATGCAGCCGCTCTTCCAGGAACGCGGCCACCTCGGAGACGACGTCGTCGTAGCGCGGGTCGGCCTGCATCGTCCGCGGCTCGCCCTGCATGTGCATCAGGCAGAGGTAGGCGCCCGACTCGGCGACGACCTCTGCCAGCGCAGGATCGCCTCGCAGCGCCGTGACGTCGTTGACGAGCTCGGCGCCGAGCTCGAGCGCGCGCCGGGCGACCTCGGCCTTCGAGGTGTCGATCGAGACCGGCGCCCCGGAGAGCTGCTCGAGCACGGGCACCACGCGCCGCAGCTCCTCGTCGACGGAGACCCCCTCGGCCCCCGGCCGCGTCGACTCGCCGCCGACGTCGACGATCGCCGCGCCCTCCGCCAGCATCCGGCGCGCGCTCGCGACCGCGTCGTCGGCGTCGAAGTTGACGCCCGCGTCCGAGAACGAGTCCGGCGTCACGTTGACGACGCCCATCACGGACGGCCGCGGGAAGCGCTGCTCGATCGGTTGTCGCATCCGTGGGTAGGTTAGGGCCATGGGGGAAGTCGAAGGACGTCGCCCCGCGGCGTGGCGATTCGTGCGCGCAGTCGTGCGCGCGCAGCGGCATGGCGTCACCGGCGCCGTGCTCTCCGGCCTGCTCTGGCAGACCGGCGCCGTCGCCGCGCCGCTCGTCGTCAAGTACGCGATCGACCACGGGATCGTCCCGCGCGACCACCACGCGCTGCTCGTCTGGCTGCTCGTGCTGCTCGGCGTCGGGCTGCTCGAGGTCTGCGCCGGCGCGTTCCGCCACCTCTACGCGATCCGCAACCGCTCCTACTCCGACGCCGGCGTCCGCGACGCGCTCTTTGCGCACGCGCTGCGGCTCGACGCGACCTACCACGACCGCGTCGGCCCGGGCGAACTGCTGAGCCGCGCCTCGTCGGACTCGCAGCACATCGCGCGGATGATGGACGCGATCGGCCACACGATCGGCTACGTGCTGACCGTGGTCGCGGTCGCGATCGTGATGCTGATCCTCGACTGGCGGCTCGCGCTCGTGGTGCTGATCCCGGTGCCGTTCGTGACGGTCGGCGCCTGGCTCTACTCACGCAAGTACGACAAGGGCACGCGCGAGCTCCAGGCGAGCTGGGCGGAGGCGTCGACGCTCGTCGAGGAGACGGTCAGCGGGATCCGCGTCGTCAAGGGGCTCGGGGCCGGCGACGCACTGTCCCAGCGGTTCCGCGAGCGCAGCGTCGAGATCATGAACCGCGCGCTGGCCCTTGCACGGCTCGACGCGGTCTTCATTCCGGTGCTCGAGATGCTGCCGTTGCTCGGGATCGCAGCGGTGCTCTGGCTCGGCGGCCGCAGCGTGATCAACGGCGACCTGACCGTCGGCTCGTTCGTCGCCTTCAACGCGTACGTCGTGATGCTGGTCTGGCCGCTACGGGTGCTCGGCCAGCGCGTGACGACGCTGCAGAAGGCGCTCGCCGCGAGCAGCCGCATCACGGAGGTGCTGGAGGCCGAGCCGCAGCTGCGCGAGCCGCGCCATCCGGTGGAGCTCGACGCTCAGGGCGACATCCGGCTCGACGGCGTGCGCTTCGGTCACGAGGGCGACCGCTTCGTGCTCGACGGGCTCGACCTGCACGTCGCGCCGGGCGAGTCGCTCGCGCTCGTCGGCGCGACCGGCTCGGGCAAGAGCACCGTCGCAGGACTGCTCGCTCGCCTCTACGACCCCGAGGACGGCCGTGTGCTGCTCGACGGCCACGACCTGCGCGAGCTGCGGATTGCCGACGTCCGCCGAGCGGTCGCGCTTGTCTTCGAGGAGACGTTTCTGTTCAGCGAGAGCGTGCGCGAGAACATCCGCCTTGGCCGGCCGGACGCGAGCGACGAAGACGTGCGCCGCGCCGCCGAGCTCGCCGGCGCCGCCGCGTTCGTGGACGACCTGCCCGACGGTTACGAGACCGTGCTCGGCGAGCGCGGCTTCTCGCTCTCGGGCGGCCAGCGGCAGCGGATCGCGATCGCCCGCGCGATCCTGGCCGACCCGGCGGTGCTCGTCCTCGACGACGCGACCTCGGCGGTCGACGCGACCAAGGAGCACGAGATCCGCGCGGCGCTGGCCGAGGTGATGGAGGGCCGCACCACGCTCGTGATCGCTCACCGGCCGGCCACGATCGCGCTCGCCGACCGCGTCGCCGTGCTCGAGGGTGGCCGCATCGTCGAGCAGGGCACACACGAGGAGCTGATCGCGCGTTCGCCGCGCTACCGCGAGCTGCTCGCGCTGGAGCAGGCGGCATGAGCCGGCGCTTGCGACGGCGTTCTCAGGCCGTGCGGGCTTTGCCCGCTCGGCCGTCTGAAATGACCAGTCGATGCGCTGGCCGGGAGGATCGACTCCGATGATGGAGCGGGCGACAACTCGCGATGTCTGGCGCGCGACGCGCGGCCTGACGCGCGACGTGCAGAACCTCTACTTCGGCGCGGCCGCCGCGGTGATCGTCTCGACGCTGATCACGCTCGCCGGCCCCGCGCTCGTGCGCTACGCGGTCGACAACGGGATCGTCAAGCACGACCTGCACCCGCTCAACGTGGCGGCGGTCGCGCTGCTCGTGCTCGCGGGGCTCAAGCCGCTGGTCGTGCGCGCCCAGACGCTGCTGGCCGCGACCGCGAGCGAGCGCTTCCTCAACCGGCTGCGCGCGGCCGCGTTCGAGAAGCTGCAGGCGCTGCCGCTCGGGTTCTTCGAGCAGGAGCGGACCGGCGTACTCGTCTCGCGGCTCACCTCGGACGTGCAGGCGCTCGACGAGTTCCTGCGCGAGGCAATGGTCGAGGTGATCGGCAGCGGCCTGCAGATCGCGCTGACCGTCGTCGTGCTCGTGATCCTCTCGCCCACGCTGGCGCTCGTCTCGCTGATCGCGCTGCCGGTCCTGATCGTCTCGAGCTGGACGTTCCACCACGGAGCCGGCGGCGCGTATCACGCAATCCGCGACCGCGTGGCCGAGACGCTGACCACGCTGCAGGAAGGGCTCACGGGCGTCCGCGTGATCCAGGCCTTCCGGCGCGAGCGGCAGACGATCGACGCCTACCAGCCCCGCAGCAACGCCCAGATCGGGGCGTGGCGGCGCGCGTCGTTCGTGAACATCAGGCTCTTCACGATGATCCCGCTGGCGCAGACGGTTGCGCTTGTCGCCGTGCTGCTGACCGCCTCCTACCTCTACCGCGACGGCAAGATCAGCGAGGGCACGATCGCCGCCTACGTGCTCTACCTGGTGCAGCTGTTCGACCCGATCGCGCGCTTCAGCGAGTGGCTCGGGGAGTTCCGCCAGGGCCTCGCGGCGCTCGGCAAAGTGGTCGGGCTGCTGCAGGCGCCGAACGCGGTAACCCAGCGCGCGGGCGCGGTCGACCTGCCGGCCGACGGCGCGCTCGAGCTGAGCGACGTCTCGTTCGGCTACGAGGCGGGCGGGCTCGTGGTGAAGGACGTCTCGCTGCGGCTCGACGCCGGCGAGCACGTCGCGCTCGTCGGCGTCACCGGCGCGGGCAAGTCGACGCTGGCGAAGCTGCTGACGCGCCAGTACGACCCACAGCAGGGCTCGATCTCGCTCGGCGGCGTCGACCTGCGAGACGCACGGCTCGAGTCGCTGCGTCACCGGATCGTGATGCTGCCGCAGGAGGGCCATCTCTTCAGCGGCACGATCGCGGACAACGTGCGCCTGGCCGACCCTGACGCTCCGGACGAGGCCGTGCTCCGCGCGCTCGACCAGATCGGGTCGCGCGAGCGCTTCGAGGCGTTGCCGGAGGGGATCGACACCGACGTGCAAACGCGCGGCGTGCGGCTCTCGGCGGGCGAGCGGCAACTGGTCGGGATCGCACGCGTGGCGCTGGCAGACCCTGCGGTGATCGTGCTCGACGAGGCCACCTCGAGCCTCGACCCGGCCACGGAGGCTGCAGTCGAGCAGGCGCTAGCGGCGGTCGTCGAGGGCCGGACGGTGATCATCATCGCCCACCGCCTCTCGACGGCCGAGCGCGCCGACCGCGTCGTGGTGATGGACAAGGGCCGCGTCGTTGAGGTCGCCTCCCACGACGAGCTGGTCGCCCAGGGCGAGCGCTACGCCCGTCTGTGGGCCAGCTGGCAGGCCGGCGTCGCGGCCGGCACTGCCTAGATCGGGCGTGTCCCAGGGACAGTCCCTCGGCCATGGCCGATCCGGACGTTTGGAATGGCCGGCCCTGCCGTCCTGACGCGCTTCAGCCCGAAGTCGCCGGCCAATTCGGACCGGTCCCGGGGACTGTCCCTGGGTCATGGCCAAAAACGAGGAGCTCCCCTCGCCGGCGCGCAGGGCAGTTAGGTCGTCGAGCCTTCAGGCGGAGGCTGCATGGTCGCCCCCGGGAACGGCCGCGGAACCGGCTTCGGCTGCGGGCGCTTGCGCCGCTCCTCGGCCGGGGCGTCAGGCTCCTCCGGCTTCGGCTCGTCCGGGAAGACGCTCGCCTCGTCTTCGCCGGCGAGCAGCCGCTCGAACTGGTCCTTGTCGATCGTCTCGCGCTCGATCAGCAGGCCGGAGATCCGGTGCAGCTCGTCGATGTGGGTCTTCAGCGTGGTGACGGCCAGCTCGTGGGCCTCCTCGATCACGCGGCGGATCTCGTCGTCGATCTCGCGCGCGATCTCCTCGGAGTAGTCGGGCTCGGCGCCCATCTCGCGACCGAGGAACGGCATGTCGTGGTTCCGGCCGAGCACGCGCGGGCCGAGCTTCTCGCTCATGCCGAAGCGCATGATCATCTGCTTCGCGGTCGCGGTGACCTTCTCGATGTCGTTGGCGGCCCCGGTGGTGACCTCCTGGAAGACGAGCTCCTCCGCGGCGCGGCCGCCGAGCATCATCGCCATCTGCTCCATCAGCGCGGTCTTGGTCGTCAGGTAGCGGTCCTCGCGAGGGAGCGAGATCGTGTAACCAAGCGCCTGGCCGCGGCTGATGATCGAGATCTTGTGCACCTCGTCGGTGTGCTCGAGGTAGCGGCCGACGATCGCGTGGCCGAGCTCGTGGTAGGCCGTGATCTTGCGCTCCTCCTCGGAGAGCAGGCGCGTCTTCTTCTCGGGCCCGGCGATCACGCGCATGATCCCCTCCTCGAGCTCCTCCTGCTGGATCGTCTTCTTGCCGCGGCGCGCGGCGAGCAGCGCGGCCTCGTTGACGAGGTTCGCCAGGTCGGCGCCCGTGAAGCCGGGCGTGCCGGCGGCCAGCGTGTCGAGATCGATCTCGGGTGCGATCGGCTTGCCCTTGGCGTGCACCTCGAGGATCTTGCGGCGGCCGATGCGATCGGGCCGGTCGACGACGATCTGCCGGTCGAAGCGGCCCGGGCGCAGCAGCGCCGGGTCAAGGATGTCGGGCCGGTTGGTGGCCGCGATCAGGATGATGTTGTCCTTCAGCTCGAAGCCGTCCATCTCGACGAGCAGCTGGTTGAGCGTCTGCTCGCGCTCGTCGTGGCCGCCGCCGAGGCCCGCGCCGCGGTGACGGCCGACGGCGTCGATCTCGTCCATGAAGACGATGCACGGCGAGGCCTGCTTGGCCTGCTCGAAGAGGTCGCGCACGCGCGAGGCGCCGACGCCGACGAACATCTCGACGAAGTCGGAGCCAGAGATCGAGAAGAACGGCACGCCGGCCTCACCGGCGACCGCGCGCGCGAGCAGCGTCTTACCGGTGCCTGGCGGCCCGTAGAGCAGGACGCCCTTCGGGATCCGCGCGCCGAGCGCCTGGAACTTCTTCGGGTTCTCGAGAAACTCCTTGATCTCCTGGAGTTCCTCGACGGCCTCGTCCACGCCGGCGACGTCCTTGAAGCCGATCTTGGGCGAGTCGGGCGCCATCCGCTTGGCGCGGCTCTTGCCGAAGCTCATCACCTTCGAGCCGCCGCCCTGGACCTGGTTCATCAGGAAGATCCAGAAGGCGATCAGGATGATGAAGGGGAGCAGCGAGAAGAACGCGCTCACCCACGAGAAGCCGCCGGTGCCCTTGGAGTCGAACTTGACGTCCTTGTGCGTTTCCAGTGCCGACGTGATCGCCGGGATCGACTGGTCGGCGGGGTAGTGAACCGTGGCCTTCCGGTTCTGATCGCCGGGGATCGTGAAGTTGATCGAGTGCTTGCTCGGCGAGATGACGACGTTGTCGACGTTCCCCTCCCGCGCGTAGGTGAGGAACTGCGAGTACGTCGTCTTCGTAGCCGTCTTCGAATGCGGGATCAGCGTCTGACTCGCCACCCACACGAGGAGGACGATCACGACGAGCGGGAAGAGCGCTGAGCGGAAGAATCGGTTCACGGGCCCTCTATCGGACAGGGTACCAATGAGTATGAGCGTCGCCGACGCCCGGATTGCCTGGAGCTACAGGGTCTCGGGCAGCAGATGCTCGTCAAGTACGCCGACGTAGGGCAGGTTCCTGTACCGCTCGGCGAAATCGAGGCCGTAGCCGACGACGAACTTGTTCGCGATCTCGAAGCCGACATACCGCACGGGAACGTCGATTTCGCGCCGCGAAGGCTTGGTCAGCAGGGCGCAGACCTCGAGGGTCGCCGGCTCGCGCGACTCCAGGTTGCGGATCAGATACGACAGCGTCAGGCCGGAGTCGATGATGTCCTCGACCACGAGCACGTGGCGGCCCTCGATGTTGATGTCGAGGTCCTTGAGGATGCGCACGATCCCGGAGGAGTCGGTCGCGTCGCCGTAGCTCGAGATGGCCATGAAGTCGACCTCGCAGGGCACGGTCAGGTGCCGCATCAGGTCGGCCATGAAGAAGACGGCGCCCTTGAGCACCCCGATCAGCAGCAGGTCACGGCCCTCGTAGTCGGCTGAGACCTCCGCGCCGAGCTCGGCCACGCGCGCGGCGAGCGTCTCCTGGTCGATCAGGACCTCGCCGACCGCCTGCTCGAGCTCGGTCTGGCTCACGCGCGCTCGGCCTTCACGCCCGGCGCCTCGACGAGACCGGGGACGGCGACGACTTCGCGCCCGCGTACGACGAGGGGCCACGCCTCGCGTTCAGACCGCGGGATCTTGGCGTCGACGAACACGTCTTGCACCTTCTTCCGACGCCCGGCGAGCCTGTCGCCCGGACGCCAGCTTCGTACCTTAAGGCCTGCGAGCTCGGATTCGATCGTCCACGGGCCCCAACGGACGCGGCCCTCGAGCGCGACCGGTGTCTGCTCGAGCCAGACGCGGTCGTACTCGCGCACCGCGGTGAGCCCCTGGCCGAGGTCGACGCGGCCCGAACCGTCGGCCGAGGCGAGCAGCAGGTCGAGCTTCGTCGGCCGTTGCTCGGCGACGCGCAGCAGGTTCCGCTCGGCGCCCGGGTGCAGACGTCGCAGCAGCGGCAGCAGCTCCTCGCGGATCAGTCCGCGGCGCGTGTCCGCGTTCGCGCTGTCGCGCCGGAACTCGAGACCCTCGCCGCGGCAGTAGGCCTCGGTCTCCTCGCGCCAGAGCGTCAGCAGCGGCCGGACGACCCCGTCCTCGCGCTTCGGCTTGATGCCCTTGGCATTGCCGCTCGCCGCGAGCCGGTAGAGCACGGTCTCGACCTGGTCGGAGGCTGTGTGGCCGGTCGCGCGCAATCGGTCGGTCGCGAGCGAGTAGCGGATCTGCCGCAGCTCGTCTTCCGTCCGCCCTCCGCGTCCGTCCACCACCTCGGCGCCGAGCGTCTCGCGGCAGAAGCGCGCGTCCTCGGCCGACTCCTCTCCGCGCAGGCCGTGGTCGACGTGCAGCGCCGAGACGCGGTAGCCGAGCGCGCCGAGGGCGTGCCAGAGGCAGGTCGAGTCGGCGCCGCCGGAGACGAGCGCGACCACTTTCGCGCCGGGCGGAATCAGCTCGTGCTCGCGAATGTGCTCCTCGACGCGGGCTCGCAGCTCGTCGCTCACCGCCACAGTCTTGCAGCGGCGCGAAGCGTCAGAGCAGCGGCCGGACGTCGCAGCCGAGCTTGGCGAGCGGCGCCTGCGCCTGCAGCAGCACGGTGTGCGCGAAGTTGGCGAGACCGTAGGCCCGGTACATCGTCGGGCCTGCATCCCCGTTTTTCTCGTGGAGCTGCACGCCCTGGGCGTACTCGTTCAGCATCCCGGTGACGAGGCGCCGGGTCTGCTGCAGCGAGAAGTCGGTCGGCCCGGTGCCCCGCATGATCTTCGAGGCCGCGTGCGCCTGGCCGACCACGTCCTCGGCCGAGGCCTCCCCGCTCTGGTACTGCTCGCTCCAGAGCTCGAGCGCGGTCATGTTCGTCCGCGCCGTCTCGATGAACTGCCGGTCGGTGGCGGAGCAGGTGTGAACTAGGTGATTTGGGCGCGCGCGTCCGTTGGTCACGAGCGCAAGGGCAATCGTGATCACGACGAGCAGGCCAGCCGCAGTGAGGCCAAGTCGCACGTCCACATCTTCGGCAGCGGTGGCCCGCCGTTCCTCCCCCGTTCGGGGGGCGTTTTCAGATGAAGACGAGGCTGCGGTACGAGATCGTGTGGCGCATGCCGACGTTCTCGTAGACACGGATCGCGGGCGCGTTCTCGGCGCGGACGAACAGGCAAACGGCCGGAACCCGCTCGAGCAGCAGGCGGCACAGGTCGCGCATTCCCCGCTGCGCGTAGCCGCGGCCGCGGACGCTCGGGTCGACCCAGACCTGCTGAAGCTGCACCGCCGAGGGCGTCCAGGCCGACGCCTCCGCCTTGAACAGGATCTTCCCGTCCTCGGCCCAGAGCCACGACCGGCCGTCCTCGATCTGCATCCGCGTCCGCCAGCGGAAGCTCTCCGGGTCGCGTGCGAGCGGGTCGATCCCGAGCTCTTCGCGGTGGGCCTCGGCGCAGGTGGGGACGAGCAACTCGAAGTCGTCCTGGGTCGCGGGACGAAGCCCGGTCTCGCCGGGCTCCGGCGGCTGCTCGAGCACGTACACCGGCTGGCCCGGGCGGTCCTCGCGCGGCGACCCGAGCCGGTGCTGCCCCTCGGCCCAGAAGTCGCCTACTGCCTTCTCTTCGCCGATCACCAGGCGGGCGCGCCTCGCGCCGTCCACGCCGGCGAACACGCCGCAGCCGCTGCCCGACGGGACGAGATTCGTCCCGACGTGGCAGAGCGCGCGCAGGCGCCCGTCCTCGGCGAGCCCGGTGAAGCGGCCGAGCCCGCGGCGCGCGACGTCTTCGAGGAAGACGCGCTCGATCGGGTCCTCGGCGCAGAAGGCCAGGATCTCGTCCAGCGCCGGTTCGGTCAGCGCGGCCACGGGCGCAACTTTAGGCTCTGGTGCATGCCGATCCATGTTCGTGCCGAGCCCGGCGAGTACGGGGACGCCTGTCTCCTCCCCGGCGACCCGCTGCGCGCCAAGTACATCGCCGAGACCTACTTCGACAATCCCGTGCAGCGGAACGGCGAGCGCGGGATGCTCGGCTACTCCGGCGAGTGGGAAGGCAAGCCGGTCTCCGTGCAGTCGACCGGGATGGGCTGCCCCTCGGCCGCGATCGTGATGGAGGAGCTCGTCCAGCTCGGCGTCACGCGCTTCCTACGCGTCGGCACCTGCGGCGGCCTCCAGCAGGACCTGCAGCTCGGCGACCTGATCGTCGCGGTCTCGGCCGTGCCCGCCGACGGCACCGCGCGGCACTACGTCGGCGGCGAGCCACACGTGCCGACGGCCGACTGGGAGCTCGTTCACGCGGCTGTTCACGCGGCCAAGGAGCTCGACCAGCCGCTGCGCGTCGGCGCGATTGCCTCCAGCGACACCTTCTACGACCCGGATCCCGAGCGGCACAAGCGCTGGTCGTCCCGCGGCGTCCTCGGCGTCGAGATGGAGGCGGCGGTGCTGTTCACGATCGGCGCCCTGCGCGGGGTCAAGGCCGGCTGCCTACTGACGGTGAGCGACATCGTGATCGGCGAGGAGTTCACGCGCATCTCAGACGACGAGCTGCGCGCCGCGGTCGACCGCATGACGCGCGTCGCGCTCGCCACGGTTACAGGCTCTCATTAGCGAGACCGTCTTCCTGGTCAACCCCGCGGCCGAGGCCGGCGCGGCCGGCAGGCGCTGGCCCGAGTTGGCCCACCAGGCGGCCGCGCTCGGGTTGCAGGGTGACGCGCTGCTGTCCGAGCGGCCGGGCCACCTGACCGAGCTCGCGCGCGAGGCCGCGGCGAACGCGTCGCTGCTCGTGGCGGTCGGCGGCGATGGGACCGTCAACGAGGTCGTCAACGGCATCGCCGGCCTCGACGTCGAGCTGGCCGTGATCCCACGCGGGACCGGCTGGGACTTCGTCCGCACCTACGGCATCCCGCGCAGGCTCGAGGCCGCGGTCGAGGTCGCGCTGCACGGGCGCACGCGCGAGATCGACCTCGGGCGGGCGCGCTACCTCGGCTGGAACGGCTCCGAGAGCGAGTCGCTGTTCGCCAACGTCGCCAGCGCCGGCATGAGCGGGGCGATCGCCAAGCGCGCCAACGAGGCCTCTAAGGCGCTGGGCGGCAAGGTCTCGTATGCGTGGGCCACGTTCTCCGTCTTCTCGCGCTGGAGCAGTGGTGAGGTGACGGTTCGCGTCGACGGCGAGGAGCGCCGCGGCCGGATGCACGACGTGATCGTCGCGAACGGCCGCTACCTCGGCGGCGGAATGAAGATGCTGCCCGACGCCGAGCCGGACGACGGTGTCTTCGACGTGCTTCTGATCGGCGACCTGACCAAGCGCGACCTGCTGCTGACCCTGCCGAAGACCTATCGCGGGCGACACCTGCCCCACCCGAAGGCGACGCTGCTGCGAGGCGCGGCCGTCGAGATCGAGTCTCACGAGCCGCTGCCGGTTGAGCTCGACGGCGAGCAGCCGGGAACGACGCCCGTGCGGTTCGAGATCGTGCCGCGCGCCCTTCGGTTGCGCGTGCCTTAGCTCTTCGGCTTCGGCTTTGGTTTGGCCGCGGGCTTCCGCGCAGCCGGCTTGGCCGACTTCGAGAGCTGATCGACCTTCTTCTCGAGCGAAGTCACGCGTCGTTCGAGCGCGTCGAGGCCACGGACCTTCTTCGACAGATCGTCGACCCGCTCTTTGAGCTGGTTCGCGTTCTCGACGAGCTTCTGGGCGCCCGGCATCTCGGCGATCCTGCCGATCACGTCCTCGCCGCGCTCGGCGAGCCGGGCGAAGATGTCCTGTCCACTCTGCTGAGCCATGAGTGCTTTATACCCGACTGGCCGATTCGCTACCCCTGGACGCGGTCGACGCGGAGCTCCAGCTCGTAGCAGCCCAGACGGTTGACGGCCGGGCAGGTCGAGCCAAGGCGCCGAGGGCGAAGCCGGTGGAGGCCGAGCGCCGCGGACGGCGAGCGGAAGTGCGCGACCGAGCTGCCCGGGACGTCGTCGCCGTCGAAGGTGCCGAACTCGGATGAGCGCGGGCACGGCGTCATCGCATGCGTGGCGCCGTCGGCGTTCCCGAGCGAGCCGAAGTCGCATTCGCGGGTGAACACGAACACGCGCCACGGCCGGCCGCGCGGCAGGCGCAGGTCGAAGCTCGGCCCGCCGTGGAAGACCTGGCCGTCGCGCGCCCGGAGCAGGCCGTTGCCCCACATCTTCCACACGCCCGCCGCATCGACGTAGACGTTCCACTCGCCGGGAGGGGCGGTCGCCTGCTCGCCGTGGGTCGTCTCCTTCGAGCCGCAGCTGTTTCGGCCACCAGGGCAGCCGGGATCCATCGCGCGCCGGACGAGCAGACGGGTGAAACGAACCCGCACGTGGTCGGTCGGAGCGCCTTCGGTCCAGCGGGCGAGCACGCGCTGGGCGATCACCAGCCGCTGTCCCGGCTTCGAGTGAACCTGGAGCGTGACGTCGACGCCGCCGCCGCTCAGGTGGGCCTGCGCGCGAGGGGCACCGGCCGTGCTGCCGGCATCGACGACACGCAGCTCGAGCCGCGCCCCGGCCGGCCGCTTCGGCAGACGGAGGCGGAAGCGGTACGAGCCGCTCAGGTCCTGCCAGGAGGGCTCGGTCGCCAGGCAGGTCCGGAACGCCGTGACGACGCCCTTGGCCGCGTGAGCGCAATCTGCCTCGACTCCCGCGAACGTCTTGTCGCTCGAGAGGAAGAGGTCGCCTTCGCCGCCGCGGTCGACCCAGAAGGCGCGGAACGGATGGATCTCGGTGCGCTCGCCGCCGCCGGTCCAGTGCCCGCAGTCCCAGACCCAGGAGCCGATCATCGCCACGCGGTCGCCGGCCTCGGGCCACGCGAAGAACGGCAGCGATCCCTGCTCGCGTTCGACGTGCACCCGGCCGGTCGACTCGGTCTGACCGGCGAAGTTGCCCGTCCGGACCGCCTCCGAGCCGCCGAGCAGCCCGCGGTAAGCCGCGTCCGGCAGCACGTTCAGGTTCAGGTCGTAGCTGCGATGGATGGTCGGCAGGTCCTCCGGCGTCGGGTGCACCGCGAGGTCGGGCTCGAACCGGGAGACGAGCACCCCTTCGAGCCGCCGCGGCGGCGGCGCGGGGCCTGACGCCGGAGCGTTGCGGTCGCCCACGTAGACCCAGGTCGGAATCGTCTGCTGGGCCTGCGCCAGGTAATCGCGCCCGCAGCCGTCAGGCCGGGCGTCCACCTCGGGATCGGCCACCGTCCGCTGCCGCGCGGTCGTCGCCAGCGTCGCCGCCAGCCCCGCGCAGAGCACGGCCAGCGCGAGGACGACGACGCGTCGCCTCATTGCCGGATCACGACGGGCGTGCCGGCCGGCGTCACCTTGAACAATCGGCGGAGCGCCGGGTTGCGGAGGCGAATGCACCCGTTCGAGACCGCGTGCCCGATCGACCAGGGCTCGTTCGTCCCGTGAATCGCGATCGGGCCGCCCTGTGTCCAGCCCGTGAGCACGTTCGAATAGGCCGAGATGCCGATCGCGGCCGGCCCATACGGCCCGCCCGGGTCGATCGGGATCAGGCGCTGGTTGACGTAGTAGCGGCCGATGGGCGTCGGCGTGGCGGAGGAGCCGACTGCGACGGTCGTCCCGAAGACGCGGCGCCCGTTGCGGAAGAGCGTCAGGTGCTTCGAGGAGAGGTCGACGACGACGCGCGAGCGCACGCGTCCGGTCTCGACCGCCCGGGCGCGAACGTAGCCGGTGACGCCGTTCGGCTTGATCGGCAGCTGGACGCGAAACCAACGTGGTGCGCAGTCGGAGCCTCGCACCGTGCTCAGCACGCGGAAGAAGGTCGGAAAGCCGTTGACGTTCAGGCGGCCGAAGCGGGCGAAGGGCTTCGCGCCCGGCCGGCGGTAGACGCGCGCGCTCGAGCGGACGACTGCCGCGACCGCGACGTTGGCGCTCCCGGCGCGCACGACGCCGGCGCGGCACCTGGACGAGTCGACCGGCGGGAGCGTGCTCGAGGCCCGATGCGCCGTCGCGCCACAGCCGGCGAGCACGAGCAGGAGCGGAAACCACATCAGCGCTCGTCTCACGAAGATGAGCCTAGCCGCCGGGGACCGTTCCCGAAACGTCACAACATCCTCACCCTTTTGAGCGTCGTATCTTCCGACGACAAAGCTACGGTTAGCAAAGGACATGGGTCAGTTGTCCATACATCGCAAACGGCTCCACCGGCACTCGGGCGTACGGTCCTACGTGCTCCTTCAGCGGCTCGGAATCCCGTACGAGGTCGAGCGCACGGTCTGCTCCGAATGCAGGCGCGTGCTCGACGAGCGGCCGCTGAAGCGCGCCGCGGCCTAACGCCCCGGCCAGCCGCGGGCCAGAATGCGCCCGTGGACTTTCACTTCGAGACCGAGGTGCGCGTGCGCTTCGCCGAGACCGACGCGCAAGGGATCGCGCACAACTCCGTCTACCTCGTCTGGTTCGAGGTCACGCGCATCGACTACCTCGCGCGCTTCCGCGGCGGCTACCCCGGGCTGCGGGCCGACGGGATCGAGGCGCTGACGATCGAGTCCAACGTGCGCTACCTCGCCCCGGCGCGCTTCGACGACCGGCTCACGATCCGCGCCCGCTGCGGCGAGCTGCGCGGCGCGCGCTTTCGCTTCGACTACGCGGTGGAGCGCGAGGGCGAGGCGATCGCCGACGGCTGGACCCGCCATGCCTGCGTCGACGCCACCACGCACCGGCCGACCCGCGTGCCTGGCTGGCTCGCCGACGAGATCAGCGCTGCGGAGAGGTGACGCCCGTCGGGCCGGTGGGGCCGCTCGGCCCGCTCGGGCCCTTCTTCTTCGGCGGCGGTGCCGGCCGCGCCTTCGTGCCGACGTCGACGACGCGAGGCTCGCCCCGGTAGGACGAGTACCAGGTGTTGTCGTAGAGCAGCTTGTTGCCGGAGTAGACCTTCCGCTCGACGCTCGTCGAGCGTGAAGGCTCACCGCTCTGTTCGACGACCGTCGAGCCGACGGACAACGCCGGGTCGGGCACGCGCTTGAGTGGCGGCGGCCCGGTGTCGACGAGCGGGTTCGTCACGCTCTCGACGCGCCGGTTCAGCGGCGCCCCGTAGAGCTCGACGTCGAGCGAGTACGAGCCGACGTACGTGCGCAGCAGCAGCCAGCGCGGCGTGTCGTTGACGAATTTCAGATCGACGTCCGGGTAGTTGACCGTCGCGTCTCGTCCCTGCGGATAGTGGCTGATGTAGAGCGCGTGGTTCGTGCGCTCGGTGATCTTCAGGCCGGCCTCGTAGGCGGCGTTGAAGACGGTCGTCGAGACCTGGCAGACGCCGCCGCCGAGCCCGCTCGTCACCTCGCCGTTGATGATCACCGGCGCCTCCCGGAAACCCTTGTCTGCGGTGCGAGCGCCCGTGGCGGCATTGAACGAGAAGGTCGCGCCCGGCGCGATCAGCTTGCCGTCGATCAGGCGCGCGACGAGCTGGACGTTGTGGATCCGGTTCGGGTCGCCGCCGTAGATCGTCTCGTAGCGGCCGACGCGCGTGGTGATGCCCATGGCTTTGGCCTGCGCCGTCGTGCGCTTCGGCTGCGCGTAGGTGACGACGACCCGCGCGTTGCGAGCCTGGGGGGCGAGCGCGGCCGCGAGGATGTGCCGCCCGGTCGGGCCTGCCGCGACGACGCGGCCCGGCCGTGCCGGAACCACGACCACTCGCCCCGACGAGAGCACGCTGAAGGTGGCGTCGCGAGGCGGCGCGTCGATCCCCCGGCTCAGCCTGGTGAAGTACCGCGTCGCCCCGGGACCGCCGACGGCGAGCGTCTTGGTGCCGCCGTGCGGGAGCTGCAGGATCGCGGCAAGCTGACCCTTCGGCAGCCACCACGAGGCGGCGCCCAGCTGCAGCCTGACCCGCCGGGCGAGCGCGGTCTGGACCTGCGCCACCACGGGCGTCAGGTCGGCGGCTCGCACCGTCGGCGAGTCGACGCGAACGGGCAGAGCGACCGTGCCGCGCTGGAAGCTTGCGAGCGAGCGGACGATCGTGTCGCCGGCAGCCGCCCGATCGAGGACGGCGCCGGTGCGGGCGGGCATGACCACGGGTCGCAGGCCGCGCAGGACGATCGCCGCGTCGTTGTGCGGGCGGTTGACGGTCCTCGCGATCTTGCCGACCTCGAAGACGAGCGCCCGCTCGAGCACGCGGGTCGGCGGCGAGACGTCCGCGCCGAAGACGCGCACGCCGATCCGGCGGAAGCCACGCAGCGGGCCGAGGCCGCTGCCCTGGTCGAGCGCGAGCTTGACGGCCGCGTCCCAGTTCGTCTGCACGCCAAGGCTGACCGGCCGCAGACGCCACTGGTGCCCGGCGGCGGTGAACGTGACGGGAACCTCGGCGAGCGCGTTGGCGCGGCGCTCCAGCTTCGCGCGCGCCTGAGCGGCGGTCAGGCCACCGACGTTGACGCCGTCGACCTTGACGCCCGCCGCGATTCGGCTCGGCGAGCCGGCGAACACGAATCCGAGCACGGCGCCGCAGACCGCGGCGACGATCGCGAGCACCACCAGTCGCTGCGCGAGCAGCTGTCTGGAACGGCTGCGACGCCGGTTGCGGACCCGGACCGCACCGGTCCCTGCCTCGACGCGCAAGTCATGGAGTGTAGCGGCGTTCTCGGAGACCTATGGGTCCCGTGGAAGGAATATCTCCCGCGCGATCACGAGCCGCTGGATCTGCGAGGTGCCCTCGTAGATCTGGAACAGCTTCGCGTCGCGCATCAGCTTCTCGACCGGGTACTCCTTCATGTAGCCGTAGCCGCCGAAGATCTGCACGGCGTCGGTCGTGACCTTCATCGCGGTGTCGGCGGCAAAGCGCTTGGCGTAGGAGGATTGGAGCGTCCCGCGCTGCCCCTGGTCGAGCAGCCAGGCGGCCTGCCAGACGAGCAGCCGGGCCGCCTCGATCTCGGCGGCCATGTCGGCGACGAGGAAGTTGACGCCCTGATTCATGGCGATCGGCTGGCCGAACTGGACGCGCTCGCGCGCGTACTCGACCGAGTGCTCGAAGGCGGCCCGCGCGACGCCGACCGCGCCTGCCGCCGTCCCCGGGCGCGTGTTGTCGAGCGTCTGCATCGCGACCTTGAATCCCTGCCCCTCCTCGCCGAGGCGGTTGGCCGCGGGCACCACGACGTCCTGGAAGGCGAGCGCCGAGGTGTCGGTCGCCCGCTGGCCCATCTTGTCGAGGTGCTTCTCGACGACGACGCCGTCGAGCTCGGTCGGCACGACGAACGCGGTCAGGCCGCGATGCCCGGCGTCCTTGTCGGTCGAGGCGAAGACGGTCACCCACGAAGCCCGGCCGGCGTTGGTGATGAACATCTTCGAGCCGTTGAGCACGTACTCGTCGCCCTGGCGCACGGCCGTCGTCTGGATGCCGGAGACGTCGGAGCCGGCGTTCGGCTCGGTCAGAGCGAACGAACAGAGGATCGGCTCGTCGAGCAGCGGCGCCAGCCACTCGCGCTTCTGCTCGTCGCTGCCCGCGAGGAGCACCGGCAGCGCGCCGAGGATGTTCGCGACGATCGACGTCCCGATCCCGGAGCAGCCCCAGCAGAGCTCCTCGCCGATCAGCACGCCTTCGAAGCCGCGGAGGCCCGGGCCGCCGAGCTCCTCCGGGATGTGCGGGTTCATCAGGCCGACCTCGTGCGCCTTCGCGATCACGTCCGCCGGGTGCGTCTGGTGCTCGTCGTACTCGGCGGCCTTCGGCCTGATCTCCTTCTCGGCGAACTCGTGCGCGAGCTCGCGCAGCGCTCGCTGCTCGGCCGTCAGCTCGAAGGAAACTCCAGCGACCACCGTCTCGTCTACCGCGCTCATACCGCCCCGAGTCCGTTGATTGACTAGTCAGTCAAATCGTACCGGGCCAGCGGCAGAGGGCAATCCCGGCACCTCAGAGGCAGGCTTCCGCGCCAGCAGGGTGGCTCCCACAACCGTGCAGGCAAACGCGAGCAGGCGCAGCGCAGGCCGGGAGCCGAGGCCTTCGCCGAAGATGAGCGTCCCGGCCGCAATCGGGAGCGCGTTCGTGAGCAGGGTCGCCACGCCCGCGGTCTCGAGCGCGCCACCGCGCTGGAAACCGAGCTGCATCGCCGCGAACGCGAGGCCGTGGCAGACGAGCAGGACCGGCACGAAGGCAAGCGAGGTTCCGCCGTGGACAGCGGCCTTCGTGGCGACGTCGCCGGCGGCGTAGAGAATCCCGGCGGCGGCGCCGAGACCGGACGCGCCGCCGAGCGCGGCGACCGCGGCCACTCCGACCGAGACGACGACCCAGCTCCCGACGGCGAGCGCGGAGGCATTCGAGCCCTGGCTGCTTCCTCCGAGGGACGCGGCGAGTAGTCCCAGGCCGGCCATCGAGACGAGCACGCCGCGCCGGTCGTTCGCCGCCAGCCGCCGCCCGCGCGCGACGAGCAGGGCGAGCAGGCCGATCCCTCCCGCGGAGACCGCCTGGACGAGCGACAGCGGGGCGAGCGCGAGCGCGGCCACGTACAGCACCCAGCCGCCGATCCCGACGAGCCACCCGACGAGCCACCGCAGGTTCCCGAACAGCAGTCGCAAGGAGGCGACGGGCCGGCGCAGGCTCAAGGGCGGCAGCGTGGACGCGACCGAGTGCTGGGAGAAGTAGCTCCAGTTCAGTGCGGCGGCAGAGGCCAGCGCGAGGCCGAGGCCCGCCAGCAGCGTCGCTGTCATCGCCCGTTACGGCCGGTGAACGGGAGGTACGCCTCGGCGGCAAGAGCGGCGATCCCGACGCGCGGTAAGTCCACTCGCCGTTCATACACGACGAAGCGGCGCTCCCACGAGGGGAAGAACTTCCGGTTGAAGAGCAGCAGGTTGTCGAGCTGGAAGTGCCCCTTCAGCCGGAGGAGCGCGCCGCGCTCCAGCCGCTGCAGCCGCGACAGCTCGGCCTCGGGCGCGAGCAGCGCCGCAAACGGCGCGAAGTTGAGCGAGACACGCGCGATCCCATGCGCTCGAGCCCAGTCGACGGCCTCGCAGACCAGCCACTCGTTGAACCCGTTCGGCGTCCAGCGCAGCCGGGGCATCGAGGAGAGCGACAGCGCGCCGCCGGCCGGACAGACCGCGAAGTGGAGGAAGCCCGCCGGCGCCCCGGCCGGTGTCCTGCCGACGACGAACAGGCCGTCTTCGTCGTCGAGCCGGAAGAGCGCGTCGAGCGCCATCACGAAGCCACGCTCGGGCTCGGTGCCGCGCCACTCGCGCGCGATCCCCTCCAGCTCGGCGCGCAGGTCCTGGTCGATCGCCCCCGGCCGCAGCACCTCGGCGCGGTACCCGGCGCGCTCGAGCCGGTGGACCGACTGTCGCACCTTGCGGATCGGCCGGCCTTCGAGCGAGAACGAGTCGGTCTCGACCACTGCTTCGTCCCCGTGGTAGAGGGCACGCAGCCCGCGAGCCCGGTAGAGCTCGAGGCAGCGCTCCGAGGCGCCGAGGATCGCCAGCCGCCAGCCGCGCTGTCGCGCAAAGGCGGTGAACTGGTCGAGCAGCAGCCCGTACGCCGCGGGCGGCCCGACCGGGTCGCCGGAGACGATCGCCACGCCGCCCACGACCCGGTAGGCGAGGAAAGCGCGTTCGCCGGTCGAGAAGAAGTACGACTTGTCGGCGCGGAGCACGAAGGGCGCGAGCGTGTCGACGCCCCAGGCAGCGACCAGGTCTCGTGCAAGGCGCCGCTCGCGAGCCTCCTGGCGCAGCCGGTAGCGCCATGGCCCGATCCAGCCCAGCAGCAGCCAGCTCGCGCCTGCGAGGCCCGCGACGAACACCGACAGCGGGAACCAGTCGCCGATCCCCTGGCCGAGGTGCGCCGAGCCGTGGAGACGCGCGCCGACGAGAGCGGCGCCGGTCTCGCGAGCGATCAGGCCGAGCGAGACCGGCTGGTCGATCGCAAGCTGGTTGAGCCAGAGCGCGAGCGCGCCGTAGGCGAAGATCCCGGCCGCCAGGAAGGCCGCGCGCAGCGCGAGGGCCGGGCGTGACGCAGGGTCCCCGGGCGCGTCGAACTCGTGGCGCTGCGCCACGAGCACGACCGCGACCAGCGTCGTCGCCACAGCGCCGAGGTTGAACCCGTGGAACACGTGCAGCAGCATCGAGCCCCCCAGCAGCGCCAGCGAGACCTGCCACGCACGCCGGCTCCTCCTCGCAAGGCCGGGCGCGACAACCAGGAGCGCAAGCGCAAGCGGGCCGACGAGCGCCGCCGTGACAGGACGCACCGCGTTCGGCGCTAACGACGAGAGGAGCGTCTGATCGTGCGAAGGGAGGAGCGCGAAGGCGAGCCCGACCACTCCGACCGCGGCGACCGCCCAGCTGAGAACCAGCGGCGCCCGGGAACGGCCGCTCTCGCGCGGCCGGCCGCAGATCGCGCCCCCGAGCGCCGCGAGCAGCGGCGGCAGGGAGACCGCCCGCGCACGGGCCGCCGCCTCGAAGGCCGTGTGGAGCGAAACCTGTCGGGTGACCGCAATCGAGACCCCTGCGGCGACGAGCTCGAACGCACCGACGCCAAGCGCGAGGACGATCGCGGCCGTGAGCCGCTCGAGCCGCGCGGTCCGGGCCAGCAGCCCGAGCAGGAGCCCGCCGACCGCCCAGGTCGCGACGAAGAGGAGCAGCGGCACGCCCGCCTTGTTCGCGAGCTCGTCCAGCGGCAGCGCACCGGGCACGCCGGGCGGCAGATCGTGGACACCCGGCCGCAGGAGGTAGAGCCAGCCCGGGACGGCGAGCAGGACCAGCAGCCCGGCGAAGGTCGCAGCCGTGTTGCGGAGTGTCCTAGCCATGTGCGAGGTGGGCCGAGGCGGTCGAGATCGCCTGCCAGGCGTTCCGACGCCAGAGCGCCCAGTTGTGGCCGCCGGAAACGACGAAGAAGCGGTGGGCGATCCGCAGGTGCCCAAGCTCGCCGGCGAAGCGCTCGTTCTGCTTCAGCAAACCGTCCTTGCTGCCGGTGTACATCCAGACGTACGCGTGCTCGGCCCGCAGCCGGCGCGCGACTCTCGGAAGCGTCAGCAGCGGGCTGTTCCGCGCGAGCAGCGGCGCGCGGCCGCCGAAGATGGACTTGACGTCGTCGGCCTGCTCGTAGCCCGACCAGCTCTCGAGCAAGCGGAACTCGAGCGGATGGTGCATGCCGATGTTGAGCGCTGCATAGCCGCCTTCCGAGAGCCCGGCGAGCCCGCGGGCGGAACCGCTTCGGATGGTGCGGTAGCGCGCGTCGATCGCGCCGACGACGTCGCGGGCGAGGAACGTCTCCCAGCCCGCGTTCTTGCCGATGCCGTTCCCCCACTCCTTGTCCGTGAAGATCCCCGTCGACCCCATCGGCATCACGAGGATCATCGGCCGAAGCGTGCGTTTCGCGAGCAGCGTGTCCTCGACGACGCCCACGCGGATCGTGCGCACGAACCCGTCGGGATCGCCGGGGAATCCGTGCAGCAGGTAGAGCACCGGGTAGCGCTGCGAGGTGTCCTGCGCGTAGCCGGGCGGGAGGTAGACGACGACGCGCTGGCTTCGTCCCCCGACGGCTCTGCTCGTGACGTAGATCGTCTCGAAGCTTCCGGGCTGCTGCACGAACGATGGATCGTGGGGCGGCGGAAAGCCGCGGTAGAGCCAGAACGAGTCCAGGTACCGGTAGAGGCCGAGGAGGCCGACGCCCAGAAAGAGCGCCAGCGCTCCGCTCACGGCCACCAGCGCGAGGACGCGTGGGCGCCGGGCCGTGGGGGTGCGGTCGAGAGCCTCCATGGGGAGCAGGTGATCTGGTCTGGTTCTACTCCCGGAGGATTAAGCGGCCGTTGCGCGACGCTTAAGCGTCCGGGTAGTCCCAGTGGAAGCCGCTTTCGGCCGGCAACGGCTCGAGCGGGCTCCCAGGTAGGCCGGGCCGCGGCTCGGGGTCGTTGTACTCGCGCGGCGCAACGTCGTTGGGGCCGTCCGCATGGAACAGGGAAGCCAGGTACTGGATCTGCCCGCGGCCGGGGCCGAGCTCGAACATGCCGCCGCCGTAGAGGGAGATCTCGTTGGCGGCGCAGTAGTCGTAGAAGGCAAGCAACTCGCTCAGGCGGCCGAAGCGCGAGGGCTTCGAGTTGAGCACCCGCGGTGGGAAAGCGAGCGCCTCGACGTCGGCAACCGAGTGGATCGGCGCATCCCAGGTGACGCGCTCGCGGTGCGGCGCAAGCACGGCGTCGGTCTCCTCCGTGAGGGCCGGGTCCTCGAGGTAGGCGTCGGGAAAGCCCTCGGCCACGCGCCGGTAGAGCTCGGGGTCGGGCGGCGGATCGTTCTCCGTCCGGTAGTAGGCCTTGTAGTCGGCGGTCACGACCGCGCCGGTCTCGGCGAGAGCCTGGATCAGCTGGTCGGTCCAGTCGTCGCCCGGGTCGAGCTTGAAGCGGTGGCTCGGGTCGAGCTCGAGCCAGCGCAGAACGACTCGGCTCGTCGGCGGCTCGCCGAGGCCTGGTGAGACGACGAAGCTCACCGGGGACGGCTCGCGGCCGACGACCTTGGCAAGGCTCGTGTCGCCCTGTCGGAGCGCGAGGTCGAGCGCGGCGCTCTCGTAGGCCCAGCGGCGGTGAGGGTCCGGCATCTCCAACGCGTCCGAGAAGGAGTCGAGCGTCCAGCTGCCGGCGAGCGGCAGGATCGCGCCGGCCTTCTGCTCACGGTCGTGGTGCTCGGGGAACCAAGTGACGTCCTCGCCGACGCCCTCGTGGCCGCCGCCGCGCAGGTGCACCACGGTCGTGACGCGGGTGAAGCCTCGCGTGACCGGTTGCTCGAGGCGCTCGAGCTCGTAGTCGTCGACCTGGAGCGGGGCCGGGCCGAGGCGCTTCCATAGACTCTCTGCCATGGACTTTGACCTTACCCCGGAACAGCGGCTGATTCAGGACACCGTGCGTTCGTTCGTCGACGAGCGGGTGCTCCCGAACGCGATCGAGAACGACATCAACCACCATCTGGACCTCGGCGTGATCGAGGGCATGGCCGAGCTCGGCCTGCTCGGGATCGTGATCCCGGAGGAGTACGGCGGGGCCGGGCTTGACTTCGTCGCCGAGGCGCTGGCGTGCGAGGAGATCGAGCGCGGTGAGGCTGCCTTCCGGACGCTGATCTCGGTGCACGTCGGGCTGAACTCGCTCGCGCTGCTGCGGTACGCGTCCGAGGAGCAGAAGCAGCGCTACCTCGCGCCGCAGGCGAAGGGCGAGAAGCTCGCCTGCTTCGGCCTGACCGAGCCGGCGGCTGGGTCGGACGTGGCTGCGATGCTGACCTCGGCGCGGCGCGAAGGCGATTCATACGTGCTCAACGGCCAGAAGAACTGGATCTCGTACGCGACGGTCGCCGACCACCAGCTGGTGTTCGCCAAGACCGACTCGTCGGCGAAGCACAAGGGCATTTCCGCGTTCATTGTCGAGCGCGACTGGCCCGGCGTCACGACCCGCGAGACCGAGCACAAGCTGGGCGTGTGGGCGGGCTCGACGGGCGAGCTCTTCTTCGAGAACGTCGAGGTGCCCGCCGAGAACCGCGTCGGCGACGAGGGTCAAGGCTTCGAGATCGCGATGTATGCGCTCGACCAGGGGCGCTTCACGGTCGCGGCCGGCGCGTGCGGCGTCGTGCGCGCGTGCCTGGAGCGGTCGGTCGAGTACGCGCGTGAGCGGGAGACGTTCGGCCAGCCGATCGGCACGTACCAGTTCGTCCAGGACATGATCGCGGAGATGGTGCTCGGCTACGAGACCTCGAAGCTGCTCGTGATGCAGGCGGCATGGCTGAAGAACCAGGGTGTTCGGAACACGCGCGAGACCTCGCTGGCCAAGTGGCACGCGACCGAGTCGGCGTTCCGCGCGGCGCACCTCGCTATTCAGGTGCACGGTGCGTACGGCTACTCGGCCGAGTACGGGATCGAGCGCTACTTCCGCAACGCTCGGGCGCCGATCATCTACGAGGGCACGACGCAGATCCACAAGCTGATGCAGGCCGAGCACGCGCTTGGCTACCGGCGGCTGAACGGCGACGGCGACGTCTCGCCGATCGCTGCCTGGGCGCCGGCCCTGGCTCAGAGCCGCTAGGCCGCGGCGGCCCAGGCCCAGTCGCGCGCTTCGTCGCAGAGACCGGCTCGGACCGGGTTCTGGAGCACGTACTCGACCGCCGCCTCGAGGTGTCGCTCGTCGCGAATCACGTAGGAGGAGAAGCGCTCGGCGAAGAGATGGCCCGTTCGACCGTGACGCCGGTTGAAGCGGAGCGCGTAGACGCCGTTCAAGCGCTGCATCCCGGCGGACAGCGACTCCCGAGTTGCCTCGAGAATGAGGTGGTAGTGCGTTCCCATCAGGCAGTGCGCGAGCGCTCGCCAGCCAAGGCGTCTCGTCGTCGACTCCAGCAGGTGCAGAAAGTCGAGTCGATCGAGATCAGCGACGAAGATGAGTGCGTTACCCGCACCACGGGCCGTGACGTGGAAGTAGCCACCTTCGAGCTGGCTTCGGGGAAACCTCGGCATCGGCGCCGACGCTAGCGCCGACAGCGTCGGCGAGACGCCGGCTGCGCGCATTTCGACACACTTCGGACACCGACCAGGGACAGTCCCTGTGTCTGTCCCTGTGTCTGTCCCTGTGTCTGTCCCTGTGTCTGTCCCTGGCTTACTAGTGGCGGGCCGCTACGGGAGCGGCGAGGGCGCCGCAGGAATCGGCGCACGCGCACGCTCGTCCTCGACCTCCATCAGCCTCACGAGCAGGGGGATCGCGCCGAGGATCCCGAGGCCGCAGATCGGCCAGAGGATCTGGTAGCCGTCCGTTGCCGTCAGGTACGGCCTCGAGAGGTCGATCGCCAGCCCGGCGAGCGGGGCGCCGACGAGCAGGCCGATGCCCTTCGTCGTCGTCGCGAGCCCCGACGCTGCGCCACGATGCTGCTCCGGGACGATCTTGTAGAGCAGCCCCCAGGCGAGCGTCATGACCGTGCCGCCTGCGATCGAGACGAGACCGATCAGCCCGAGGTACCAGCTGTGCCACTCCTGCGCGAGGCCGCCGACGAGGAACCCCGTCCCGTAGATGAACGACGCGAAGAAGATCACGCGCGCCAGGCCGAACCTGTCCCCCAGCCGCCCCGAGAACAGCGCCGCCACGACGTAGCCTCCGGCCACCGCGGCCAGGATCTCGCCGGACACCGTCTGCGACTCGTGCAGCCCGTCGATCACGTAGAGGATCACGAAGCTGCGAGCCGCCGCGAACGTCCCCTCCCAGGCCGAGTTCGCGATCAGGAACCGCCGCACGTCCCCGTCGTCCCAGAAGATGTGCCAGCTCTGCTTGATGTAGGCGGCGAAGCCCTCGAAGACACGCCCGTGACCGCCGTCCTCGCGCACGAGCAGGATCGTCGCGGTGCACGCAGCCGACGTGACGAACGCCGCGACCAGAAACGGCGCGGGCAGCCACGCCTTCAGCAGGAAGTTGCCGCCCACGAGCGCGATTCCGAGCGCAATTCCGCGGAGCACATGCTGGATCCCCTGAGCCCGCCCGTACGCCGACGGCGGCAGCACGTCCGGGTAGAGACCGCGGTACGGCGGCTCGTACAGGTAGTAGGCGAAGTAGAACGCCAGCACGAGCAGTACCGCCGTCCAGAGGTTCGGCATGAACGGGATCAGCAACAGGCAGAACGCCATCGGGCCGACGGCGACGAGCATGAACGGGCGCCGGCGCCCGAGCGGCGTGTGGAACGAGTCGCTCCACGGCCCGATCACCGGCGACACCGTCAGCGCGAACAGGCCCTCCGCGCCGATCGCAACGCCGATCAGCGTCCCCGAGTCGGTGAAGGTGTGCAGGAGCGGCGGCAGCGCCACCGAGATCGTCGTCACGGAGAAGGCGAGGCCGAACGCGCCGAGCCCGAGCGACCAGATCAGGCTCCGGCGCACAACCGGCGCGCCGACGAGCGCCTGCGACCCAGATGTCGTCGCCACTACCGGCCGGCCGTCGCGAGCTCGGGGGCGAGCCCGCCGGTGACGATCTCGACGAGCGTGTGCTCGGCGCGGGCGACGTCCTCCTCCGAGTCGGGCAGCCGTCCGAGCACCCAGCCCGTGAGCAGCTCCTCGACTGCGCCGTAGAAGACGTAGCTCGCGAGCCGCGCGTCCAGGTCGGCACGGATCGAGCCGTCGGCCTGGCCGCGTTCGACGATCTCCTGAATTGCGGCGAAGGACTCGGCAATCTCGTCCATCTCCCCGGGAAGGTGCTGGCTGCGCGTCACCTCGAGCACGAGCACGCGCACGAGGTCCGGGTCGCGCCGCCACGAGCGCAGCAGGATCTCCGCCACTTTGCGCAGCTGCTCACGCGGCGGGTCGCCGTCCTCCTCGACGCTCTTGATCGTCGTGATCAGCGCGCGCCAGGTCTCGCGGAAGACCGTCAGGAGCACGTCCTCCTTGGACTGGAAGTAGTGGTAGAGCAGCCCGTAGGCGACCCCGGCCTCCTCGGCGATGTCGCCGACGCGGCTCGCGTGATAGCCCTTCCGCGCGAAGACGCGGACCGCCGCAGCCAGCAGCAGTCGGCGCTTCTCCTCCTGCGCATTCGCGCGGTTCGGCACTCCCGAAGTCTATTCCGTGCCCCCGCTGCCGAGCCCCAGCGCGGCCGGGAGCGCGAGCAGATCGGGCAGTCGCTCGGCGACCTCGGGATGCCGGTCTTCGCGGTCGAGCAGGAACGCGCGCTCGATCCCGGCGGCATGCGCACCCTCGATGTCGTCCTCCATTGAGTCGCCCACCATGGCTGCGTCCTGCGCCTCGACGTCGAGGCGCGTGAGCACCTCGCGGAAGATCGTGGGATGCGGCTTCGTGCGCCCGAACGCGCCCGAGCCGAGCGCCGCATCCACCTGCAGGTGGTGGTGCGCGACGAACGCGTCGAGGTCGCGGCCGGTGTTCGAGACGAGCCCGAGCTTCAGGCCCTGCGCGCGCAGCTCCTCCAGCACCGGGCGCGCGTCCTCGAACAGCTCGAAATGCTCCGCGTGCTCCCAGGCCCGCGTCATCTCGACCGCGCACTCATAGGCGCTGTCGGCGTCGCCACCCATCCCGCGGATGATCCGCTCGGTGAAGGCGACCCAGATCTCCTCGTCGTGCTCGAGCTCTGGATGGCGCTTGATCCCCTCCACCGCCCGCTCGCGCGCCTCGCCGTAGCGGGACGGATCGAGCGCGAGGCCGAAGCGCTCGCCCAAGCGCCGATAGCCCTCGGGCCCGAGCTCCGGCCCTGGCCTGGCGATCGTGAAGTCGACGTCGAAGAGAACCGCGCGCAGCATCAGCGTGCTTCTAGCAGCCAGCGCGCGGTCTCGACGTGGGTCTGCCGGTGCTCGCCGTCGAAGGCCCACGCGATCGTCTGGCCGATCGTCCAGCCGCGGGCCCGCTCACGGTCGAGGCCCAGCTCCGACACGAGCCGGTCGAAGCGGGCCAGCACTTCTGCCCTGGAGTGGCCGAGCTCACGCGAGCGCACGATCGGCGCGACGCCGAACTCGCGCTCGCCGACGAGCGGCTTCGGATCGATCGCCAGCCATGGCTCGCGCTGGGCGGCGAGGACGTTGTCGCCGTGCAGGTCCTGGTGCAGCAGCACCTGCTGCCCCTGCGTGTGCGGCAGCTGCTGCAGCGCCTCGAGCGCAGCGTCCAGCAGCCGCCGGTCGAACGGCCGGGCGAAGCGCTCCCAGGTCTCCTCGAGCGAGTCGGCCCACCAGGCCGCCTCGGCCGTGAGCGTCCGGAACGGCGCGCCCGCGGGCTTCCAGAGCCGCGGCAGCAGCTCGACGAACACGTCCAGCGCAGCCTCGCCGCCCGCGGCGGAGAGCGGCGTTCCCGGATCGCAGCGCTCCAGCAGCAGCGCGTCCTCCTCGGGCTCGAAGTCGAGCAGCCGGATCGCGCCGTCGCCGTCCCAGAGCTGGAGCGCCGCCGCCTCGTGCTCGCTTTCGCGATGCGGGTCTTGCACCTTCAGCACGGCCTGCTCGCCGTCCGCGGTGGTAACGGGAACGACCAGCTCGGACGCGACGCCGCCTGCGAACGGCTCGCCGAGGGCCAGCCCCCGGCGCGAGATCAGACGCTCGCCGGCCAGCGGTACGCGTCGGCCTGGCGGTTCTTCAGCGACGGCAGCTTGTCGCGCACCGAACGCAGCAGCGCGCGGTCGAGCTCGGCCGTGATCACCGTCTCCTCGTCGGGCGCCTGGGCGAGCACGATCCCCCACGGGTCGACGATCAGCGAGCGCCCGTAGGCCGGCTTGCCCGGCAGCGTCTCCCCCACCTGCGCCGGCGCGGCGACGAAGTACTGGTTCTCGATCGCCCGCGCGCGCAGCAGCACGTGCCAGTGGTCCTTGCCGGTCGGCGTCGTGAAGTGCGCGGGAACGGTCACGAGCTCCGCGCCCTCGAGCGCGAGGATCCGATACAGCTCGGGGAAGCGGACGTCGTAGCAGACGGTCAACCCGATCGGCCAGCCCTCGCCCTGGACGACGACCGGCTCGGCGCCGGGCTCTTCGGCCTCCGACTCGCGGTAGACGACGCCGCCGACCTCGACGTCGAACAGGTGGATCTTCCGGTAGAGCCCGAGCAGCTCGCCGTCCGGCCCAAACGCGAGCGACGTGTTCGAGAGCTTCTCGCGGCCCTCGCGCTGCTCCGAGATCGAGCCGCCGACGAGCGTGATCCCGTGCCGCCGCGCCCAGTCCGCCATCGCCGTCACCGACTCGCCGCCCTCGAGCGGCTCGGCGGCCGCGTGCAGCTGCTCCGTCGTCCCGATCGCGTTCCATTTCTCCGGCAGCGCGACCAGGTCGGCGCCCGTCGCCGCCGCCCGCGCGACGAGCCGCTCCGCGGTCTCGAGGTTCGCCGCCTTGTCCGGGCCGCTCGTCAACTGCACGCAGGCCACGCGGAGAAGGTCGGTCACGCGCGGAGGATAGCTTTCGAGCGTGGAGGCAACCGCCGCCGTTCCGTCCCGCGCACGCGTGCTCCAAGCCTTCCGGAGCCGCAATTTCCGGCTGCTCTGGACCGGCCAGGCGATCTCGCTGCTCGGCGACGCCGCCTTCGTCGTCGCCCTCGGCTGGCGCACGTTCACGCTGACCGGCTCGGCGCGCTCGCTCGGGCTCGTGCTCACCTTCCAGGGCGTCGGCGTGCTGACGACCGTGCT
>DATIOF010000036.1:0-10370 GCA_035473395.1 Gaiellaceae bacterium
GTCGAGACGACCTCCTGTCGCGCGATGTAGACGCTGGCGAACCCGAGAGCGGTGAGCGCGCCGACGACGACGAGGTTCGCGAGCTCGCGGTTCCTGAGACTCATCCCGCTCCGATCTGCTCCTCGTAGCGCCGCACCTGAGCGCGCGCGGAGTCGTCGCTGCGCAGGGTGTGGTCGAACAGCTTCTGCCGCTCGCCCTGGCTCAGCTGCGCGGCGAGCAACGGGCTCACGTAGACGGGCCGGTAGAGCTTGACGCTGCCGACCACGTTCCACGGCAGGCCCTGGTAGACGACCACGTGGCCGTCGCTCTCGGCTCCGACGAAGTGCGAGCGCCAGAGGCCCCAGACGGCGGCGCCGCAGACGGCGACGATCAGCAACAGGACGAGCAGCGCGAACAGCGCCCGCCGGCCGGCATGGCCGTTCTCGACGTGATGCTCGACGACGACCGGCGGCACACCGTCGTGCTCGTCCAGCGTGTCCTCGTCCCCCTCCTCGGCCTCGACGGGCGGGAGCGCCACGGTGTGCTCGATGTCGTCGCCGGTGATCTCGAAGAAGACCACGGTGATGTTGTCGTCGCCGCCGCCCTTGTTCGCGGCGCGGATGAGCGCCTTCGCCGCCTTGGTCAGGTCGCCGCGGTCGCGCTCGATCTCCCGCAGGATCGTTCCGTCGTCGACCATCGAGGTCAGTCCGTCGGAGCAGAGCAGGAACAGGTCGCCGGGCCTGGTCTCGACCGAGAACACGTCCACGTCGACGTCGGGGTCGGTGCCGAGCGCGCGGGTGATCACGGAGCGCTGCGGGTGATCCTCGGCTTCCTCGGGCGAGAGCTTGCCGCTGCGAACGAGCTCGGCGACCAGCGAGTGGTCCTCGGTCAGCTGCTCGAGCTTGCGGTCGCGGATCCGGTAGGCGCGCGAGTCGCCGACGTGGCCGATCGCGACGCGGCCGTCCTCGACCAGCGCGACCGTCATCGTGGTGCCCATCCCCGAGGCCGAGGCGTCCTGCGACTGGCGCTCGTAGACGCGGCGGTTGGCCTCCTGGATCAAGTCGTTGACGCGTTCCTCGCCGCCCGCGAGCCCGGAGGCCTCGTCGCGCAGGGCCGCGGCCGCGAGCCCGGAGGCGAGCTCGCCCGCCTGCGCGCCGCCCATCCCGTCGGCTACCGCGAACAGCGGCGGCTCGTTGACGAAGGCGTCCTCGTTGTGCCGGCGCCTGCGGCCCGTGTCGGTGACGCTCGCGCTCCGCAGGTCGCTCACGTCTCGTACCGCATCTCGGTCTCGCCGACGCGCAGGATGTCGCCGGGCGTCAGGCGCTTCGCGTGCGTCAGCCGGATGCCGTTCAGGTAGGTGCCGTTGGTGGAGCCGACGTCCTCGACCCAGACGCCGTCGCGCCGCGGCTCCACGCGCGCGTGGTTCGACGACGCGAACTCGTCCCGCGCGAGGTTGACGTCGTTACCCGAGCCGCGGCCGACCAGCAGCGCCGCGGAGTCGAGCAGCAGCTCGTCGTCCTCCTCGAGCGCCGGGCTCTTGACGACCACTAAGCGGCCACTCTGGATCTGCGGCGCCTCGCCGAGGCCCGGCACCGAGCCGGGCGCGAGCACGAAGCTCTCCTGAGGCATGCGCACGTCACGCGCGGCCGAGCGCACGATCCGCCAGATGAACAGGTAGAGCAGAACGAGGAACGCGAGCTTGAGGACGAGCAGCGCCTCTTCGACGGCGACCGAGCCGATCACTCTTCGTTCTCCGTCTCCCGCTTGAAGACGAGCTCGGTCGAGCCGAGCGTGATCCGATCGCCCTGCCGCAGCTTCGCACGCTTCTGGCGGCGCCCGTTCACCTCCATCCCGTTCGTCGAGTCGAGGTCGACGGCCCAGTACGCGGCGCCCTCCTGCCGCACCTCGGCATGCTTCCGCGAGACGTTCGGGTCGGCGAGCTGGATGTCGCAGTCCTTGGAGCGGCCGATCGTCGCGCGGCCGCCGTCGAGCTCGTGCTTGGTGCCGTCGAAGGTCAGGCTGACGATCTCGCGGCCGAGCCCGAGCTCCTCGATCGAGACGGCTTCGGTCTCGACGGGCTTGCGGTAGACCATCGTGGCGCCGGGCAACGGCTGCGGCTCCGGCTCACCGGGCTGTGGAATGGCGCCCTGCACCATTCGCGTGGCGATCCCGAACTCGCCCATCTCCAGGTCGTCGTCGGTCTCGAACTTCACCTCGGGCGGCGAGAGCAGCTCGTAGCGCTCGCGGCGCGCGTTCTCGGCGATGTACTCCTGCAGCTCGCTGCGCAGCGACTCCTCGTAGCTCGCGAACTGCTCGCGGTCGGACGGCGCCAGGTAGATGGTGTACTCGTTCGGCGCGTACACCCGCGAGACGGAGATCACCTTGTGGTCCTCCATCTCCTTGACCAGCTTGCGCGCCAGCTCGACCGGCTGCACATGGGTGCGAAAGGCGCGCCCGAAGACACCCTCGAAGAGGCCTTCCAGCTTGTGCTCGATGTTCCTGAGGACGCTCATCCGAGCGGGGTTATGCCCCGCCCTTGAACTCTAACCCCGCGCTCCGAGGGCCAGGACGGTGCAAGTGGCCCAGGCCGCCAGGACGAGCGGAACGGCGGCGACAGCAGGGGCAGGCAGGAGCGCGGCGGCAAGCAGGGCGGCGCCGAGGCCGGCGATCCACCAGAGGCCCCGCTCGCGGACATGCGGGATCGCCACCGCCGCAGCCGCCAGGACGACGGCTTCGAAGGCGAGCGCGGGATGCGACTGGAGCGAACGGACGAGCGCCTCGGCGACGGCCACGGCGTCGCCGCTGCCCGCGATTCCAAGCCCCTTCGGCGGTGTTGCGCCGGTGAACGGCAGCGACGCGTGCCGCAGACCGGCGACCACCGCGGCGAGGACGACCGCCGCCGCGACCTGTAGGGCACGCCTGGCCGGGTTGCGGATCGCCTGCGCGGCCAGCGGAAGCAGGCCGAGCGCGAGCACCGGCGCGAGCAGCGGGCCGAGCGCGAGGAAGAGGCCTTGCCGCGGCGAGCGCCAGGAGAGGGCCAGCCACGCGCCCGCGACGACGGCGTAGACGAGCGCGAGCCCTGACGAGACGTTCCCGAGCGGCAGCACCGGGACCGCGAGCGTGAAGGCAAGCCCGATCCGCGGGCGGAGGAGCATCAGGACGCCTGCGATCACGGCGAGGAGCGGGGCGAAGAGCGTCGGGTAGAACGGAACCGCCGCCGCGGTCCAGCCTGCGAACAGCGCCGCGGCGGCAGGTGCCGCCAGCCGGAGCGGAACCGACAGCTCCGGAACCGTCGTGCGGGTCTTCCGCCGGCGCAGCCGCTCGGCGAAGGCGTCGCGCAGCTCGTGGGCGAGATGGGCCGCGGGCGGCCTGGCCGCTGGATCGAGCGAAAGCATCCGGTCGACGAGCGCGCAGAGCGGCTTCGGCAGGTCGGGCCGCGCCTGCGCGAGCGGCGCGGCGCCGGTCTCGATCCGCTTGGCCGTCTCGAGCAGCGAGCCGTTCCAGAACGGGTGCCAGCCGGCGAGCGACTCCCAGAGCATCGCCCCGACCGCCCAGATGTCGGCCGGCGGCCCGCCCGACTCGCCGTGCACGAGTCGCTCGGGAGGGACGTAGGCGAGCGTTCCGGGCACGTCGCCGGTGGCGGTCAGCGACTCTTCCTCGGCGAGCTGCGCGAGCCCGAAGTCGAGCAGCCGTGCCGACAGCTCGTCGCCCTCGGCCAGCAGCACGTTCGACGGCTTCACGTCGCGGTGGACGATCCCGCGCGCGTGTGCGTGTGCGAGACCCTCGAGCACCTGCGCGGCCGTCTCGACCGCGTCGGCGTCGTTCAGCTCGCCGGCGCGCAGCGCCTGGCGCATCGTCTGTCCCGGCACGTACTCGTAGGCGATGTAGACGTTGCGCGAGTCGCGGTCGAGCCCGTAGGCACGCAGACAGCGCTCGTGCCGCAGCCGCGCGGCCGCCAGCGCCTCGCGCTCGGCCCGCGTGGCCGCCTTGCCTTCGCGCGGGACGATCTTCAGCGCAACTTCGAGCCCGGTGCGCTCGTCGCGAGCGAGCCACACCGACCCCGAGCCGCCGCTCCCGAGCGGGCGCAGGGGCCGATACCGCTCGGCGACGAGCTCGCTGGGGGAAAGGGCAAGCGCCGCCTCGGCCACGAGACCTGAGGTTTCGCCTGGCCGCCCGGAATCCTGCGCCGGCCGTCCGACGCGGTAGAGTGAGCCGACTTTTTCCTGCAAAACCGGCCCCCATGACCGAAAACGACACCGACATCGATTTCGACTTCTTCGAGGACGAGCCTCCGACCGAGGAGAGCTCGCGCACGGAGCGGCTGATTCCTCGACGCACCCCGCGCGGGCCCCAGGAGCCGCCGCGGGCGCCGACCAACCTGACGCCGCTGCTGCGGCTGATCGGCCTGATCGCCTTCGCGATCCTGATCGTCGTCCTGCTCGTGGTCTGGGTGCAGAGCTGCCAGGCAACCGGCAAGGACAAGGCCTACAAGGACTACCTGGGCAAGGTCTCCGACGTGTCGAGCTCCTCGCAGCAGATCGGCAAGCAGCTCAGCCAGGTGCTCCTCGAGCAGGGGCTGAAGGAGTCCCAGGTCGAGCAGCGCGTCTCGGGCCTCGCACACCAGGAGCAGCTCGACGTCCAGCGCGCGCAGGCGATCACCCCGCCCGGGACGCTGCGGGACGAGCACCAGGCCCTGATTCAGGCGCTGCAGTACCGGGTCAGCGGCCTCAACGGCCTTGCGAGCGCGCTGGCCGCGACCGCCAACACCAAGGACGCGACGCGCGCCGGCACGGTGCTCGCGGGCCAGATGCAGCGGCTGCTTGCCAGCGACGTCATCTACCAGGACTCGTTCAAGGCGCCGTCGGCCGCGGAGCTCGCCCGCCAGGGCGTGACCGGCACGAACGCCAGCGGCGGCCCGCTGATCCCCGACTCGAACTTCCTCCAGAGCTCCGACCTCGTCACGCCGGCAGCGATGGTGACGGTGGTCAGCCGCATCCGCGGCAGCACCTCAACGCCCACCGCCGGCGGCCTGCGCGGCACGAACCTGGTCAAGGTCGTGGTGCAGCCGACCGGGACCGAGCTGAGCACCTCCACGCAGACGACGGTTGTCGTCCGGACGAACATGTCGATCGACGTGACGGTCCAGGACTCCGGCGACTCGCAGGAGGCGAACATCCCGGTCACGCTGAGGATCATCCAGTCCGGGGTGCCGACGGTCACCAAGCGCGCGACGATCGGCTTCATCAACCCGGGCGAGCAGAAGACGGTCAGCTTCACGAACTTCCCCGCGCCGAGCTTCCAGAACCCGGCGCAGATCAAGGTCGAGGTGCAGCCCGTGCAGGGCGAGACCAATTCGAGCAACAACTCAGCCGACTACTCCGTCATCTTCTCCGTCGCGTAGACCTTGAGCTTCTCGAGCTCGACCGCCGCCTGGATCGCGATCGGCGCCGCAGTTGCCGCGGTGCTGGCGCTGCTCGCCGTGGTGTGGGTGCTGCTGCGGATCCGGCGGCTGGGCGAGGGCCAGGCGGTGCTGCTCGGCGACGGCAAGACCGACCTGGTCGACTTCGCCGTCTCGCTGCAGGGCAGGATCGACGACCTGCACCGCGCGGTCGACGAGATCGCGGCGGGCCTCGTGCGGGTCGACCGGCGCGTGGACAACTCCGTCACGAACGTCTCGATCGTCCGCTACGACGCCTACGAGGACACCGGCGGGCACCAGTCGGCCTCGCTGGCCGTGCTCGACTCCGCGCGCACCGGCGTCGTCGTGACCGCGATCCAGGGCCGTGACTACGCGCGGATCTACATGAAGGAGCTGGATCGCGGCCGAGCCTCGATTGCCCTCTCGCCGGAAGAAGCGGAGGCCGTCGAGCGAGCCATGTCTCGCTAGAGTTTCCGCCGTCATGCAGCAGGTTCTCGTCCTGAATGCGAGTTACGAGCCGCTGAACGTCACGACAGTCCGCCGTGCGCACGTGCTCGTCTTCAAGGGCAAGGCCGAGGTGATCGAGGAGCTCGACCAGCCGCTCAGATCGGCGACCGGAGCCTTTCCGTGGCCGCACGTGATCAGGCTCGTCCAGTACGTGCGGGTGCCGAGGACGCTGCAGCGAAAGATCTCGCGCCGGGCCTTGTTCGCCCGCGACGGCTGGCGCTGCATGTACTGCGGCACCACCAGCGGCCGGCTGACGCTCGACCACGTCGTTCCGCGCTCGCGCGGCGGCGACTCGGTCTGGGAGAACGTCGTCACCTCGTGCGCGCCCTGCAACATGCGCAAGGGCAACCGGCTGCCGGACGAGATCGAGATGACGCTGCGCAAGCCGCCCCGCGCCCCGGCGCCGGTGCTGTTCATCCATCTGGCGACGCCGAAGGTGCCCGACGGCTGGCAGCCGTACCTGACCGGCCTTGGCGACTCGCCGTCCGCCGCCGCGACCGCCTGATGTGACGCCCGCCTAGGGCGGCGGCGTACCTCCCCGGAACCCGAACCGGGAGGAAACGATGAAGCTCGTCAGGATCGGACTCGTGGCGGCAGCCGTGGCGGCAGCAGTCGCGTTCGTGGGAGTGGGTAGGCCCGACTTCGCGCGTGGCTCCGCGCCGTCAGGGCGCAGCGTGACCGTGACCGGGACCGGCAGCGTCCAGTCGGTGCCGAACCGGGCCGGTCTGTCCGTCGGTGTCAGCAGCGACGCCGCGACGGCGCAGGCCGCGCTGGCCGCGAATGCGGACAAAGCGGCGCGCGTGATCGACGCGCTGCGGGCGGCGGGTATCGCCAAGGCCGACCTGCAGACGACCGACGTGACCGTCTCGCCCCGCTGGGACAACCGCGGTCGCCAGGACGGCTTCACCGCGCACAGCTCGCTCCAGGTCGACGTCACGAGCGTCTCGCGCGCCGGCGCGATCATCGACGCCGCCGTCGCGGCCGGAGCGACCGAGACGTCGGGCCCGAGCTTCGACCGCTCCGACCGCAGCCAGCTCTACCGCAACGCGCTGAAGGCGGCCTTCGCCGACGCCCGTGACAAGGCAGCGACGCTCGCGGGCGAGGCAGGCGCGAGCCTCGGAGCCGTGCAGCAAATCGAGGAGTCGCAGGGCGTGCAGCCGATGCCGCTCTTCTCCGCCGCGAAGGATGCGGCGACGCCGGTCGAGCCCGGCACGACCGAGGTGCAGGCCACAGTGACCGTGACCTTCAGCCTTTCGTGAGCGGAAGCCCGAGCTGTTCCCACTCGCTCCACGAGCCCGGGTAGAGCCGGCCTTCTCGGCCCGCCAGCGCGAGCCGGTGGAGGACGACGCAGGCGGTCACTCCCGAGCCGCAGTAGGCGACGAGCTCCCCGTCCGGCAGTTCGGGCAGCGGCTCGTTCCACGGAGCGTTGAGCGCTCCCGGAATCCGGCCCGGGCTCTTGTCGATGGGGTTCGGCTCGCCTCGGAAACGCTCCGGCCGGCGGGCGTCGACGAGCACGAGCTCCTCCAGCCGCTGTGCGAGCTCCGCGGGCTCGATCGTGTCGCCGGCGCGCTCACGCGGCACGAACCCGGCCGGCTCGACCGTCTCCTCGCCCGCGCGGAGCGGGCCGAGCCAACCGTCGAGCTCGAGCACGGCGCAGTCGTCGTGGCCGAAGTGGCGTAACAGCCACCAGAGCCGCTCGGCGCCGCCCATGTTCCCGTAGGCGACGACGAAGACGCCGTCGCCGATCCCGGCCTGCGAGGCGGCGCGGGCGAAGTTTTCCGCGCTCGGCAGCGGGTGTCGCCCGCCTTCACCCGGCGGCCCGGCCAGGTCCTCGTCCACGTCGAGGAACGACGCGCCCGGAATGTGCCCGGCGAGGTAGAGCTCACGGCCTCGGCCCGGCGAGCCGAGCTCCCAGCGGCAATCGACGAACTGGTAGCGCACGGGTCAAGCCTGCCCGATCTGTGCCACTATGGCCGCGTGTTCCGGGCCCGCGTCGCGGTTGCCCTCCTGCTGATCGTCGCGGGCGCAGCTGCAGTGGCGCTGGCCTCGCGCGCCGACGGCGCGTCGAACGAGCGCTTCCGTTACTCGCACACCGCGACCGTCGACGGCCTGTACGTCGACCACTGGACGATGGACGAGACGTATCCATGCGGACGGGTCGGCGACGGCACGGTCACCGTCAAGTGGCACTTCAAGAAGGTCACGAAGGTGCGCCTCTTCTACGACCCGTACGCAGGCGCGCGCGGGAGCTGGGTGCTCGGCTCGCCGGCCGGGGGTGGCGTCGGCCATATGCCGGCGCAGCCGGGTATCGGGACGATCACCCTCGTCGACAACACGACGCAGCATCCGCCCAACCCGGGCGACACCTGTGAGACGACGACGCCGAAGTCCGATTGCGGCACGGTCGCGCTGTTGGGCCCGCCGCTCGTCGGCGTGACCGGCGACGGGAAGACGCGGCTGGTCGCCGACCTCGCTCGCGTCGACTTCGACCGCAGAGGCGGAGCCGGCCGAGCGGTCAAGTGCTCGACCGGACAGGCGAAAACCTTCGCGGACATTTTTTACAGCGGCCGCGCAAACGCGGGCAAGCTGGCGATTCCGATGGCGAGCATCTCCGCGGTCAACCATCGGCGCGTCGTCCGCGTCTCCGGCTCGTCGCACAAGGTGAGCGGGAACGTCGAGTGCGCCAGCGGCGACAAGTGCACCGACGAGGTCACCCGCAAGGTGACGGTCACCTTCAAGCGGCTTTAGGCTCGGGAACCGCCTGCTCCTCGGGTGGGAGCTGATGGTGACGGTGGCCGAGCAGGTGCCCATGTGCCTCCGTCCCGTAGCCCCCGGGAACCGGGATGTAGAACTCGGGGTAGCCCCACATGCCGTGCTCGCTGACGTCGAGGCCCGCGGTCTCGGTCTCCTCCTCGACGCGGATCCCCCAGAGGCGCTTGAGTGTCCAGAGGCATCCGAACGAGGCGCTGAAGGTGAACGCGCCGACGGCGGCCAAACCGAGGAGCTGGATCCAGACCTGGTGTAGCGACCCCGTGTAGACGAAGCCGCCGCTGCCGGTGTTGAGCGTCGCCGCCAGCGCCGGAACCGCGAAGAGGCCGGTGGCAAGCGTGCCCCACACGCCCGAGACGCCGTGGACGGCGACGGCCCCGATCGGGTCGTCGATGCCGATCCGCTCGACCGCCAGCACGCCGACGACGGCGATCACGCCCGAGACGAGGCCGATCACGACCGCCGCCCACGGCGCGACGAAGCCGCACGCGGCGGTCACCGCGACGAGCGCTGCGAGCACGCCGTTCAACATCATCGAGATGTCCGGCTTGCGCAGCACGAGCCAGGCGGTGAGCGCGCCGCTGACCGCGCCCGCCGCGGCGGCGAGGTTCGTCGTCAGCGCGACGTAGGCAAAGAACCCGACCCGGTCGCCGGTGACGACGCCGAGCGTCGAGCCCGGGTTGAAGCCGAACCAGCCGAACCAGAGGATCAGCGTCCCGAGCACGGCGTACGGGATGTTGTGACCCGGGATCGCGTTGCCGCGCTTCCCGTCGAACTTGCCGATCCGCGGGCCGAGTAGCACCGCTCCCGCGAGCGCGGCGAGCGCGCCCTGGTAGTGCACGACCGTCGAGCCGGCGAAGTCCTGCATGCCGAGGCCGAAGAGCCAGCCGCCGCCCCAGACCCAGTGCGACGTGACGGAGTAGATCAGCGTGAACGCTGCGCCGAAGACGAAATAGACCCACAGCTTGGCGCGCTCGGCCATCGCGCCCCAGACGATCGCCAGCGAGACGCCGGCGAAGACGACCTCGAAGAAGTAGCCGGCTGCGGCGGGGATGGTGGTGAAGAACGAGAACGGTGCCTGGCCGACCGCGAGCAGCGAGTCCACCGATGGTGCAAAGCCGCTCGTACCGATCCAGTGGTTGCCGTCGCCGAACGCGATCCCGAAGCCGACCGCCCAGTAGACGAGGGAGCAGACGCCGAAGATCAGCACGTTCTTGCCGGCGATGTGCGCCGCGTTCTTCATGCGCGTCAGCCCCGCTTCGAGGAAGGCGAAGCCGGCCTGCATGAACATCACGAGCACGGCGGCGACCACGACCCAGATGGTGTTCGCGGCGATCAGGAGGTCGGCGTTGCTCATGCGGCCTTCTCCAGCGGGAGGCCGGTGCGGTGGTGGATCACGTAGTCGACCGGTGTCGTCCAGACCAGCCCGTCGCCCGACTCGTTGCCGCTGCGCGCCGCATCGGCGACCGTCGCCGCTACCTCGGCGGCGAGCGCGTCGGCGACCACGAAGGTCAGCAGCGCCTTGGGCAGGAAGCGCGACTCGAACACCCGGCCGCGGTACTCGTGCGTGATCCCCCGCTCCCGGCCGTGGCCGACGGCCTCGACCACCGTCACGCCGACGTGGCCGGTCTGCTCCTCGACTGCATCGATCACGATCTCGACCCGCTCGCGCAGGACGACGGCCTCCACCTTGGTC
>DATIOF010000037.1:0-3247 GCA_035473395.1 Gaiellaceae bacterium
CTGATGGGCGCCGCCCTCTTGAGCCTGCTCGCGACCGTGGCCGTGTTGTTCGTGCCGGAGGTGCGGAACCTGCGCAGGCGCGGCTCCTCGCACTCGACCGAGCCCTCACTCGCTGCATGAACGCAGCGGAGCTCGGCGAGCTCGAGGCGTTCCGTGACCTCTACGCCGCGGCGCCGCCTGAGCTTGGCGCCCGCTCGGAGGAGATCGACGGCGCGCTCTGCCTCAGGCTCGAGCCGCTCTCGACGGTGACGATGTTCAACCGCGCGCTCGGCCTGGGGATCGAGCAGCCCGCGACCGACGAGCAGCTCGACGCGGTACTGGCGTTCCTGCGCGGCGTCGAGGCCTACGTCACCGTGGCGCCCGAGGCGGGGCCGCCCGACCTCGGCGACCGGCTCGCGGCCCGTGGGCTCGCGCCCGAGCGAGGGTGGACGAAGTTCAGCCGGCCGACGGCCGCGCCGCCCGAGGCGGCGACCGACCTGCGCGTCGAGCTGGACGAGACCGGCGACGCCTTCGCGGAGGCCGCGACGCGCGGCTTCGGCGTCCCGCCGTTCTTCGCCGACTGGCTCCGGCTCCTGGCCGCGCGCGACGGCTGGCAGTGCTTCGCCGCCTTCGACGGCGACGCTCCGGCTGCCGCGGGCGCGCTGTACGTCACCGGCAAGGTCGGCTGGGTCGGGATCGGCGCGACCGTTCCGGAGTACCGCGGCAAGGGCGGGCAGAGCGCCCTGCTCGCCGCGCGGATCGCAGCTGCGGCGGCGGCCGGCTGCGAGCTCGTCGTGACCGAGACGGGTGAGCCGGTCGACGGGCAGCCGAACGCCTCCTACCGCAACATCCTCCGGGCAGGCTTCGAGCCGCAGTACGTGCGGCCGAACTACCTCTCGGCGATCGCTGCTTCGTAGGCGCGGACATAGTCGCCGACCATGCGCTCGGGCGCGAAGCGTTCCTCGGCGTAGCGGCGGGCCTCACGTGGGTCGATCTCGTCCGCCTGTTCGAGCGCGTCCGGGATGTCGCGCCAGGAGTCGACCACGATCCCGCCGCGGCCGTCCTCCTCGATCACCTCGGGGACGGCGCCGTGCCGGGTCGCGATCACGGGCGTGCCGCAGGCCATCGACTCGATCATCACCAGGCCGAACGGCTCCTCCCACTCGATCGGGAAGAGTGTCGCCCGGGCGTTCTGCAGCAGCTCGACCTTCGTGCCGTGGTTGACCTCGCCGAGGAACTCGATCCCGTTGCCGAGGTGCGGCTCGATGAACTCGGCGAAGTACTCCTTCTCCTTCGGCTCCCGCACCTTGCCGGCGAGCTTCAGCGGCAGGCCGAGCTCCATCGCCACCGCGACCGCGCGATGGGCGCCCTTCTCGTGGTTCATGCGCCCGACGTAGAGCAGGTAGTCGCCCTTGTGCGGCTGGCACGGGTAGTGCTCGAGGTCGAGCGCGTTCGGAATATTCGCGACCCAGTTCAGGTCCGGCCGGGGCCGGCGCTGGTTGAGGGAGAGCGAGATCAGGCCGACCTGCGGGGCCACCCGGCCGATCGACTCGTAGACCTCGCCCGGCTCTCCGTCGAGCGGCCCGTGAACCGTGTGCACGACCGGCGTCTCGACGAGGCCGCCGAGCACCGCGCCGACGTGACCGGTGTGGTCGTTGATCACGTCGAAGTCGCCCGCACGTTCGTAGGCGAAGAGCGTGTGCCGCAGGTCGGGCAGCGAGCGCCCGATCTGGTCGCTCGGCGCGTGCTCGTAGACCCAGGCCAGCTTGGCCTTGGTACGCGAGTCGCCGGACGCGAAGAGCGTCACGTCGTGCCCGTCCTTCGCGAGCCCGTCGGCGAGCAGCGAGACGATCCACTCGATCCCGCCGTAGCCGGTCGGCGGCACCGGGAACCAGGGCGGACCCAGAATTGCGATTCTCATACGTGACCTTTTAGCGGAGGGCGGCATCGACCGGTCATTTCAGACGGACGCACGAGCAGAGCTCACGCGTCCTGAGATCGGCATCGCAAGCGACGCCTCAGGCCTGATCCACTGTGACGTGCCCGTGCTCGACGCGCACGTCCCAGGCTCGGTCGAACGCACGGATCCCGGTCAGGCGTAGCGAGCGGCCGGCCCACGACGGCAGTTCCTCGGGCGCTCGCGTGACCAGCTGGCCACGCCGCCGGTCGGGCTGGAGGCCGAGCAGCACCTGCAGCAGCAGCACCGGCGTGCCGGCCGCCCAGGCCTGCGGCCGCGCGGCGGTCGGGTAGGCGATCGGGAACGGCGTCTCCTCGCGCGGCAGGCCAGCGAACACCTCGGGCAGCTGGTAGCCGAAGTACGAGCCGGCGGTCAGCATCCGGCGCACGATCCGCTGCGCCTCGGGCCAGCGGTTGTGCAGGCCGAGCCCGTGCGCGATCAGGGAGTTGTCGTGGGGCCAGACCGTGCCGTTGTGGTACGAGAGCGGGTTGTAGCCCGCGTCGCCGCTCGACATCGTCCGCACGCCCCAGCCCGACCAGAGCTCTTCGCCCATCAGCTGGTCGACGACCACGTCGACGCGCTCCCTAGGCACGATCCCGCTCCAGAGCAGGTGGCCGATGTTCGAGCAGAGCGAGTCGACCTGCCGCTTCTCGCCGTCGAGCGCGAGCACGTAGTAGCCGCCGCGCGCGTCGGTCCAGAAGCGCTCGTTGAAGGTTCGCTTCAGCTCCTCCGCCTCGCGCTCCAGCCGCTCGGCGAGCGGCCGGTCACGCCAGACCTCGCGCGCCAGCTCGGCGGTGCGCAGCTTCGCGTCGTAGACGTAGCCCTGCACCTCGACCGGTGCGATCGGCGTCGCGGCAAAGCGGCCGTCGCGGAAGCGCTGGGAGTCGCCCGAGTCCTTCCACGACTGGTTCTCGAGCCCGCGCGGCGTCCGCCGCTCGTACTCGACGAAGCCGTCGCCGTCACGGTCGCCGTACCCGTCGATCCAGCGCAGCGCGGCGAGCGCAGGCTCCCGCAGCCGCTCGACGACCGTCGGATCGGCGCTCCAGCGCCAGAGCTCGGAGAGCAGGATCAGGTAGAGCGGCGTCGCGTCGGCCGTGCCGTAGTAGGTACCGAACCACGTTTCCGCGGCCCGGCCGCGGCGGAGCTCGTGCAGGATCTTGCCCGGCTCGGCGTCGATCGAGGCGAGGATGTCGAGGCGCAGCTCCCAGCTCTCGCGCGGGCCGAGCTCGAGCCGGTAGACGACCTTCTGCTCCTCGATCTCGCCGCGCTGGGAGAGGATCACCTGCGTCTTCGCAGCGCCCTCGCCGTTGG
>DATIOF010000038.1:0-15555 GCA_035473395.1 Gaiellaceae bacterium
TCGCCTCCAGCAGCGCCAGCCGCCGGGGGTCGCCCGGCTCGACGTCGATGCGCACGAGGCTCGCGCGGGTGAGCACGGCCAGGATCGGCAGCAGCGAGCCCACGATCACGAGCGTCCAGCGGACGCCGAGCCAGTGGATCAGCGGCGGCGCGAGCACCGCCCCGAGCGCGACGGTCGCGTAGAAGAGGCTGTGCAGGACGCCGAACACGCGCGCGAGCACCTCGCTCGGAGTCCCGCGCTGCAGGATCGTGAAGCCGCTGACGTCGCAGATGATGTTGGCGAAGCCGATCAGCGCGAACGCGACGAGCGCGGCGGCGGTGGTCGGAATCCCGCCGAGCAGCAGCAACGGGCCGCCTGTCCCGGCGACGGCGATCCCAAAGGTCGTCGCGAGCCGCCGGTGGCCGACGAGCCCCAGCGAGACGAGACCGCCGATCACCCCGCCGACACCGACGGCCGCGTTGAGATAGCCGACACCGCCCTCGCCGAGGTCGAGCAGCTGGAGCGCCGAGACGGCGATCAGCACGCCGAAGGCCCCGTTGACGAGCGTCTGCGCCGAGAACAGGCCGACGACGAGACGCAGCCTGGGGTCGTGCGCGATCGCGCGGAAGCCCGCCGTCGCCTCTTCCGCCAGGTGCGGCCGCTCGTGGCTCAGCGGCGGCTCGGTGGTGCGCAGCAGCGGGGCCAGCATCAGCGCCGACCAGAGGAAGAGCGCAGCCGTGAACGCGAAAACGACCCAGACGCTCGACACCGCGAGCAGCAGGCCGCCGAGCGCGGGCCCGACGCAGAAGCCGAGGCTCTCGATCGTGCCCGAGCTGACGTTCGCGGCGGTCAGCTCCTCGGGTGTCTTCGCCAGCGAGGGCAGCAGCGCGGCCTGGGCCGGCTGGAAGGCCGTGTTGATCACGGCGACCGTCCCGGCCAGCAAATAGACGACGCCGATTGGCGCGTTCGTGAGCACGCAGACGGACATCACCGCGAGCCCGACCGCGCGCAGCAGGTCGGAAGCGAGCATCACCGGCACCCGCGGGTAGCGATCGCCCAGGATCGCGGTGAACGGCGAGACGACCGCGGCCGGCAGCCAGCGAATCAGCGCGATCAGGCCGACCGCCGAGGCGCCGCCGTGGTTGTAGGCGAAGACGACGAGCGCAACCGCGTAGGCCCACGTGCCGATGATCGAGCCTGCCCAGGCGAGCTGAAGCTGCCGTAGCGCGCGGTTGTGAAACACTGCCCGCAGGGCGCGGCGAGACTCGCGCAGGTGCTCTTTCAGCCGCTCCACCCGCGGAGAATGGCAGGGCCGATTGCGTTTTTGAAGTTCCCGTGGAAGATTTCGGGAGCGAACTCCGTCAGGTGATCAGGTTCCGGAAGTTCGAAGAAGGAGGAAGTTCGATGGAGGATCAGGACCGCGAGACCAGGATCGACGAAGACGTCGAGGGTCATTCGCACAAGGGCTCGCATAAGGGCCGCGAGGAAGAGAACGACGTCGAGGGCCATATGCACAAGCATTCGCATAAGGGCACTCACAAGCTGGCCAACGACGAGGGCGACGACGTCGAGGGTCACATGCACAAGCAGGCCCCGAACAAGGGCATGAACAAGCTCTAGACGCTCGGGCTTCGAGCTCAGCCCAACTAAGAGGGAGCCGAGAGGCTCCCTCTTATCGTTCCCGCAAGAGCTTCCCGAGCGCGTCGAGCAGCTGCAGCGCCGCCTCGCGCTTGTCCGGCTCGGCCTCGTCGAGGCGCGCGGCGAAGCGGGCCAGGGCGGCGGCGTCGCCGCCTTCCTCCTCCAGCACCGTCCGCGCCGAGCGCGCTTTCTGCAGCAGGTCGAGGGCGATCGCGGCCTCGTTGGCGAAGAGGCCGAGCAGCTCCATCTCCGCCAGTGAGAAGGCGGATTGCTGCGGCCGGTCGAGCACCTCGAGCACCCCGAGCGCCCGGTCCTCGTGCAGGAGCGGCGCGGCCATCAGGCCCTTCGGCACGAACCCGGTCGACTCCGCGGCCTCGCGCGCGAAGCGCGGGTCCTTGTCGAGCTCGTCCACCACGAGCGGCTGGCGGGTGACGAGCACCCAGCCGGCGATTCCCGTGCTCGAGGGGAAGCGCTGGCCGACGAGCTCGCCGGCGCCTTCGCCGGCGACCGCCTCGAACACCAGCTCGTCCGTCTCGTCGTCGTGCAGGAACACCGACGAGGCGCGGGCGCCGAAGATCGCGCGCGCCACCTCCACGATCGACTGCAGCAGCTCCCGATAGCTCTCCTCGGAGCCGAGGGCGCCCGCCGCGACTGCGGCTCGCAGGTCGCTCATCTTCCTCCTCCCACGTTGTTGGCGGTCAGGTAGAGCACGCTCTTGAGCTGAAACGGCGTCAGCTCGGGGTGCTTCGAGAGGACGAGCGCGCAGATCCCGCTCATGTGCGGCGTAGCGAAGCTGTTCCCGGTCGAGAGGATCGTGCCGCCGCCGAGCCACGCGATCTCGACGCCCACCCCGCGTGCGAAGAACTCGACCGGGGGCGAGGGGTTGTAGAAGAACGTCATCGGGTCGGCCTCCTCGTGGCTGCCGACCGAGATCACCGAGGAGAACCGCCACGGGTAGCTCTCGACCGGCATGTTGTGCGCCGACGCGACGAGCACCGTGTTGTTGAAGTACGCCTTGTCGGCGAGCTCGTGCAGCAGCTCGGCGAACTGGCGCTTCGTCGTCGAGAGGCTCATGTTGATCACGTCGAAGCCCTCGTCGACCGCCCAGCGCAGGCCCTCGAGCAGCACCGGGCCGCTGCCCTTGAACCCGGCTCCGAGGACGCGCGCGCTGTAGAGGTCGCATTCGGGCGCGAGGCTGCGGACGATCCCCGCGCAGGCCGTGCCGTGGCCGCAGAGGTCACCCTCGGTGTCGTCCACGCGCTCGATCTCCTCGTCCTCAGCGCGGTGGAACGCGACCGCGCCCTGAACCGAGCCGACCTGCGGATGGCCCGCCTCGATCCCGCTGTCGAGGATGCAGACCCGGACGCCCTTGCCGGTGGCGTCGCCGAAGGCCCAGTCGCGCGTGACCTGCTCGGGCCAGTCGACGCCGATCGAGATGCGCTCGCCCGCCCCGGCGGGCAGGCTCCAGGCCGGAAGGTCGGCGGGCTCGCTCACCCGTTGATCGTACGGGCTAGTCGTCCGCGAGGAGGCGGCGGAGCTCTTCGACCACGCGCGGCTGCGGCTCGACGCCCTCGGCCTGCAGGGCGCGCTCGAGATCGGCGAGCACCTCGGCGCGGAAGGCCGCGTCGGCCTCGGCCCGGGCCACGAGCTGGTCGAGCCCGCGCCTCGCGGCCGGCAGCTCTTGCGCCGCCTGCACCCAGGCCTCGGGAGCCGGGGGAAGCATCCCGATCAGCCGTGAAAGGTTTTCATGGTCGTAATTGCTCATCACGTCACCTGTCCACCGGACGGAGCGGGCGGGGGATTTCTTCCGTCGAATAGGTCGCGCAGCTTGTCGAGGCACCGGGAGATCCGGCTCGCGATCGTGCCGGCGGGGAGCCCGAGCGTGTCGCCGATCGTCCGGTAGCTCTCGTCCTGGGCGAAGAAGCGGTCGAGGATCACCTGGCAGTTCTCGGGCAGCCCGGCCATCGCCTCGTGCACGTCGAAAGCCTCCTCGAGCGCGGTCAGCGTGTCCTCGGCCGGAAGCTCGGGCAGCTCGTCGAGGTCGGCGTCCGACTCGCGCGCCCCCGAGCGGAGCCGGTCGATGCAGACCCTGCGCGTCAGCTGGGCGATCCAGGGCCGCACCGCCTCGTCGTCGCGGAGCGACGCGAGCCGCTCGTAGACGCGGGCGAAGACGTCCTGGAAGACGTCCTCCGCGTCCTGCTGACCAAGGCGGAAGCCCTGCACGGCGATCGCATAGACGTAGCGCGAGAAACGCTCGACGAGCTCGCGCCAGGCGTCGTCGTCGCCCACGCGGCAGCGAGCGACGAGTGCGGCGTCGCTGACCTCGGCCGTGGTCAGCTCTGTGCTGCGCGCAGCCGCTTCGCCATCGTCTCCAGGAGCTTCCACGCGATTCCGGCGTTTCCCTCCACGAGGGGCCGGAACTCCCAGGACGTGAGCCCGTAGCAGCGGAGCTCGCTGTCGGCGGTGACCGTGGCGCTCCTGGCGCCCTCGTCGATCAGCGCGATCTCGCCGAAGTAGTCGCCGGGGCCTAGCTTGGCCCGCTCGCCCCCGTGAACCGAGACGGACGCCTCGCCGCTCTCGATCACGAAGAAGCCCGCGCCGGTCTTGCCTTCGTCGACGACGTGGCTCCCGGCCTCGAACGTGCGCTCCTTGAACGAGCGCGAGAGTCGCTCGAGATCGCCGTGATCGAAGTCGGCGAACAGCGGAACGCGCTCGAGAAGCTCGACTGGTGCTTCGGCCACGGCCCGATTCTAAGGCTTTGCGGCCTCCGCGCGGCTTGCCAGCTCCTCGATCTTGCCCTCGGCGGTGTCGAGCCGCTCCTTGCAGAAGCGGTACAGCTCCTCGCCGCGCTCCCAGAGCTTGAGCGCCTCGTCCAGCGGCGCTTCGCCGCTCTCGAGCCGCAGCACGATCTGCTCGAGCTCCCGCTGGGCCTCCTCGAAGGTCATCGCGTCTCCTCCACGCGGGCGCCGAACCCGCCCTCGGCCAGCTCGACGTCCACGAGCTCGCCCGGCTTGACCGTTCCGCCTCTGCGGACGATCTGTTCGCCGGCGCGGACGATCGCGTAGCCGCGCTCGAGCGTCCCCTTGGGGCTCAGAGCACGCAGGCGTCCGGCGCTCTGCTCGAGCTTCGCGCGACGGCGCTCGAGCAGCAGGCGCGGCGCGCGACCCAGCCGCTCGTGGGTGCCGTCCAGCCGCCGGCGCTCGCGCTCGAGGCTCCTGCGCGCGCCTCGCTCCAGGCCGGCGCGTGAACGGTCGAGCCGCTCCAGCAGCTGCGCCAGGTCGGGGACGACGAGCCGGCCGGCCACGCTCGGGGTCGAGGCGCGCATGTCGGCGGCGAGGTCGCAGAGCGGCGTGTCCTGCTCGTGGCCGACAGCGCTGACGACCGGCACCGGGCAGTCGGCGATCGCGCGCACGAGCCGTTCGTCGCTGAAAGGCAGCAGATCCTCGAAGCTCCCGCCGCCGCGGGCCACGACGATCACGTCGACGCCTTCTCGGCAGAGCGCGCGCAGCGCCTCGACGACCGCGCCGGCGGCGCGCGGGCCCTGAACGTAGGTCTCCGCGACCAGCACGTTCGCCGGCGGGAAGCGGGTCGTGACCGCGGTCAGGACGTCGCGCTTGGCAGCGGCGTCGTTGCCGGTGACGAGGCCGATCCGCGCGGGCAGCAGCGGCAGCAGGCGCTTGCGCTCGGCCGCGAAGAGGCCTTCGGCGGCGAGCTTCGTCTTCAGCCGCTCGAGCGCTGCGAGATGGTCGCCCAGGCCGAAGCGCTCCAGCGAGAGGGCGCGGAGCCGGAACTCGCCGCGAGCCTCGAACAGCTCCGGGCGGCCGTAGGCGTGCACGCGGTCGCCGTCGGCGAGCTCGAGCCGCAGCGCGTCGAACTGCCCCCGCGCCATCGAGACGCCGAGGCAGGAGCCGTCCTGCGGGTCCTTGAGCGTGAAGAAGACGCTCGCCCAGCGGTCGGAGCGGCGAAGCTCGGTGACCTCACCCTCGACCCAGACCGTCGGCAGCCGCTGCAGCCAGGACGAGACGCCCCGGTTGAAGGCGCCGACGGAGTAGACCTTGCGGTCGCCGTACTCGATCGCCTCGACCTTCACGAGGCCAGGATACGGCGCGGTCTCTAGATGAGGATTTCGGCGGCCGTCTCGGGCGAGCAGCCCTGACGCAGCAGGTCGACCGCGTGGTGCAGGTCGGCGTCGCTGTGAGCGACCTTCTCGGCCAGCGGGAGCGGGAAGCCGGCCTCCATCAACACGTGCAGGCGCCAGCTCTCGACTTTCGCCTGTTCGTCCCTGGGTGTCTCGGCGATCTGCGTCATCGGCGTCCGGGTAGTTCGCTTTCTCCTAGACGAACCCTCCCTGCGGAAGTTTGTCGGCTGTCGCCTCAGTCCCGAAACGTGGGGGTGAGGCGCGAGCCCGCGTCGGAGAGCGCCTCGTCGATTCGGCGCTGTAGATCCTGGAGTCGTGCGTTCAGAACCGTCCGCTCGGCCTCCGCGTCCGCTGTCAGCGCCTGCACCTTCGAGCGCAGCTCCAGCTCGGCGTCGCTGACGCGGCGCTGGAGCTCGCCGACCAGCTCGTCGCGCTCGCGCTCGAGGCTCGAGCCGATCTCGGAGAGCCTGCGTTCGAGTCGCTGGCCGCCCGCGTCGGCGACGTGCGCGAGCCGCTCGGCCAGGACGCCCTGTGCCTCCTTGGCGAAGTGGTTGACGGCGCGGTCGAGCTCGCGGGAGAGCCGCTGTGCGGCGTCGTCGCGTGCCCGCCGGATCGCGTCGGCGAACTGCTTCGAGATGGCCTCGGAGAAGCTGTCGGAGGTCCGCTCGACGACGCGCTTCAGCTGGTCGAGCTGGCGGCGCTCGGTGTCGGAAAAGCCTGCCTGGATGCGCTGGATCGCCTCGGCCTCCTCGGCGGCGATGCGCTCGCGCAGCTCGCGCTCGCGCTGACGGAGCCGCTCGGCCACCTCGTGGAGCGCCCGGCGCCGCTCGCGCTCCTGCCCTTCCAGCTCTTCTTGCGAGGACTGCGAGAGCTCGTCCGCGGCCCGGGAGAACTGCGTCTCCAGCGCGCTCAGCCGTTCTCGCTGTGCCTCGCTCGCGGCGTCCAGACGCTCGGTGTCGAGCTCGAGCCGCGACTTGGCCTCGGCCATCAGCTGCTGCTGCCGCTGCGCCAGCGTCGCGAGCTGCGAGGTGAGGCCGCGCTCGGTTCGGTCGAGATCGGCGTTCAGCTCGGCGATCCGTTGGGCGACGCGCCGCTCGACGTTGGCGAGCGCTTCGCTCAAATCCGCGCCGGCCGCTCGCTCCTGCTCGGCGAGGGCGGCGCGCCGTGTCTCGCCGATCTTCCGCTCCTCGGCGACGAGCTTCGAGAGCGAGTCGGCCCGGGCGCGCGAGAGCGTGCGCTCGAGCTCGGCGGCGCGGGCCTCGACCTCGGTCGAGACGAGCGCGTCGAAGCGAGCCTCGGCGTCGGCGAGCCGTCGGTCGACCTGGGCGGCTCGAGCGACCAGTCGTCCGAGGAAGATCACGCCGAGCTGGAGCGCGGCGCACACGGTCAGCCCGCCCGCCGCCACGGCGACCTCTCTCGAGGGCTTCAGCGCGAACGAGATCCAGGCGACGGCCGCCGCTGCGCCGACAACCGCGGCGAGCGCAACCAATGTCCTTCGCGAAACGCGGCCGAAGACCGCCGCGACGCCCGAGGCGAAGACCACCACGACCGCTCCGGCGAAGACGAGCTCGAGGATCTCCGCACGCACGGGCGGCATGCTACGCCAGCCTGAACACCAGCAGTGCTGCCGCGAGAGCGACGTTCGCGGCCGCCAGCACCTTCAGCGCGCGCTCGGGCGCGGCCGTCAGCGTCTCGTGCGTGATCGGCTCGCGGCTGCCGTCGCGCAGCTCGATCGTCCCGCCCACCGCCGCGACGCGGCGGCGAAGGTGCCGCACGGGCGTCGAGAGCACGCGCTGGGCGTAGCTCGTCAGCGTGGCGTACGCGGCCGCGAGCAGCGCTGTCCAGGTGATCGTCCCCGCGCAGACGAAGTAGCCCGTCAGCAGCGGGAAGGCGCCCCAGGCGAGCGCGAAGCCGGCACCGTTGTGGATCACCCCGCCGAACAGCTCGAGGTTGTAGACCGGCACGAGCGCGAGCCCGGTCGCCACGAAAACCAGCAGCCAGCCGTTGAAGGCGAGCGCGCCGGCAATCCCGATCCCGACCGCGATCGCCAGCGGCACGATGGTCAGGCCGACGAGCACGCCCTCGGGAATCTTCGTCTGCAGCGGCCGGCCGTTCAGCTCGTCCAGGGCATGCGCCGAGATGCCGAGGCCGAGGAAGAACGCAAGCACCGCGGCCGCGAGCCTGCCCTGGTACAGGTGCGGCGCGAGGCAGGCGCCGATCACGACGTAGCTCAGGTGCCAGGCGGTATAGGGCGGGTGCAGCAGCGTGACGTAGTCGCGCCAGCCGCCCGGGGCGAGCGCGTAGAAGGCCGGCCTGGCCTCGGTCACGCCCGTCGACCCCAGAGGACGGTGCAGCCGCCGAGGCTGAGGCGGCGTGCCTGCACGTCCTCGAAGCCGGACTCACGCAGCGTGGTGAGCAGCCGAGGCACCGGCCAGCGCTCGTCGAAGTCGCGGATGCTGCCGCCCAGGAAGCGCCCGACCTCGTGCCAGCCCGGCGAGATCGAGCGGCCGGCGAGGGGCAGGCCGACATCGACCCAGAGATCCCACGCGGTGCGCGCGACCGGGCTCGGCGGGACGCCGAAGTCGAGCAGCGCGGCGGTCGCGCCGGGCCGTAACACGCGCGCGAGCTCGCGCAGGCCGGCGGGGAGGTCGTTCAGGTAGCGCAGCAGGTAGGCCGCGGTCAGCCCGTCGAACGACGCGTCGTCGAAGGGCAGCTGCTCGGCGGAAGCCTCGACGAGTCTCAGGCGCTCTCCGACCCGCCGCCGCGCCTCGGCCAGCATTTCGGGGCTCTGGTCGACGCCGACCACCGAGCAGCCCTTCTGATCGACGAGCTCGAGCGCGACAGCCCCGGTTCCGCAGGCGACGTCGAGCACGGTGTCGTCAGGGCCGACCGGCAGACGCGAGACGAGGAACCGCCGCCAGCGCGGATCCTGGCCGAACGAGAGCACGTTCGCGTAGCGGTCGTAGGTCGGCCCGAGTGGGGCGAAGAGGCCACGGGCGAGCTCCGTGCGAGTGCCGGGCACGCGCCGAGTCTAAGCTCGCCGTGTGGGACTCGAACAGGACCTGAGGCGCATCGCCGAGCGAGCGGCCGTCTACGCCGAGGAGGGCGAAGACGTCGCGGGCATCGTCCCAACCGAGCCGGCGAGCGGGTTTCGGCTCTACGTGTGCGCCTACGGAAGCGAGGACTCGACGAGCTGGCTCGTGCTCGACGCGACCGGCGTTCCGGTCGCGGACCGGGAGCTCGTCCGCGACGCGGTCTCGATCGCCGCGCTCTGCGAGGTGGCGGAGGAGGCCTCCGGCGTCGAGCCCGACTCGGCGCGGGTGGCAAGCCCGGCCCTCCTCGACGAGCTCGGCGCGGACGCCGGCCCCGAGGTGGCCGAGGCGATCAAGGGTGCCGCCGGCACCGTCGAGGAGCTCCTCCGCGACGTCGAGCGCGGCTACAAGAGGCCGCTGAGCTAGGCTGGCCGCATGGAAGGATTCCCGTTCGGCGGCGATCCCGAAGACCTGATGCGGAGCCTGCGCGAGTTCGCGGAGCAGCAGGCCGAGAGCGTCCAGGAGGCCCAGCGCGAGCAGTTCGCGACGCTGACACTGAACACCGCGGTCGAGCTGACCTCCGCCGCGTTGCAGCAGGTTCAGGCCAGCGGCAGCGCCGAGGAGCAGTCCGCCGCTCTGCGTGACGCAATGCGCGTGCTCTTCCCTGAAGCCGTCGCGCTGGTCAGTGCCGCGCGACAGGGATTCATGCGCGAAGGGCAAGGCTGAGCGGCGTTAGACGGCTGCGGCGGCAGAGCCGCCACAGCCTCTAGGCGGCATCGCAAGCGACGCCTCAGTCAGCAGCGCGGCAGGGCTTCATGCGCGAGACCTGAGCCCGGCTCCGAAGCGAGCCGGCGACCGGCCCCGATCAGCCAGCGGCCGAGCGTCAGGCGAACGCGTCGGCGCGGCTCCGAGACCGGGGACCAGTCGCTGCTCAGTCGAGCCACCCGTTCGCGGGCGGCGTCTGCGTGGATCTCGTGCTCGATCATCCGGGTGGCTCCTTTCGAGCTAAAGTATCTCGATCTCGAAACAGAACGTTACACTTCAAATATCTTGACGTCAAGACTTCTTTCGATCAGAATCCGCCCGTGAGCGACGAGCGCGACCACGTCGACCGTTGGCTCGAGGAGACTCAGCTCCCGGGCGCCGTCGATCTCGAGGTCGAGGGCATCGTCGACCGGATCAACGGGCTGCGGCGGCGGTTCAGCCGCATGCTCGACGAGACGCTGTCGGACTTCGGCCTCACCGACGGCGAGTGGAAGGCGCTCGGTCACCTGCAGCTCGCAGGGCCGCCGCACCGCAAGCCTGTCGGGCAGCTGGCCAAGCGGGCCGACCTCTCGAGCGGCGCGATGACGAACCGGCTCGACCGGCTCGAGCAGGCGGGCCTCGTCCGGCGCCTGCCCGACCCCGACGATCGCCGGGGCGTCCTGGTCGAGCTCACCGACGCGGGCCGCACCGCCTGGGAGCAGTCGGTCAGCGCGCAGGCAGAGAAGGAATCGCTGGTGGCGGCGGCGCTCAGCGCGAAGGAGAAGCAGGAGCTGAACGCGCTCCTGCGCCGCCTGATGCGCGAGTTCGAGCGGCGCGAGCAGAAACCGTCCTAGACTCGGGCCCGTGAGCCTGGTCGACGCTGCGATCGTTCGTCTGCTTCCGGCCGTGCCCAGGCCGGTCGTGCGCAAGATCTCCGGGCGCTACATCGCCGGAGAGGAGCTCGACGACGCGCTGCGGCTCGTGCGCCGCCTGAACGACGAGGGGAAGCTGGCGACGATCGACGTGCTCGGCGAAGAGATCGCCGAGCCGGACGAGGCGCGCGCGATCGCCGCGGCGTACCGGGAGGCATTCGAGGCGATCGAGCGCGGTCGGCTCGACTCGAACGTCAGCGTCAAGCCGACCGCGCTCGGCCTGAACCTGGGCTACGACCTCTTCCGCTCGAATCTGCAGGAGGTCGTGAGCGACGCCGCACACCGCGGGAACTTCGTCCGGATCGACATGGAGGATTCGTCGACAACCGACGACACGCTGCGGGCGTACCGCGAGCTGCGCGACACCGGGTTCGAGCACGTCGGGATCGTCCTCCAGGCACGGCTGAAGCGAACGCTGCCCGACCTGGCCGAGCTCGCCGATCTGCGGCCGAACGTGCGCCTGTGCAAGGGCATCTACCTCGAGCCGGCCGAGATCGCCTACCGCGACTTCGACTCGATCCGCGCCAGCTTCGTGCAGACGCTCGAGGAGCTGCTCGGGCTGGGCTGCTACGTCGGGATCGCCACGCACGACGAGTGGCTGCTCGAGCAAGGGCAGCGGCTCGTCGCCGCCCGCGGGCTCGGTCGCGAGGAGTACGAGTTCCAGATGCTGCTCGGGGTGCGGCCCGCGCTTGGCGACGACCTCGTCCGCGGCGGCCATCGCCTGCGGATCTACACGCCGTTCGGCCGCCACTGGTACGCGTACTCGCTGCGGCGCCTGCAGGAGAACCCGAAGCTCGCCGGCTACATCGCCGCAGACACGGTCGGGCGATTGCTCCCCGGTCGCAACGGCGGGTCCTGAGCCGGGCTCAGGGCTTCCGGGCGACCACGATCAGGTCGCCGGGGACGCGCACCTCGCGGCGGCCCCAGCGGTTCGGGTCGGGGAGCTCCTCGAGCCGCTCGAGCGCGAGCCCGGCGCCGCCCAGCGCGTGGATCAGCCGCCCGAGCGGCCAGGTCTCGAAGTAGCTCTCGTGCCAGTGCAGCATCTGGTCGAGGCACGCGGCGACTGGGTGCTCGTCGTAGAGGAAGAGGATCCCGCCCTTCTTCAGGGCCGACGCGATCCCGTCCGCCCACGCGGCGAGGTCCTGGATCTCGGCCAGCGCGCCCCACGACTGGTAGACGACGTCGAAGCGCTTTCGCCGCAGTTCCACCGGCAGCGCCTCGGGCGAGGCGGTGACGAGCGCCGCGTCGGGCAGGCGCTTGCGCGCCGCCTTCACCGTCTCCTCGGACGAGTCCACCCCGGTGACGAGCGCGCCGAGGCTCATCAGCGCCGCCGTCTCGCGGCCCGCTCCGCAGGCGAGGTGCAGCACGTGCCGGCCGCCGATGTCCGGCAGCCGCTCGCGCACCGGCTTCGGCAGCGTGCGGCTGCCGCGCGTCGACGAGCGGCGGATCCGCTTGTGCGCCTCCTCCCAGGCGCGCAGGTTCGAGTCGGTCGGTTCCATCAGGCCAGGAGCGAGAAGCCGCCGTCGACGATCAGCGTGTGGCCGCACACCATCGCGGCCTCGGGCGAGCAGAGGAACGAGACCGCGTTCGCGATGTCGCCGGGCTCGACCAGCCGCCCAGCCGGAGTTCGAGCAAGCCCCGAGGAGAGCATCTCCTCGCGGTTCGGGAAATGCTCGAGCGCGCCCGTCTCGACGACTCCCGCCGAGACGGCGTTGACGCGAATCTTGCGCGGGGCCAGCTCGACGGCAAGGTAGCGCACGAGCGCCTCGAGCGCGGCCTTCGAGACCCCGACGAGCGTGTAGTTGTCCATCACGCGGATCGAGCCGAGGCTCGAGACGCCGACGATTGAGGCACCTTCCGGCATCTGCGGGACGCACGCCCGCGCCAGGGTGAGCAGCGCCCGCGTGTTGGCGTTGAGCGTCCAGTCCCAGTGCTTGTCCTCGGTCTCGAGCGCCGGCTTGATCACACCCGTCGCCGCGTTGTGGACGAGCACGTCGAACGGGCCGAGCTCGGCGGCCTCGGCCGCGACGCGCTCGGAGGCGACGCTGCCGCGCAGGAGCAGCGGCTCGGCGCCGGCCGCGCGCAGCTCTTCGGCCGTCTCCTCGGCCGCGCGGTCGTTTCGCAGGTACCCGATCGCCACCCGCGCGGCGCCCTGCTCGGCGAACCGCAGCGCGATCGCCCTGCCGATCCCGCGCGAACCGCCCGTGACGAGCACGGACGCCCCTTCGAACGAGCTCATTGCCGGCGCGGCAGCGGCTCGTCGGCGGGCGCGGAGCTCGGAATCTCCTCCCAGCCCGGGACGTCGCGGCGCACCTTCGGGCCCTCGGCCGCCTTGGTCGAGGCATGCCCGAGCCGGTCGAGCAGCTCCATCTTCTCCTCGGCGTAGCGGCGCACCTCATGGTCGGCCGGCAGCTCGAGCACGAGCTCCTCGACGCGCGCGCGGAGCTGGTAGGCGAAGTGCGGCGTCGCCGGCCCGACGAGCGCGTCGATCTGGTCGGTGGTCGGCTCCGGCATGAGCAGAAGCCTAATGGGTAGTTTCGAGGTGATGCGCCGTCCCGAGCTAGCCGACCTGATGCTGCTCGCGACGGTCACTCTCTGGGCGCTCAACTTCACGGTCACCAAGTACGTGATCTCGCATGGCTTCCAACCGATCGCGTACGGCGTGCTCCGCTTCGGCTCGGCCGCAGTGGTGTTCGCGGCCATCGCCTGGTGGCGCGAGCGCTCGTTGAGGTTGCGCGGCCGCGACCTCGCCATCCTGGCGGGCGCAGCGCTCATCGGGATCTTCATCAACCAGCTCTCGTTCGTCTACGCGATCAAGCTGACGACCGCGACGACGGTCGCGCTCCTGTTCGGGACGCTCCCGGTGATGACCGGGATCTTCGCGCGCCTGCTCGGGATCGAACGGCTCAACTCGCGCTTCTGGATGGCGGCCGCCCTCGCCTTCACCGGCGCGGCCCTGGTCGCGCTCGGCTCCGGCACCGGCGTCTCGGCGCAGCTGTGGGGCGACCTGCTCGGCTTCGCCGCCTCGGCGACGTGGGCCTGGTACACGGTGAGCGTCTCGCCGCTCCTGCACCGGTACTCGACGGTCCGCGTCAGCGCGGTCGCGTTCACGGTCGGAACGATTCCCCTGTTCTTCGTCGGCCTGCCCCAGCTCATGCGCCAGGACTACCACCAGCCCGCGACCATCTGGCTGCTGCTGGCATTCGCCGTCGTCGGCCCGCTCGTGATCGCGAACCTGCTCTGGTTCGGCGGGATCAGCCGCGTCGGGCCGTCACGCGCGTCGGTGTTCGCGAACGCGCAGCCGTTCCTGGCCGCGGTCTTCTCGCTGCTGATCCTGAACGAGCCGCTCGGGCGCCTGCAGGTCGTGGGCGGCTTCCTGATCGCCTGCGCGATCCTGATCTCGCGGATCCCGATGCGCGCGCAAGCGGAGGCAGTGCCGACGTGACGATCCGCGAGCGCCTGGCGCGCACGCCGCCGGGCTACCGCTTCTCGATCGGCCGGATCCTCGCGATCTACTCCGGCCTGATGGTCGCGCTGCTGCTCGCGGCGCTCGACCAGACGATCGTCGCCACCGCCCTGCCCACGGTGGTCGGCGAGCTCGGCGGGGTCAGCCAGTACTCGTGGGTCTTCACCGCCTACGTGCTCGGCTCGACGGTGACGGTGCCGTTGTACGGGAAGCTCGGCGACGCGCACGGGCGCAAGCCGCTGTTCATGATCGCGATCTCGATCTTCCTCGTCGGCTCGGTGCTCTGCGGCGTGGCGCAGAACATGGTGCAGCTCGTGATCTTCCGCGCCATCCAGGGCGTGGGCGCCGGCGGTCTCTTCCCGCTGACGCTGGCGATGGTCGGGATGATCGTCCCGCCTCGCGACCGCGGGAAGTACCAGGGGCTGATCGGCTCCGTCTTCGCCGGCGCCTCGATCATCGGGCCGCTGATCGGCGGGTTCATCGTCGACAACGCGTCGTGGCGCTGGATCTTCTTCGTCAACGTCCCGGTCGGGATCGCGGCCATGGCGGTGATCGCGGTGACGATGCCGAAGCGGGCCTCCCGGCAGGAGCACTCGATCGACTGGCTCGGCGCGGCGGTGCTCGCGCTGGGGACGACGGCGCTGCTGCTCGGGCTCGTCTGGGGCGGGACCGATTACCCGTGGGGCTCGAAGCAGGTGATCGGCGCGCTCGTCGCCTCGGCCGCGCTGCTGACGGCGTTCGGCGTGATCGAGAAGCGCGTCCGCGAGCCGATCCTGCCCTTCGATCTCTTGCGCAACCAGACCGTCGCCTCGAGCGTGTCGTGCCTGTTCCTCGTCGGCGCGGCGATGTTCGGGACGATCAGCTACGTGCCGCTCTTCGTGCAGGGCGTGATCGGCACGTCGGCCACCTCCTCGGGCGTCGTGCTGACGCCGCTCCTACTCGGCGCGGTCACGACGAGCTTCCTCTCCGGCCAGATCGTCTCGCGGACGGGGCGCTACCGCCCCAACACGCTGATCGGCCCGATCGTGCTCGGGCTCGGCGAGCTGATGCTCTGGCGGCTCGGCGTCAACTCGACCAACGCCGACGCCGCGAAGGCGATGGTGATCGCGGGCGTCGGGCTCGGGCTGATGATGCAGATCTTCGTGCTCTCGATCCAGAACTCGGTCACGCGCTCGGCGATGGGGTCGGCGACCGCGCTGAGCCAGTTCTCGCGCTCGATCGGGGCGACGCTCGGCGTGACGCTGATGGGCGTGATCGTCAACCAGCGCCTGCCTCCGGGCGTGAGCGGCCAGGGCGCGGTGATCCACCGGCTGCCGCCGGAAGGCCGCGCGGCGCTTGCCCATGCGATCACGCCGGCGTTCCTGCTCGCGGCCGTCCTCTGCGCCCTGGTGTTCGTGATCTCCCTCCTCTGGGTGCGCGAGGCGCCGCTGCGCAAGGGGTTCGACGACGTCCCGCTGACGGTCGGCGACGAGGCCTCCCCGCAAGCAGCACGAGTACAATCCGACTCGTGAGCACCGACTTCATGCCGCTCGACGGTTGGGATCACGTCGAGCTCTGGGTCGGCAACGCCAAGCAGTCGGCCTACTTCTACGAGCACGCCTTCGGCTTCACGCGCACGGCCTACGC
>DATIOF010000039.1:0-4690 GCA_035473395.1 Gaiellaceae bacterium
CGCGGGTCTTGCCCGAGCCCGCGCCGGCGACCACGAGCAGCGGGCCCTCGGTGGTGACCACGGCCTCGCGCTGCGCCGGGTTCAGGTCGGCGAGGTAGCGCTCAGGCGAGGCGACGGCCATCGCCCGATGCTAGCGGCGCCAGCCTTCGTCGCCAGACTCAATCGGTGAACAGCGTCAGCTGTAGCCCGTCCGGTGTCCGCAGGCGTGCGTTGCGACCACCCCACGGTGGGGTGACCGGATCGGCGACCTGGTCCGCGCCGGCCGCGATCAGGCGACCAGCCGTCTCATCGAGCTCATCGACCTGAACCGCGAGACGCACCGGGCCGGAAACTCGCCGGCCCGCCTCGATGAAATCCACATGCTCGGCCTGGGCCGCGTCGAAGAGCTCCAACGTCGCCCGGCCGGCTTCGAGCAAGACGACCCGTCCATCGTCCGAGCTCCAATCCGCGACCTGCTCGAGTCCGAGCGCATCGCGGTAGAAGCCGAGAGCCCGGTCGAAGGCGTCGACCGTCAGCACGACACGGAGCTCGGTCGTCTTGCCGATGTGAGTTGCGGTCTGCTGCACAGAGGCGCTCCTTTTTCGCTGTCGCTCCTGGGACGATGCCGATCCGCGAAACTCTTCGCGTGGGCTACGCCTTCGGGACGATCGACGAGTTGGGCGACGGCGTCTTCCGCAAGGTGCGCCAAGAGCTCGGCGTGACCGCCTTCGGCGTGAACGTGCTCGTCATCCCGTCCGGCGTCGAGGCTCGGCCGCACTTTCACGAGGAGCAGGACGAGCTCTACTTCGTCCACGCCGGCCGGGCGCGGTTCGCGCTGCCCGGCGAGGCGCGCGAGCTCGGGCCCGGCGGGCTTTGCCACGTCGAGTCGACCACGCCGCGTCAGATCACGAGCGTCGGCGACGAGGACCTGGTGATGCTCGTCGTGGGCGCGAAGGACGGCTACGTCGGCCGGGACGGCCAGCTCGCCGATCCGTCGAAGCTCGGCTAGAAACGGACTGCGGCTCTACGAAGCTCGCCGAGGCGGCGGCCGTAGAAGGCGAGGCCGATCATCGCGGCCATCGCGGTCGCGAGGCTGCCGGCAGCGGGCGTGAAGACCGAGGCGGCGGCGGCGGTCGTGCCACCGTGGCCGGCCATCGCCAACGCGCCGAGGGCGGCGCCCTGGTAGAGGCCGACGTTGCCGGGCAGGAACGGCATCGTGTTCGCGAGCCCGGTCACGACCATGTAGAGCAGCGCCGCGCCGACGCCGGCGTGAACGCCGACCGCGTGCAGCAGGAAGAGGACGCCGAACCAGCGGGCTACCCAGGTCACGACGAGGATCAGGCCCGCCCGCAACATGATTCGCTTCGGGGCAGCCGCGCCGGCCAGGAACGTGCCGAGGCCGACGGGCAGGCGGTGGCCGACCCGGTGGTGCAGGAGCGAGACGACCACGAGACCACCGGCGGCAAGCGGCAGGCCCACGAGCATCGTGATCCTCGCCCAGCCCGGAACGGGCAGGAAGAAGGCGGAGGCGGCGCCGACGAGCACGAAGGCGACCATCTCGAGCAGGTGCGCGCAGAGCAGGCTCCCGCCCGCACGCGAGAACCCCGGCCAACGGGGGCCGGCGGCCACCTTGAGCACGGCGACCTTCGAGGCCTCACCCATGCGTCCGGGCAGAACGGTGTCGAGGAACGAGCCGACCGAGCTGGCCGCGTACATCGCGCGGAAGCCGACCGGCGAGCGCACGGTCGACGTCCAGGCCAGCGCGCGCAACGGCTGCACGGCGGCGCAGATCGCGAGCCCGGCAAGCAGGTAGCGCCAGTCGGGAGTCGCGGCCGCCTGGAAGACCTTCGTCCCCGAGCGCGCCATCAGCAGCACGGTCCCGGCGATCGAGACCAGAACGAGACCGACCACCAGCTTGCGCGTCCCCACCTTCACCTTCACGGCATCGGCAATTCGCCGCCGCAGCGCCAACCCCTGGAAGGGTGAGACGCGCGCAGGCGCAGAAGGTGGAGTTGAAAGGGGTCGCATTACGGGGGGCCACACGACTCATGCCCCGATCGGGCGACCGCCAACCACGGTAGCAGCGATCCGCGCGGGGAGAATGATCCAGATGAGCCTTGCCGAGCTCCAGGAACGCCGGGCGTTCGAGTGCCGGTTGACGCCCGACCGCGCGCTCGGCTCGCTCGACGAGGCCGAGGCGTTCCTGCTCGACCGCGGCTTGCTGACGCGAACCGCCGACAGCGCGCTGCCGAGCTTCTTCGGAGCCTGTCACGAGGAGCCGTACGCGCCGGACAAGCCCGGGTTCGGGCAGTGGCCGCGCACGAAGTACCCCTGGTTCGGCGAGCTCGGCGCGCGCGGCTACGCGATCCTGGCGATCCACCGCGGCAAAAGCCTGCTCGTCACACCCGAGACGGCGCGGCTGCTCGATCCGCTCTGCCGCGCCGAGCTCGCGCGGCGCGCGGACGACCCGCTTCTGCGCCACCTGGCCGAGGCCGGCCCGTCCGAGCTCGGCGACCTGCAGCTCGAGCTGGGACTCGGGCCGGCAGAGCTGAAGCGGCTGCGGGCGCCGCTCGAGCGCTGCGGAGCGCTCGTCGCCCACAGCGTCGTCTACGAGGATCCGCACCGACACACCAGCGAGCTCGCGCGCTGGGATCAGCGCTTCCCGGAGAGTGCCGAGGACGGCGGGCTCGCCGGGCTCGTCGTCGCCGCAGTGCGGGCGGCCGTCGTCGCTCCCGAGCGAGAGCTCTCGCGCTGGTTCGCCTGGTGGGAGGACGGTCTGGTCGAGCGCCTCGTCGCCGAAGGCCGGCTCACGCGTCCCGAGACGGGCTGGGTCAGCGCATCGGAAACGGCTTCCGCGCGAGCGCCGGCAGCACCTGGGCCGTGACCCAGACCGGCGTGGTCGCGTACTGCTTCGAGTAGCGGAAGCTGCCGTCGGGCCGGCGCAGGCCGCGCAGGTAGGCGATCGAGCCCTTCGGCACCGCTCGTCCCGCCGCGACGAACGCCTGCACGGCCCAGGCCGTCGACTGCGCGTCCGAGCCGCGGCCGGGGGTGAGCTCGAAGCCGCCGTCGCGGTTCCGCAGGCGCAGGAGGTACGCGAGGCCGCGGCGGATCGGGGCGCCGGTCACGCCCGCCGAGCGCAGCGCCTCGATCGCGGCCGCGGTGTCGTTCGAGTCCGGCCGGCCGTTCAGGTACCACGCCCACCCCCCGCTCCGGGCCTGCCTGCGCAGCACGAAGCGCACGGACGCGCGCGGAGCCGGCTGGCGCGCCTGGCGTAGGGCGAGGATTCCCCAGATCGTCGAGTTGACGTTCGGGCCGATGCGGCCGTCCGGTCGCTGGTCGGAGCGGATCCGCGCGATCAGCTTCGCCGGCCGGGCACCGAGTGCGCTCTCGGCGAGCGCGACAAGCTCGACATCCGTTGTCTGGGCGAGCCCGGCCTCGTGCGCCTGGAGGTAGTCGAGCGCATTGCCGGTGTCCGCGCCCGCGGCGCGCAGCCCGAGCGCAGCCCAGGCGGTCAGCAGCGGGCCCTGCGAGCCGCCGGCCTCGGCGAAGGCGCCGCTCGGCGCCTGGTGCGCCTGCAGGAACCCGGCCGGCGTCGCGGCCAGAGCGACCGCCAACGTCGCGAGCTTCAGGCCCACACCACTTCCGCGTTCAGCCGGCGGGCGTAGCGCTCGAGCAGCCGCCGCAGCTCCGGCCCGGCGACGAAGGCGAGCAGGAAGTTTCCGCTCGCGTGCGCCGCGTCGAACCAGATCCCTCGGAGGTACAGCGCCGTGAACGCCTGCCAGGTGTGCGGGTAGAAGCTGAGCCACTCCCAGACGTCCATGAAGGCGTCGAAGGCGAACCCGAGCGCGAAGCAGGTGAGCGCGAGCGGCACCCGGCGGCGCAGGAGCGGCGCGGCGAGCCCGCCGATCAGGCCGCATGCCCCCCACGCCAGCATCTGCCACGGGGTGAACGCGCCCTGCCCGAGGTAGAAGTTCGAGACGAGCGCGGCGAGGGCTCCGACGCAGGCGCCGGCTCGTGGGCCGAGCGCGACTCCCGCGACAACGGCGGTGACCGTCACCGGCTGCACGTTCGGGACGGCGGCGAACAGGACTCGGCCCGCAGCCGCGGCGGCGGCGAGCGTCGCGATCAGGACGAGCTCCTTGCTCGAGCCCGGACCGCTCTCGAGCCAGGCGACGCCGGCAGCGATCAGCGCCCCCGCGACGAGCAGCAGCGCCAGCGCGGCGTCGGCGGGCACGAGCGCCGTCCACGTGGCAGCTGCGACCGCCGCGGCGAGCGCTCCGAAAGCCGCGACCCTAGGCAAGGGCAGGCTCCCGCTCAGGGGCGGTCGAGACGACGCGGTCGGCGACCTCGGACGCAAAGACGAGGTCGTTGGTGACGACGAGCGTCGCCCGGCCGGGCGCCTGGGCGCGCAGCAGCGCGGCGAGCTCGTCCTTGCGCGGAGGATCGACGCCGCGGGTCGGCTCGTCCAGGACGAGCAGGTCCGGCTCCGCGACCAGCACCGCTGCGAGAGCGAGCCGCTCGCGCTCGCCGCTCGAGAGGTCGCGTGGATGACGGTCTTCGAAGTCGGCGTGCCCGACCTGGGCCAGCGCCGCGCGGGCGCGGGTGAGATCGCCCCCGACGGCCAGCCCGACCTCCTCGTCGGCGCGCTCTTTGACGAGGTAGCGGCCCGGATCCTGCGAGAGGTAGCAGGCGCGGCCCTCGCGCTCGACGC
>DATIOF010000040.1:0-3492 GCA_035473395.1 Gaiellaceae bacterium
CGACACCGGCGCGCCCATCACCGTCCCGGTCGGCAAGCAGACGCTCGGCCGGCTCTGGAACGTGCTCGGCGATCCGATCGACGACGGCGCAGAGCTGGCCGCCGACGCGGAGCGCTGGCCGATCCACCGCGACCCGCCGGCCTTCGACGCGCTACATCCGACGATGGAGATCTTCGAGACCGGCATCAAGGTGATCGACCTCGTCGCGCCGTTCGTGCGCGGCGGCAAGGTCGGCCTGTTCGGCGGCGCCGGCCTCGGCAAGACCGTGCTGATCCAGGAGCTGATCCGGAGCGTCGCGCGCGAGCATCAGGGCAACTCGGTGTTCGCCGGCGTGGGCGAGCGGACGCGCGAGGGCAACGACCTCTGGCTTGAGATGACCGAGTCGGGCGTGCTCGCCGACACGGCGCTCGTCTTCGGTCAGATGAACGAGCCTCCGGGCGCGCGCCTGCGCGTCGCGCTGACGGGCCTGACGATGGCCGAGTACTTCCGCGACCAGGGCGAGGGCGGGGACGTGCTGCTCTTCATCGACAACATCTTCCGCTTCGTGCAGGCGGGCTCCGAGGTCTCGGCACTGCTCGGCCGCATGCCGAGCGCCGTCGGTTACCAGCCCACGCTCGCGACCGAGATGGGCCAGCTGCAGGAGCGCATCACCTCGACCGACAAGGGCTCGGTCACCTCGGTGCAGGCGATCTACGTGCCGGCCGACGACCTCACCGACCCGGCGCCGGCGAACACCTTCGCCCACCTCGACGCGTTCATCACGCTCTCGCGTCCGATCTCGGAGAAGGGCATCTACCCGGCGATCGACCCGCTCGACTCGACCTCGCGCGCGCTCCAGCGCGGGATCGTCTCGGACGAGCACTACGAGACGGCGACGCGGGTGCAGGAGGTGCTGCAGCGCTACAAGGACCTGCAGGACATCATCGCCATCCTCGGGATGGACGAGCTCTCGGACGAGGATCGGGTGATCGTCCAGCGCGCGCGCAAGATCGAGCGGTTCCTGTCGCAGCCGATGTTCGTCGCCGAGACGTTCACGGGCCAGCCCGGCAAGTTCGTGCGGCTCGAGGAGACGATCGCCGGCTTCGCGGCGATCCTGGACGGCAAGCACGACGACCTCTCCGAGCAGGCCTTCTACATGGTCGGCCCGATCGACGAGGCCGTCGCGAAGGCTCGCGGCGACGAGGCTCCCGAAGAGCCCGAGCCTGAGCCCGAGAAGGCCGAAGAGCCCGAGCCAGTTCCCGCCTAGTAGTGGCCACGTTCGAGGTATCGCTCGTCACGCCCGAGGGCGCGGCGTTCGAGGGCGAGGTGGAGATGATCGTCGTGCCCGGCGAGGCCGGCGAGATCGGCGTGCTCGCCCGGCATGCGCCGCTGGTGGCGATGCTGAAGGCCGGCTCGACGCGGATCTACCGCAACCGCGCGGCCGACGACGTGGTCGAGTTCGCGACGGGCCCCGGCTTCTTCAAGGTCGAGCAGGACCGCGCGCTCGCACTCGTCGACGACGCCGTGGACGCCAAGCACATCGACCCGGCGCGCGCCCAGGAGCAGCTCGAGACGGCCCGCGCCGAGCTCGAGCGTGTGGAGAAGGGCGAATTGGACGCCGACCGCTGGCAGCTGGAACAGCGCATCCGGCACGCGGAGAACCAGCTCTCGGTTTCCGGTCGAACCGGCTAGTGCTGCTACGCTCATAGCACCCGGAAAGCTTTGAAAGGCAGCTTGGCGACCGGGTTACCAAACGCCTAAAGAGCCCCGCGAGCACCGGCTTTCGTGGCCCTTGGGCAAGGAGCCGAACGGTTTGCAGAACGCGCGCGACAGACTCGAAGCACTCCTCGCCGAACGGATCGCCGTACTCGACGGCTCATGGGGCGTCTTGCTCCAGAACCGGGGGCTGACCGAGGAGCAGTGGCGGGGCGAGCGCTTCCGCGACCACCCGCGGGACGTGAAGGGCGATCCCGACCTGCTCAACCTGACGCAGTCGGAGATCGTCGAGAGCGTTCACCGCGCCTACTTCGAGGCCGGCGCGGACATCGCGACCACGAACACCTTCACCGCTACGAGCATCGGCCAGGCCGACTACGCGCTCGAGGAGTCGGTGCGCGACATGAACCTCGAAGGCGCGCGCCTCGCGCGCAAGGTTGCCGACGAGCACGGCGGCTTCGTCGCAGGCTCCGTCGGCCCGCTGAACGTGACGCTCTCGCTCTCGCCGAAGGTCGAGGACCCGGCGTATCGCGCGGTGAGCTTCGAGGACGTCGTCGCCTCCTACGCCGAGCAGATGCTGGCGCTCCAGGAGGGCGGCGTCGACCTGCTCCTGATCGAGACGATCTTCGACACGCTGAACGCGAAGGCCGCCATCGCGGCCGCGCGCGAGGCCGTGCCGGAGCTGCCGCTCTGGATCTCGTTCACGGCGATCGACCGCAGCGGCCGCAACCTTTCCGGCCAGACGGTCGAGGCCTTCTGGATCTCGATCGAGCGCGCCAAGCCGCTGATCGTCGGGATCAACTGCTCGATCGGGGCACGCGAGATGCGGCCGGTGATCGAGTCGCTGTCGCGCGCCGCGACCACCTGGGTGTCGTGCCACCCGAACGCCGGCCTGCCCAACGCGCTCGGCCTCTACGACGAGCAGCCCGGCGAGACCAGCGCGCTCCTGGGCGAGTTCGCGCAGGAGGGCTTCCTCAACGTCGTCGGCGGCTGTTGCGGCACGACGCCGGAGCACACCGCCAAGATCGTCGCGGCCGTGAAGGGCCTCGAGCCGCGGACGATCCCGCAGCCGCCGAGGCGCCCGCGCTTCAGCGGCCTCGAGCCGTTCGAGATCGGCGAGGACACCGGCTTCGTGATGATCGGCGAGCGGACGAACGTGACCGGCTCGTCGCGCTTCCGCGAGCTGGTCGAGGCCGGCGACTACGGCTCCGCAGTCGAGGTCGCGCTCGAGCAGGTGCGCGGCGGCGCGAACCTGCTCGACGTCAACATGGACGCCGACCTGCTGGACGCGGTCGAGGCGATGACGACGTTCCTGAAGCTGATCGCTTCCGAGCCCGAGGTCGCCCGGATCCCGATCGTCGTGGACAGCTCGCGCTTCGAGGTGCTCGAGGCCGGCCTCGAGTGCGTGCAGGGCAAGGGCATCGCGAACTCGATCTCGCTGAAGGAGGGTGAGGAGTCGTTCCTGGCCCAGGCGCGGCGCGTGCGCGAGCTCGGTGCCGCGGTGATCGTGATGGCCTTTGACGAACAGGGCCAGGCCGACACGGTCGAGCGCAAGGTCGAGATCTGCGAGCGCGCGTACCGGCTGCTCGTCGACCGGCTGGACTACGCGCCGGAGGACATCGTCTTCGACCCGAACGTGCTCGCCGTCGCCACGGGGATCGAGGAGCACGCAGGCTTTGCAAAGGCTTACATCGAGGCGATCCCGCTGATCAAGGAGCGCTGCCCCGGCGCGCGCATCTCCGGCGGGATCTCGAACCTCTCCTTCGCGTTCCGCGGCAACGACCACGTCCGCGAGGC
>DATIOF010000041.1:0-4064 GCA_035473395.1 Gaiellaceae bacterium
GTCAACGAACGATCGGAGCCCGAATGCTCATTGCGCTGATCCTGATCATCCTCTTGCTCGCCCTCTTGGGCGGCATCTTCATCAGCAAGTTTCTCTTCCTCTTGCTGCTCCTGCTGCTGCTCGTGCTGCTCCTGCGGAACCGCGCCTAGAGCTCGTCGTTCTGCGGCAGGTCGTCGGTGATCTCGAACCAGGGCGCCTTCGAGCCGACGTAGATGTGCTCGCTCGGCCGGATCGCCGGGTCGTCCACGAGCGAGCCCATCGCCACGTGCACCCACTCGCCCTCGCGGACGACGGAGTAGAGCAGCGAGCCGCACTCGGCGCAGCGCGTGTCGTTCAGGTCGTCCTCGCCGAAGACGCTCAGCCGGTCTTCGCCCCGGGTGACCGTGAGCTTGTCGCGCTCGATCCCGGCGAACGCCTTGAACGCCGAGCCCGTCGCTGCGCGGCAGCGGGAGCAGTGGCAGTTGGCCGCGTAGCGGAACTCGTCGGCGACCTCGTAGTCGACGGCGCCGCAGCCGCACTTGCCCTGGAGCACGCGACCGCTCACCATGAGCCCTCGCCGCCCCACTCGGCCGGATCGACGTCCTGCACCGTCTGGCTCAGCTCCCAGCGGTGGCCGAAGGGGTCCTCGACGAGGCACGAGCGCTCTCCGTACTCCCAGGTGTTCGGCTGCTCGAGCACCTTCGCTCCCGCCTCGACCGCGCGCGCCAGGGCCGCGTCGACGTCGTCGACCCGAAGCTTGATCTCCTGCGTGACGACGCCGCCGCTCGGCGCGACCTTGTCGCGGCGCACGTCCGCGACGACGATCGAGCCGTCGCCACCGAACGCGAGCTGCGAGCGGTGGGCGTCCCCGATGCGCACCTTCTCCTCGAAGCCGAACGCCGACTGCAGCCACTCGACGGCGGCCCGCACGTCGGGGTAGATCAGCACCGGCGTGACGGCCGCCGGCGGAGCGGAGCGATTCGTCAGCATGTGGGCGAGACTAGCGACGAGGAGGCTCGAATGGTTCAGGAGGCACGGCTGGAGGACGTGGGCTCGGGGCTGGCGCCGGCCAGCCAAGGGTGGTTCGTGGTCAACGTCGCCGAAGCGGCGTGGGTGCACAACGACGACTTCGGCGGGCGCTGCGTGTTCGAGAGCAGCCAGCGCGTCCTGCAGGAGCGGCCGGACGTGGAGCCTCAGCACTTCGAGCAGGTCGGCTTCACGCTGGCCGTGCTTGAGCCCGGCAAGCCGACCGGCATGTACCACGCCGAGTCGGATCAGGAGGACTTCCTCGTGCTCGCGGGCACCTGCTTGCTGCTCGTCGAGGAGGAGGAACGCGAGCTCAGGGCCTGGGACTTCGTCCACTGCCCGCCGGGGACGCGCCACATCTTCGTCGGCACCGGCGACGGCCCGTGCGTGATCTTCATGACCGGCGCTCGCCGGGAGGACGGCACGATCCTCTATCCGGTCTCGGAGACGGCGCAGGCCCGCGACGCCGGCGTCGAGACCGAGACGAACAGCCCGCGTGAGGCGTACGCGCCGTTCGCCGAGTGGCGGCTCGGCCGGCCCGGCGCGTCGTCCCGATTGCCTTGGCGGGCCGCGTGACGGTGCTACGGATGGACAACGTCGGCATCGTGGTCGAGTCCCTCGACGACGCTGTCTCATTCTTCGCCGAGCTCGGCCTCGAGCTCGAAGGGCGAGCCACGATCGAAGGAGAATGGGCAGGGCGAGTCACCGGATTGGGCGACCAGCATGTCGAGGTCGCGATGATGCGCACGCCGGACGGCCACAGCCGGCTCGAGCTCTCCCGATTTCTCACGCCGCAGCCGGTCGCCGATCACCGGAACGACCCGGTGAACTCCCTTGGCTACCTACGCGTGATGTTCGCCGTGGACGACCTCGACGACACGCTCGCCCGGCTCCGCCCGCACGGAGCCGAGGTAGTCGACGAAGTGGTGCAGTACGAGGATCAGTACCGGCTCTGCTACGTCCGAGGCCCTGAAGGGATCCTCGTCGGGCTGGCCGAGCAGCTCAGAGCCGGCTAGCCGGCCCACCAATCGCGCTGGCCGTCGACGTCTCCGCGCGGATTCTCGCCGAGGTTGGGCGCACCGACGACGAGGAGCTCGAGGCCCCCTGGCCCGGCCTCGTAGCCTCGCCAGGTGCCGGGCGGGACGCGCACCGCGTCCCATTCCTCGAGCTCGACGATCTCGTCGTCGAGCTTCATGCGACCGCTCCCGCGCACGACCACGTACACCTCCTCCTGGGTCTCGTGCGTGTGGCCATACGGAAAGCGATAGCCGGGCGGGACACGCTGGTAGCTCAAGGCGGATTGCTCGAGCTCGAGCGCCTTGGTCGCCGCGCGGAACTCGAGGTCCGGCGCGCCGTCGAACTTCGGCCCGAGATCCTCGAGGTCCTGCCTGATGTTGGTGAGCGTGAACGGCACAGCTCAGGCCCTGCCCAGTGCGTCGCTCGTCGCCGTCTTGACGAGGCCGGAGACCGCCCGCGCGAGATCGCTGTCGGACGTGACGAAGGCGTCCGCCTGTAGCTGCGTCAGCGCCACGTACTCGGCGTCGAAGGTCGTCTCCCAACCCAGCTGATCCGCGACCTTCCACGCTGTGCGCTGGAGCACCTTGTCGCCGAGGAAGCGAACCTTCAACGAGTTGAGCCGCGTCACCCGCTCGAGCCCCTCTGCGGCCGAGATCTCGTTCCGCCGCGCGGCCTCGTAGAGCGCGGCCAGCGCCTGCGAGCGAACGAGCGTCGGCGCGACGAGCTGGTGCTCTCCGGCAACCGTGATCTCGCCGGCGGCAATCCGGAGCAGCGTGTCGCAGTCGACGACGAAGCGGGTCACGTCACGGACGCTACCTTCGGCCACATTCCCGCACACTGGGGTAGTGCGGATCCGCGATCTCCACTGGATGCAGCTCGAGGCCTACCTAGAGAACGACGACCGGATCGTCCTCCCGGTGGGCTCGACCGAGCAGCACGCCTACCTCTCGCTCGAGACCGACAACATCCTCGCCGAGCGGGCATCGGTCGAGGCGGCCGAGCCGCTTGGCGTGCCGGTGCTGCCGGTGGCTCCGTACGGCGTGACCGGCTTCACTGCGTATCCCGGGAGCCCGACGCTCCGCGCGTCGACGCTTGTCGCACTTCTCTCGGATCTCGTCGACTCGCTCGAGGGCCAGGGGTTCGCGCGGGTGCTCGTCGTGAACGGCCACGGCGGCAACACCGGGCCCGGCAGGGACTGGGCTCAGGGTCGCGGATCGGTCGTGTGGCACGAGCTGTGGGAAGGCCGGCCGGACGAGATCGCCGCCGAGATCGATCCCGACTACGACCATGCCTCGTGGTCGGAGAGCTTCCCGTGGACGCGGCTGCCGGGTGTGGTCGTCCCCGAGGAGCGCAAGCCTCCGGTCGAGTGGCCCGAGAACGGGAACCCGGAGACGTGGCGGGAAGCGCTCGGGGACGGCTCGTTCGGCGGCCTCTACCAGCGATCCGCGGAGGACGAAGGTCGGCTCTGGGAGGCCGCGGTGCAGGGGATCCGCCAGCGGCTCCAGCGGTGGGACGAACGCGGCCCGGAGGGCTGAGCGACTAGGCTTGAGGCTCAGGCCACGGCGAGCAGTCGTAGCAGACGCCGAAGCCAGTCCATCGGACGTCGCCGGCTCCTCTACTCGTTGCGACCGGTCTCCGGTCCACAGAGAGGACATCCGATGTCGAACTACAACGCGCCGACCGATTCGCTCGATCGATTCCTACGTGATGCCGGTCGCCGACCGCTCCTGACCGCGGCGCAGGAGAGCAAGCTGTCGAAGCTGGTCGAACGCGGCGACGCAGTCGCGAAGCAGACGATGATCGAATCGAACCTGCGCCTGGTCGTCTCGATTGCCAAGAAGTACCGCAACCAGGGTCTCCCGTTCCTCGACCTGATCCAGGACGGAACGCTGGGGCTGATTCGCGCGGTCGAGAAGTTCGACTGGCGCCGGGGTCACAAGTTCTCGACCTACGCGACCCTGTGGATCAGCCAGGCGGTGGCGCGTGGGCTTGCGGACAAGGCGCGCACGATCCGGATGCCGGTGCACATTGTCGAGCGGCGA
>DATIOF010000042.1:0-18073 GCA_035473395.1 Gaiellaceae bacterium
GCCCATGAACAGCGGCCGCCAGTGCCCGAGCATCGCCGCGCCGCCGGCGAGCACGCCCGCGAGCGGCCCGGCGTAATGCGTCGCCAGCAAGGCGGGCACGAACCCCTTCAGCGTGTCGGCCAGCATCACCGGCACCCCGTAACGCGCGCCGTAGGTGCGCCAGACGTTGGTCGCGCCGATATTGCCGCTGCCCACCTTGCGAATGTCCTCGTGCTTCAGCAGCCGCACCAGCCAGTAGCCGGTCGGGATGCTCCCGGCCAGATACCCGACGAGTGCGAAGAAAAGAGTGCTCAGGGCGTGATCTGGTACTGCTGGGCCCAGTCCTCGACGACGCCCCAGTCGAGGTTTGCGAAGAACGCCTCGATGTAGGACGCACGGTCGGTCTGGTAGTCGATGAAGTACGCGTGCTCGTAGACGTCGAGCGCGACGAGCGGCGTCGCGTTCCAGACCGGGAACGTGTTCTGGGCGTCGCCGATGTAGTTGAAGAGGCGGCCCTCGTCCCAGTCGTAGGCCGTCCAGGCCCAGCCGCGGGCGGCCATTCCGGTTGCCTTCAGGTCGGCGCGCCAGTCCGCGACGGAGCCGAAGTCACGGGCGATCAGCTCGCGGACGAGACCGTCGGGCTCGCCGCCGTTGCCGCCGAGATGCTCGAAGTAGAGCTCGTGGTTCTTGATCCCGCCGACCGCGAAGCTGAGGTCGACCTTCAGCGCTCGCAGCTCCGAGTAGACCTGGTTGGCGGCCGACAGGTCGACCTCGCCGAGCTTGGCCAGGATCTCGTTGCGCTTGTTGACGTAGCCCTCGTAGAGCTTGAAGTGCGCCTCGACCGCCTCCCGGGAGATGCCCTCCAGCTCGAGCAGCGCGGGCTTCAGCTGCCTGGGCGAGATCTCCTCTCGATTGAACGCGAGCGTGGCCACGACGGCTGAGCATAACCACCCATCGGTCGCGCCAACCCGTTAGCCTCGCCAGGAAGCGAGGAAAGGAGTGCGGCATGGCCTTTGAGGTTCCCCCTCTTCCCTATGACTACGGGGCGCTGGCGCCGACCATCGACGAAGAGACGATGCGCCTCCACCACGACAAGCATCACCAGGCCTACGTCGACAACGCGAACAAGGCGCTTGCCGGCACCGAGCATGCCGACAGCTCCGTCGAGCAGGTGCTGGCCGTCCTCGACACGCTCCCCGAGGAGATCCGGGCGACCGTGCGCAACAACGTCGGCGGCCATGCCAACCACTCGGTTTTCTGGGAGATCATGGGCCCGGGTGGCGGCGGCGCTCCCTCCGGGCGGCTTGGCGCGGCGATCAACGACCTCTGGGGCGGACTGGACGACTTCAAGCAGGCGTTCAACGAGAACGGCGTCAAGCGCTTCGGCTCAGGCTGGACCTGGCTCGTCCACGACGGCACGGGGCTCTCGCTCTACTCGACCGCGAACCAGGACTCGCCGATCCTCACCGACGACTTCCCGATCCTCGGGAACGACGTCTGGGAGCATGCCTACTACCTCACCTACCGCAACCGCCGGCCCGACTACCTAGAGGCCTGGTGGAACGTCGTCAACTGGGAGGCGGCCGAGGAGCGCTACCAGGAGGCGCTCGCGGAGATGGAGCGGAGGACGACGAACGACTGAGCGCTCCCGGCGCGCGCTCGTCACGGGCGGCGTGGGCCGCGTCGGCGAGGCGATCGTTCGCCGGCTCGAAGATGACGGCTGGAAGGTCGTCGCGGCCGGGCGCGCCGACGGAGACGTCTCGCGGCCCGACGAGGCGCGGGCGCTTGTCGAGCGCGCGGTCCAGGAGCTCGGCGGCCTCGACCTGCTGGTGAATGCAGCCGGTGAGGGCTTCGCGCCCAAGTCGTTCGACGAGCTCGACGAGGCGGACTGGGACGCGGCCTTCGGCGCGACCGCCAAGGGCAGCTTCTTCGTCACCCAAGCCGCGGCGCCGCCTCTCAGGGAGGCGCACGGCTGCGTGGTGATGATCGAAGACGTTGCCGCCTACCAGCCATGGCCGGCCTTCGCCGCGCATTCGGCAGCCAAGGCGGCGCAGGCGATGCTCACTCGGGTTCTCGCGCGCGCGCTCGCGCCCGAGGTGCGTGTCTGCGGCGTGGCGCCAGGCCCCGTGGCGATCGAGCCCGGCCAGGAGGAGCGCCGGGCGGCAGAGACGCTGCTCGGGCGCGTCGGCTCGCCCGACGACGTCGCCGAGGCAGTCCTCTATCTGGCCGGCGCGGGCTTCGTCACGGGCACCACGCTCGTGGTCGACGGCGGCCGCTCGCTCAAATCCGGCGGGCCTCCGGAGGCGTAGAAAGCAATGCGATGGAGCTCGCGCTCAACAGCATCCGCTTGCCGCGTGGGTCGGAACCAGCCACCATCCCCGCGGTGGCGGCGAACGACCTCAGCGACGGTGAGCTGATCAGCCGGACCGCCGACGGCGACCGGGGGGCCTTCGACGTCCTCTACCGGCGCTACTCGCGGCCGGTCTTCGGGCTCGCACTGCGCCGGCTCGGCGACCGTGGCCGCGCCGAGGACGCGGTGCAGGAGACCTTCGCCTCGATCTGGCGCGCCGCCCGCAGCTATCGGCCCGAGCGCGGGCCCGGCGCGCCTTGGCTCTACGCGGTCGCACGCAATGCGATCACCGACCGCGGCCGCGCCCGGTACGAGACCCCGGCCGAGGTGCCCGACTCGGCCTCCCCGGACGCCGGGCCGGCCGAGCGTGCAGAGTCGAGCTGGACGGCCTGGCGCGTCCACCGCGCCATGGAGGAGCTGAACACGAACGAGCGCAGCGTGATCGAGCTCGCCTACTGGAGCGGTCTCTCGCAGTCGGAGATCGCCGAGTTCCTGAACATCCCGCTCGGCACGGTCAAGACCCGAACGCGCGCCGCGCTCTCCCGGCTCGCCGTCCTGCTCGAGGAGGAGCTCGGATGAGCGACCGCGAGCGCCCGAACTTCGACGAGCTCGCCGGCGGCGACGACCTCAGTCCCGAGGAGGCCGCGCGCCTGGAGCGCGTTCACGATCTGCTGATCGAGGCAGGGCCGCCGCCCGAGCTGCCGCCGCACCTGCTGCAGGAGCCCGACCCCGAGGGCGCGCGCCGCGACAACGTCGTCGGCCTGCCGCGCCGCCGCACGGGCGCGCTGCTCGGCATCGCCGCAGCGCTCGCGCTGACCGCCTTCCTGGGCGGTTTCGTGTGGGGCACCAAGCATGCGCCGTTCAACGAGGACTTCTCGGTGCCGATGCACAGCACGGCCTCCGGCTCACAGGCGAAGGCCGTGATCCACGTGGGCAAGGCCGACTCGGCGGGCAACTGGCCGCTGAAGCTGGACGTCGAGAACCTGCCCGCGCTGCCGAAGGGCCAGTACTACGAGATGTTCCTGAGCCGCGGCGCCGACCAGCGCGCGGCCTCGTGCGGCACGTTCCGCGTCTCGGGACCGAGCAGCAACGTCCGCCTGAACGCGCCCTACCGCCTGAGCACGTTCAACGGCTGGATCGTGACCCGTGAGAACCCGGGCAGCGGCAAGCACCCCGTGGTGCTGTCGACCTAGGGTGCTGTGCGATCGTTCGCGAGGAAGGCCGCGTACGTGACCGGCATCTTCTCTTCGAGGAAGCGCTCGCAAGCCTCGGCGTAGCGGCGGATCTCGCGTTGCGCCGTCTCGGAGTTGCGCAGCGAGAGGAAGTTCATCAGCGAGCGCGCGTTGACCGTCCAGTAGAACTCGGTGTAGGCGCCAACCGGGAGCACGCTGCGCGCGAGCTCACGCGCCACGCCGAGGTCGACCAGCTGCTCGTACGCCTGGTAGGCGGTCTCGTAGACGGCCTGCAGCTTCTCGCGCGTCTCCTCGGCGAGCTCGTCGGAGACCGGCTCGAACGAGTAGGCACCCGGCTTGCCGACCTGGCTGCGCACGTCCTCGGCCGCGGGCACGTAGAAGTCGTCGGTCGCCTTCGCGTAGCGGAGGCTGAACTCGTTGAACGAGCCGACGCGGTGCCGGAACCACTCGCGCGCGACGAAGATCGGGCAGCGGACGTGGAAGCGGAAGGCGTTGTGCTCGAACGGCGTCCCGTGCCGCTCGCGCATCAGGAAGCGGATCAGGCCCTCGTCGGACTCGTCGAGCTCCTCCTTGCGGCGGGCGAAGCTGACCCTCGCGCCGTTGGCGACCGAGAGGTCGTCGGCCATCGCATCGTCGAGCCGGACGAAGCCGTGGTCGAGGACAGGGATGGTGTTGTCCGGTATCACTTCGGCCGTGACCGCCACGCCGGCGAGTCTAGCGGGGCTGTATGTCGGCACTTCCGGCTGGTCCTACCCGACCTGGAAGCCGGGTTTCTACGCCCTGGGCACCAAGTCTGAGGACTTCCTGCGGTACTACGCCGAGCGCTTCCCGACGGTCGAGCTGAACACGACGGGCTACCGGTTGCCTCGTGAGGAGCTGTTCGAGCGGTGGGCCGAGCAGACGCCGCCCGGCTTCCGCTTCGCGCCCAAGCTGAACGCGCACCGGCGCTCCGACTACGGGACGTTCGCCGAGCGGGTCGGGCTGCTCGGCGAGCGGCTCGGCCCGATCCGCGTCGTCGTGGCCGCCGCTCGCGACGACGGCCTGCTGAAGCTGGTGCTGGGCTCGTTCGATCCGTCGCTCTCACTGGCGATGGATCTCCGCCACAAGTCGTGGGACGGCATCGAAGCCGAGCTTCCGGCGAATGCCGCACGAGTGAACGCGCTCGAGGCCGACGCGCCCTTCCGCTACCTGCGGTTTCGCGAGCCGCCCTACGACGAGCAGGCACTCGGCAAGCTGGCCGAACGCATCGATCCGCAGATTTCTGCAGGCATTTGCGTCTACTGCTACTTCAGGCACGAGGACGAGCCGACCGCTCCCGAGTACGCCGCGAAGCTCCTCGCGGCCCTCGGAGGGTGATGGCAATCCGCGCGAATCGCCGTACAGTAGGCCTGTCGTGAAGGTCGTGATCTTCTGCGGGGGACGCGGGATGCGGCTCGAGAGCGGCAACTTCTCCGAGCGGCTCCCGAAGCCGATGTCCTCGATCGGCGGCCGCCCGCTGCTCTGGCACATCATGAGCTACTACGCCCACTTCGGGCATCGGCGCTTCGTGCTCTGCCTGGGGTACCGCGGCGGCGCCATCCGCGACCACTTCCGAAAGCCGGAGTTCAAGCGCAACGGCTGGGAGATCGAATTCCTCGAGACCGGCCTCGACGCGAGCATCGGTGAACGCTTCGCGGCGGCGCGCGACTCGATCGATGAGGACGTCTTTCTCACGTCCTACGGCGACACGCTCACCGACGCCGACCTGCCGACGCTGGTGCGGACGCGTGAGGAGAGCGGCAAGCTCGGGAGCTTGCTTGCCGTCCCGCCGAACTACACGTTCAACGTCGTCACGAGCGACGAGCACGATGTCGTCACCGGCTTCCACGACGTCGCCGACTCGCCGCTCTGGATCAACGGCGGCTTCTTCGTCTTCGACCGGCGCGTCTTCGATTACGTCCAGGACGGCGACGACATGCCAGAGATTCTCGGAAGGCTGATCGCCGACCGCGAGCTCATGGCGATCAAGTACGGCGGCTTCTGGTCGCCGATGGACACGCTCAAGGACCGCGAGCGCCTCGAAGCCCTTGTCCGCGGGGGCCGAGGCATCTGGCAGGTCTGGGCGCCCGCCGGCGCATGCTGAAGCTCGACCTCGGGGCCGGGCGCGAGCGCATGGCCGTGCTCGCCATCGGCGCGCATGCCGATGACATCGAACTGGGGTGCGGCGGCACGCTGCTGCGTCTGGCCGGCCAGGTCCAGGAGCTCGAGCTGACGTGGGTCGTGCTCAGCGCTGCCGGCGCGCGGCGCCAGGAAGCCGAGGCGGGAGCGCGGGCCTTCGGCGCGACCACGGTCGAGATCCACGACTTCGAGGACGCGTTCTTCAAGTACGGCCGCGAGGTGAAGGACTACTTCGAGACGCTCAAAGCGGTCGAGCCCGACCTCGTCCTCACCCACACCGACAACGATCGCCACCAGGACCACAGGCTCGTCGCCGAGCTGACCTGGAACACCTTCCGCGACCACCTGATCCTCGAGTACGAGATCCCCAAGTACGACGGCGACCTCGGCGCCCCCAACGTCTTCGTCCACCTCGACGAGGAGGTCGCCAGGCGCAAGGTCGAGGGCCTGCTCGAGTGCTTCGGCTCGCAGCGCTCGAAGGAATGGTTTACGGAAGACCTCTTTCTCGCCCTGCTGCGGCTGCGCGGGATGGAGTCCCGTGCACCGAACGGCCTCGCCGAAGGTTTCTACGGGCGCAAGCTGGCCGTCTGACCGGCGAGCTCGACGATCTGCTCGACGGCGAAGCGGAGCTCGTCATCGGTGTTGAAGAAGTGAGGGCCAAGACGCAGGCCGACGTCCGGACGCCAGTCGCAGATCACGCCGCGCGCGGCTAGCTCGCGGTTGACGCGCTTGGAGCCCGGCACCTGAACGACGACCGTTCCACCGCGCCGTTCGGGCTGTTGCGGCCCGCCGGCCGGGAAGCCCGCGTCGTCGAGCAGCTCGACGAGCAGCGCCGTCTGCTCCTGTGAGCGCTGCCGGATCCGCTCGACGCCGACCTCCTCGACCACGTCGTAGCCTGCGGTCGCCGCGTACAGCCCCGGCACGTTGGGCGTGCCGGTCAGGAAGCGCGCGGCGCCCTCGGCGTAGTCCTGCTCGGCCTCGAACGCGAAGGGGCGGGCGTGCGCCTGCCAGCCGGTGAGCGCGGGCTCGAGCGTCGAGGCCAGGTCGGGCCGCACGTACAGCCACGCCGCTCCCGGCCCGCCGCAGAGCCACTTGACCGAGCCGCCGACAGCGAAGTCGACGCCGAGGGCGGTCACGTCGAGCGGAACGGTTCCGACCGACTGGTAGGCGTCGAGCACGACGAGCGCGCCCTCCTCGTGCGCCTTGGTGACGATCGCCTCGACATCCTGGATCTCGCCGGTCTTGTAGAGCACGTGCGTCACGGGCACGAGCAGCGTCCGCTCGTCGATCGCATCGACCACGCCTTCCGCGTCGGCCGCGACAAGGATGTCCGCGCCCCGCTGGGCCTGGTAGAGGTAGCGCACCGAGGGGAAGTTGCCCTCCTCGTAGACGACGCGCCGGCGCGGCTCGTCGAAGCCGAAGCACGAGACGACCACGGCCTCGGCGATCGTCACGTTCTGGTGCATCGAGACCGCGCCGGGCGGGGCGCCGATCAGCCGGGCGATCTGGTCGCCGACGGTGAGCGGGAGATCCCACCAGCCCTCCTCCCAGGCACGCACGCCCCGGGCCTTCCAGGTGCGCGCGTACTCGAGCACGCGCTCCTCCGCGGCCGCGGGCATCGCACCGAGCGAGTGGTTGATCAGGTAGGTCGTCTCCGCGAGGATCGGAAAGCGCTCGCGGTACTCGTGCAGCTCGGTCACCGCGCGCGAGTATAGGGACGGGCCGATCCTGGTCCCCCGAACGAGGGATCCGGGCCGCCGAATCACCTTTAGGGGTGATTCCGCCCGCGCGGCCTGGCAATACGGTCGGCAAGGACGATCCTGCGGAAGGGGAGAGGACTTGCGGAACGACGGCGGAGGGCGAGGCGAGACGCGCGGCAGCGGGCTCTGGGGAACCGGGCGAGGCGGCCGTGGCACGAGCGAACGACGCAACCGGGCGGTGAGGCGCGGCCTGCTCGCGCTCCTGGTGCTCGCGCTGGCAGCGCCGCTCGCGGCGTCCGCCGGCAGCCACGACGACGGGCACGCCTGGAGCGCCAGCTACCTCGCTCCGTCGCTGCAGCGCGCGGCCACGCAGACGCCGAACGCGTCCGTGCCCGTGATCGTCCAGAGCCTCGACGGCTCCGGCCGTGCGCAGAACGCGCTCAACAAGTTCGGTACCGCGAGCTCGAGACTGGGAATCGTCGACGGAGCCGCGGGCGAGGTCGTCGCCGGAGACCTGCCGCAGCTCGCGACTGCGAATCCAGGGCTCGTGATCACGCCCGACCAGCCGGTCGTGCTCGACGCGAAGCCCGACTCGAAGTCCAAGAACCAGAACCAGAAGGGGAACCAGCACAATCCGCCTCCGGCGACCGGCTTCAGCTCCCGCGAGGACTGGCCCGCCGCGGTCGGCGTCGACCAGCTCTGGCCCGGCCTGGCAAGCCTGCAGGCCACACGGCCGAAGGGCTCGGGCACGGCACCTGCGATTGCCTTCGTCGACTCGGGAATCGACTCGAGCCGCGCCGATTTCGCCGGGCGGGTGCTCGCCCAGCTCGACCTGAGCTCGCTCGAGGACAACTCACCCGGCGACGGCAACGGCCATGGGACGCTCGTCGCGGGCCTCGGCGCCGGCGCGGCGCCGAACCACGCCGGCGCGGCCCCGACGGCCGGGATCGTCTCGCTGGACGTGATGGACGACCAGGGCATGGCGCGCACGAGCGACGTGATCGCAGCCGCCCAGTGGATCCTCAAGAACCATCGCCAGTACAACATCCGCGTCGCGAACTTCTCGCTCCACGCCGCGGTCCCGACCAGCTTCCGCTGGGACCCGCTCGACAAGGCGGTCGAGAAGCTCTGGTTCTCGGGCGTCGTCGTCGTCGCTGCCTCCGGCAACCAGGCGCAGGGCGGCCAGCGGACGCCGATGGCCTACGCGCCCGCGAACGACCCGTTCGTGATCACGGTCGGCGCGCTCGACCTGCACAACTCCACCAATCCCGACCGCGCCGATCTGGCTCCGTGGTCGGCCTGGGGCTACACGCTCGACGGCTTCGCGAAGCCGGAGCTGAGCGCGCCCGGCCGGGCGATCGTCGGCCCGGTGCCGGCCGGCTCGACCCTTGCGGCCGAGAAGCCGAAGCAGGTCGTGCGCACGCCGGAAGGCACCTACATGCAGCTCTCCGGCACGTCCCTCTCCGCGCCGATCGTCTCCGGGATCGCGGCCGACCTGCTGGCGCTCAGGCCCACGCTCTCTCCAGATCAGGTCAAGGGCGCGCTGATGCTCAAGGCACGGCCCCTGCGCAAGGTGAAGACGGTCGGCGCCGGCGTCGGTGAGGTGTACGCGCCGGGCGCGGCCGCGGTGCAGTCGCCGCCGAACCCGAACCGCGCGCTCGACGCCTTCCTCGTGCCCGATCCAAGCGACGACGGCGGTGGCATGGTCTTCGACGACGTCTCCTGGCTCGACGCGGCCAAGGCGTCGCGCAGCTGGGACGCAGTCTCGTGGCTCGACGTCTCCTGGAGCGACGCCTCGTGGACGGACGTCTCCTGGTTCGACGTCTCGTGGAGCGACGTCTCGTGGAGCGACGTCTCCTGGTCGGATGTCTCCTGGGCCGACGTCTCCTGGAGCGACGTCTCCTGGGCCGACCTCACGAACACGGTCTACGGAGACGTGGCGCCTTGAGCCGTCTCCTAGCTCAGGCGTTTCAGCAGCCCCAGCGCGCGCTGGTCCCACGGCACGCGGTGGGTGACGCCCGCCCCGCCGACACGACCGCGGTTCGCGAGGTACCAGTCGTAGGTCTCGCAGAGCGCCTGCTCGTTCGAGAGCCGGGGAGCGAAGTCGAGCAGGCGTTGCGCTTTGGCCGTCTCGACGTAGGAGTCTCGGTGCGCGGTGCGGTAGTGCCATTCGGCCAGCGGTGAGAGCCGCGCCAGCTCGAGCGCGCGCAGCGCGAGCTCGGCCGGCCTGACCGGCACCGGGCGCAAACGGCTCCCGGAGCCGGCGTGCGCGATGAGGCCCTCGAGGTCGGAGCGGACGGTGCCGAACTCGGTCGCGCCGACGTTGAAGGTCTCACCCGCGACCGGTGCGCTCGCCGCTGCCAGAGTCGCCTCGACCAGGTCCTCGACTGCGAGCAGCTGGTAGCGATTCGAGCCGTCGCCGAGGATCGGGATGCGCCGGCCCTCGCGGATCCAGTCGAACAGGATCTCGAAGACGCCGAGCCGTTCCGGGCCGATGAACGTCTTCGGGCGGAGGATCACAACCTCGAGCCCGCGCCGGCCGACCTCGCCGGCGACCTGCTCGGCTTCGATCTTCGACTCGCCGTAGTGGCCGACCCCGACGAGCGGCGAGCTCTCGTCGATCGGGTGGTGCTTGGGCACGCCGTAGACCGCGGTCGAGGAGATGAGCACCGCCCGCCGCACGCCTGCCTCGAGCGCCGCGGCCAGCACGACCGCCGTGCCCTCGACGTTCACCGAGCGAATCGAGTCGCGCGAGGCCTGGATCGGCAACGCCGCCGCCGCATGGACGAGCACGTCGGCGCCGTTCGCGAGCCGTGCCGCATCGCCCGGGTCGCGCACGTCGCCGCGCACCTCCTCGACCGAGCGCTCGAGCTCGGCGTCGTCGAGGGGCGCGAGGTCGAGCGTGCGCACCTCGTTCCCGCCGGCCAGCAGCCGGCGCGCGAGATGGAGCCCGAGGAAGCCGGCCCCGCCGGTGATCGCCCAGCGCATCGGGGCAGGACTCTATGCGCGCAGCGCGAAGCGGGTCCGCTCGTGGCCGGCAGACCACTCGCACTTGGACGGCCGCGCGATCAAAGCTCGCGCGGCCTCTTGCGGCGCCGCCGGGTCGGCGCCTTAGGGGCGGCCCTGCTGGCGGGGCTCACGCTGGCAGCGGCCGCGCACGCCGGGAACCCGCAGATCGCGGGTCTCCAGGTCGCCCTGCGCGCATACGGGCTCTACAACGGCCCGGTCGACGCGATCGCAGGGCCGAAGACGGTGCTCGCTACCAAAGCATTCCAGCGCCGAGCGGGGCTGCCGGTGGACGGACGCGCCGGCCCGGCGACGCGACGAGCGCTCGGGCCGCTCGGCACGCCGGTCTTCGGCCGGCGGACGCTCCGGCGCGGACTCTTGGGCTGGGACGTCTCGGTGTTGCAGTTCATGCTCGCGCGCCGAGGGCAGCTGGTGCCCGTCTACGGCTTCTTCGACCGCGCGACCCAGCGCGCGCTGCGGCGCTACCAGCGCGCCAAGCGGCTCGCGGCCGACGGCATCGCCGGGCCCATCACGCTCTCCGCGCTCGGCCACGCCACCCCGGGCGTGCGGCCGGTCCGCCCCGCTCCCGCCCCGACGACCAGCGTGCGCACGATGCTGACCAACTGGGCGATCGCGTATCGGCTCGACCCGGCGCTCGTCCGGTCGCTCGCGTGGATGGAGTCCGGCTTCCAGCCGGGGCTCGTCTCCTCGGCCGGCGCCCGTGGCGTGCTGCAGGTGCTGCCGAGCACGCGCTCGTACGTCCAGTCGGTGCTGATCGGCCACAAGGTGCCGAACTCGACCTCGGGGAACATCCGCATCGGCGTGGCCTACCTGCGCCAGCTGCTGCGCGAGTTCCACTACAACCGCACGCTCGCGCTGGCCGCCTGGTACCAGGGGCCGTACTCGGTGCGCAAGCACGGCCGGCTCGCCGGCACGCGCCTGTTCGTCCGGAACGTCCTAGCGCTGCTGACTCGCCGCATTTAGCGGCTGCTTCAGCGGCTGCGGCGGCGGCTTGGAATCGACCAGCACCGCGGCCGCGAGCAGGATCGCCATGCCGACCGCGCTCTCGCCCATCAGGCTGCGCGGCAGGCCGGCGAAGAGCGGTGCCCCGCGCTCGAGCTTTGGGCGGACCAGGAAGTGGTGCGCCGCGCCCCAGGCGAGCGCGAGCGAGACGAGCCCGAGCTTCACGAGCAGCACGCGCCCGTAGCCCTGCGTCCAGAGGTCGGCGAGGTGTGGCAGCCGCAGGATGCTGAGGTAGGTGCCGGCCCCGAGCAGCACGACGATCAGCACGGTCGCCAGGCGCGAGAAGCGCAGGAAGGCCTGCCGCCGCAACCCCGGTTCGAGCGGCCAGATCACGAACGCAAGCTGCACGAGCCCGCCGACCCAGAGCGCGGCCGCCGAGAGGTGCAGCCAGTCCGCGAGCTCCGAGAGCGAGGACGAGCCGGCGTCGGCGGCCGAATGGCCCGAGAGCGAGAGGCCGGACGCGAACCCGAGCGCGAGCAGGAAGGCCGGCCAGAGCAGCCACTCGCGGTCGCTCAGCCAGGCGAGGAAGAGGATCGCTGCGACGAGCGCGTAGCCGAGCGTCATCGCCACGAACGCGTAGCCGAAGCGCGTCTTCGCGAGCGGCGAGAGGTCGCCGTAGAGGAAGTCGACGAACGGAAGCTGCAGCGCGTCCTCCGCCCGCAGCAGGAAGGCGAGGATCCCGACCTCGAGCGCGCCCACCACGCCGGCGCCGATCATCAGGTAGAAGCGCCGCTGGGCGGCCTCGCCGAGCGGCCCACGCACGACCAGCAGCCGGAAGCCGAGCCCGCCCGCGAGCAGCGCGAGCGCCACGAAGTAGAGCCAGCGCACGAGGTGCTCGCTCGTCGTCGGCCCGCCGGCGCCGAAGGCCCCGGTCACCGGCGGCGCGCGCATCCGGACGCCGAAGGTGAAGACGCCCGAGACGACGTGCCCGTCGGCGGAGACCGCGCGCCAGCGCACCGTGTAGCCGCCGCGCGGCAGGTGCGAGACCGGCGCGTCGATCGTCCGCTTGTCCGCGCTCGCAAGCGTCTGGCCCGAGAGCAGGCGGCCCCTCGCGTCGTAGACCCGGATCGCGGTGGGCAGCACGTCGACGCTCTGGTCGAAGTGCAGCCGCACGAGCGACGGCGAGCGCTCGATCCGCTTCCCGAAGGCGGGCTCGGTCTTCGTCAGCGTCGCGTGCGCCGAGGCCGCCGCCGGCAACGCCAGGGCGAGCAGCGCCACGGCGAGCAGCTTCCTCATCGGTGCGGCTCCCCGGCGAGCGGCGAGAGGTGCCCGAAGACGGGCGCCACGTCGCGATCGGAGTAGAGGAACACTGACGCGACGACGAGCGTCAACGCCAGGCCCGCGCCCCAGACGCGCGCCTGTGGACGGAAGACCAAGAGCAGCGGGAACAGCGCGCCGATCAGCGCCGTCCAGCCAAGCGCGTGGTGCAGGAAGGCGGCCCGGGCGAAGTACCAGCCGTTCTGCTCGTGCACGAGCAGCGCGATGCCGGAGACGGCGAGCGCGAGCGGCAGGCACAGGCGCCAGGCGCGGGCGTGCAGCTTGCCGCGCACGAGCCCGAGCTCGGCGGCGCCGGCGAGCATCATCGTCTGGGCCCAGGCGCCGTGGGCGACCATGTGGATCGTCGAGTTGGTGAAGAAGACCATCACCGGCCACATCAGCACGCCGAGGCCGAAGAGCAGGCTGGGCCAGAGGTAGGCGCGCCAGGCCCGGCGGCTCCAGACCTCGTTGCCGACGATCGCCCGCGCAAGCAGGCAGAGACCGAGCAGCAGGAAGCCGGTCGCGAACAGCCAGTGGACGTGCTCAGCGGGCGGCTGATGCATCGTCCTCGAGGTCTTCGATCAGGCCGGGCGCGATCAGCAGTGCGAACGCGACTCCGACGGCGATCACGAGCAGCGGCGGCTCGACGAGCAGCCACCAGAAGCCCTGCCCGTGCGGGTGCAGCACCGTCAGCCGGTAGGGCTGCAGAAAACCCCAGGCGACGCCGCCGAGCATCGTGGCCGGCCCCAGCGCGGTGACGAGCCGGGCTCTGGCCGTGCGGGAACGCGCAAGTGCTTGCTCCGAGATGAGTTGTGTGCTCATTCCACCTCCCCAGGTCGGGACGACACAGTCCCGCGGGCTCTGGGCGTTGTCCGCGGGTTACGCGGGGAGGGGCGGCGGCCGGCTCTCGAAGGCGAGGCCGAAAAGCTCTCTCGGGGCGGCCGCGGCCGGCCCAGCGTGCGGGACGCGCGGCAGCTCGCCGTCGCCACGCCCGATCCGGTCGGCGCGGGCGCACGTGTCCTCGGCGTAGCGCTCGTACTCGCGCAACCAGGAGGCGACCGCGCCCCAGGCGAGGGCGACGAGGACCGCCAGCACGGCGAAGACCGGCAGCGCCGAGGTGTGAAGCCAGGGCGCGAACAGCGGCCAGCGCCCCGAGGCGGCCTGCTCGGCGTCGGCCTGGACGAGATAGAAGGTCGACGTGGTGAGGAAGGCGAGCGCCCAGAGACGCGGCGAGAGGTCGAGCCGCAGGCGCGGCAGGGGCGCGGCGTCCTTGCCGACGGCCTTGAGCACGCGCCGTCCGGCCCGGGCGGCCGCGTGTGCGCGGACGAATCGCCAGGCCAGGCTCGCGAGCAGCAGCGCGACGAGCAGCTTCACGGCACCCAGCAGGAACGGGTAGTACTCGGCGCCCGAGTAGGGCGAGGAGCTGACGTGCTGGCCGACGTTCAGCCGGTGCGTGAGGCTTCGGCCGCCCAGCTCGGCGATTAGCGCGAGCAACGCAAAGGCCAGTCCGGCCGAGAAGCGCTGGTGCCGCCGGGCACGCTGCATGAGGTCAGTGTGACCACATTCGGAGTGGAGTTCAAACGCCTTCCGTCGCAACCGCACGGACCCCGTAAACGCCCGGAGTACCCGCGGAAATTCCTAACCCAGCAGCGTCAGGTTCCAGCGCGGCTCAGAGGGGCGGTCGAACCCGAGCAGCAGGATCCGCTGCCACTGGCCGAGGCAGAGATCGCCGGAAGCGAACGGGATCTGCTCGCCGCGCGGGCCGAGCAGAATGCAGAGCAGCCGCTCGCGCTCCCGCTCGTCCTGCGGCACGAGCCGGGTGAGCAGCTCCTCGAGATCGCTGAAGAACCCGGACTCGCGCTCCTGCACGCGCACGAGCGCCACCTCGTCGAGCGGCGAGACGTAGGCGATCCCGCTGTCGCGCCCGGACGCGGACAACTCGCGCCGGATCTCGTTCGTGATGTCGAGCACCGTCAGGGACGGCAGCGCCGAAGCGATCGAGTACGGAACCTCGACGCTGGTCATGCCGGGCTTGTGACCTCCCGGGGAAGGCGGAAGCTGACGTTCTCCCTGGCGACCTCGACCTCGACGAGCTCGTCGTACCCGAACGACGCGAGCCCGCGCAGGACGAGCGCGACGAGCTCTTCCGGCGTAGAGGCGCCGGCAGTCACGCCGACCGTCTCGTGGCCGGCGAGCAGCTCGGGGTCGATCCCGCTCTCACCGTCGATCAGCAGCGCCGTCGCGCCATGCCGCTGGGCCACCTCGACCAGGCGAGCCGCGTTCGAGCTCGCCTCTGAGCCGATCACGAGAATCAGCGTGGCGCCCTGCTTGGCCAGTTCCTTGACCGCGTCCTGGCGGTTCTGGGTCGCGTAGCAGATGTCATCCGCGGCGGGCCGCTTCAGGTCGCCGAAGCGCTCGCCCAGCGCGTCGACGGTCTCGGCGACGTCGTCGAGCGAGAGCGTCGTCTGCGTGATCACCGCGATCGGCTTCCCGCCGGCGTCGAGCTTGGCCGCGTCCTCGGGCGACTCGATCACGACGGTCGCCTCGGGCCGCTCACCGCGCGTGCCGATCACCTCGACGTGGTCGGGGTGGCCGACGAGCGCGACCAGGTGGCCGCTGTCGGCGTAGCGGCGAGCCTCGGCGTGCACTTTCGAGACGAGCGGGCAGACGGCGTCGACGACGCGGAGGCCGCGCGACTCGCAGTTCGCCCGCACCGACGGCGCGACCCCGTGGGCCGAGAGGACGCAGATCGCGCCGGCCGGGATGTCGTTCTCGTGATCGACGAAGACGGCGCCGAGCCCCTCGAGGCGCTTGACTACGTGGTCGTTGTGGACGATCTGGTGGCGGACGTAGACCGGAGCTCCGTGCTGCTCGAGCAAGATCTCGACGATCTCGATCGCGCGGTCGACCCCGGCGCAGAACGAGCGCGGCGCGGCAAGCAGGACCTGGCCTATCTCGACCACCCCTTCGCGACGTCCTCGAGTCGCCCGAGCGCGCGCTGCGCGTCCGAGGCCGCGCGGACGAAGCCGCGCGGCGAGCGGGCGAACGCGCGCGCCAGGCCCGGCCAGTCGTAGCCGCCATCGCCCTTCACGCCGCCGACGATCCCGTCGAGTGGGCGTGACGGCGTATCGCTGACCGCTCGCAGCACGCCCTGCAGACGCCCGCTGCGGGCGAGCGCCCCGCTCTCGAGATCGACCACCTCGGCACCTGTCTGCTCGTGCAGCCGGCGACGCTCGGCAGGGTCGTCCACTATCGCGTCGGCGGCCAGGATCGTCACAGGCTCCGCGCCGGGGACTCCGAGCGGTCCGCCATCCCAGAGCACCGTGCCCTCGACGTCGACGATCTTCGTCGCGTCGACCACGGTGCCCGAAGCGAGGCCGTCCCGCAAAGCTCCTGCCAGCCCGAACGAGACCAGCGGCCCGTCGGGCAGGCCGTTCCGGGCGCCGAGCCCGACCAGCGCGGAGCGGACGCCCGACTTGCGGGCGACGCGCTGCTCCGCGACGGTTGCGCAGGCAAAGGTCACCCCGTCAGCGTCCATGCCGCGCTGCGGACGGTCTCCCTGACGCTGCCGGTCGCCTCGAAGGCGGCGGACGGCTCGAAGCCGGAGTGGATCGCGCAGTGTTCGCAGCGCGCATCGTTCCCGGGGCCGTACTCCTCCCACTCGATCCCGTCGAGCAGCGCCTCGTAGGTCGGGAAGATCCCGTCCGTGAGCAGGTAGCACGGGCCTTTCCAGCCGTACGGGTTGCGCGTGATCGAGCCCCACGGCGCGCACGCCAGCTTGCGCTCGCCGGTGAGGAAGTCCTGGTAGATCGGGCTCGCCAGCCAGCGATAGCCCTTTCGGCGCGCGGCCGAGCGGATGACGCGGAACTTCTCCTCGTGCTCGTCGCGCGTCATCGTCAGCTCCGGGTCGATCTGCGAGTACTGGTACCCGGGCGCGACGAGCATCCCGTCGATCCCGACGTCGTCGGTCAGGTAGCCCATCATTTCGACGACCTCGAGCGGGTCGGTCTCCTTGAAGATCGTCGTGTTCGTCGTGACACGGAACCCCTTCGCGCGCGCCTGCTTGATCGCGTCGACCGCGATGTCCCAGAGACCCGGGTAGTCGCAGATGTAGTCGTGGATCTCGCGCATCCCGTCGAGGTGGACGACGAACGTCAGCCGCTTGTTCGGCTCGAAGACGTCGAGGAACTGCTCGAGCCGCAGCGCGTTCGTGCAGAGCTCGATCGTCTTGTTCAGCTCGAGGAAGCCGGCGACGACGTCCTCAATCCCCTTGAAGACGAGCGGCTCACCGCCGCAGATCGAGACCACCGGGGCCGGGCACTGCTCGCCCGCGTCGATGCACTCCTCGACCGAGAGGCGCGCCTTGTTCGACTCGTACTCGCGGATCTTCCCGCAGCCGATGCAGGCGATGTTGCACGCGAGGGTCGGCTCCAGCATCAGGACGAGCGGATAGCGCTCGCCCTTGCGCTGCTGCTGTGCGACGTACTTGGCGATCTGGACGGTCGGGGCGAGCGGAAACTTCATCGAGCGAGCCTTTCTCGTAGACGGCCGAGGGCAAGCAACGGGAAATGCAGACGGTACAGGTGGTAGCGAATCATGAAATCAAGCGGGAAGCCCGTGCCTGTGAACTGGGGTTCGTCCCAGTCTCCGTTTGCCTGTTGTTTGCTGCACAACCATTCGGCGGCGCGACGGGCGGCGTGGCTGCCGGCCTCGCCTGCAGCGACGTAGGCTAATAGCGCCCACGCCGTTTGGGAAGGCGTGCTCACCCCGCGGCCGCGCCAGGCCCGGTCGGCGTAGGAGCGGATGTCCTCCCCGAAGCCGCCGTCCTCGTTCTGCACCGAGTCGAGCCAGGCCACTGCACGCCTGACCGCGGGATGGCCGGGCTCGATTCCGCAGGCCTCGAGCGCCGGCAGAGCGGCGCCGGTGCCGTAGACGTGGTTGACGCCCCAGCGGCCGAACCAGGAGCCGTCCGCTTCCTGCTCGCGCAGCAGCCAGTCGAGCCCGCGGCGGACCTCGTCGTCGAAGCCGGCCTCGGGGGCAAGCGCCTCGAGCGCGTGGGCGGTGACGTCGGCGCTCGGCTCGTCGGTGACCTTGCCGAAGTCGCAGAACGGGAGCTTGTAGAGCCAGTACGCCTCGTTGTCGATGTCGAAGGCGCCCCAGCCGCCGCCGCGCGACTGCATCCCGGCCGTCCAGGCAAGGCCGCGGTCGACCGCGTCGCGGCCGCGGTGACAGCGGCGCAGCGCCAGGGCGACGACAGCGGTGTCGTCCACGTCCGGATAGAGGTCGTTCTGGAACTCGAAGGCCCAGCCGCCTGGCGCGAGGCCCGGCGTGCGAACGGCCCAGTCGCCGGCGACGGTGACCTCTTCGTTGACGAGCCAGTCGGCCGCGAGCGCGAGCGCGGGATGCTC
>DATIOF010000043.1:0-16200 GCA_035473395.1 Gaiellaceae bacterium
GAACGTCGACCCGGTCACGCGGCGGCTCGTCCTCGCCAACGAGGGCGCCAAGACCCTGACCAGCATCCACCAGATTGGTGCCACGGTCGTGCACGTGCAGGGATCGGTCGAGAACGCGATCGCCGAGCTCGAGTCGAACCCGGCCGTCGCCTATGCGGAACCGAACTGGATCTACCACGCCGACGCGGTCCCGAACGACCCGAGCTACCTGCAGGACTACGGCCTCGCGAAGATCCAGGCGCCGCAGGCATGGGACGTGACGACCGGTAGCACCGCGGTCACGGTCGCGGTCGTCGACACCGGCATCGCGACCGACCACCCGGATCTTTCCGGGAACGTCGTCCCGGGCTACGACTTCGTCCAGAAGGACACCGACCCGCGCGACTTCAACGGCCACGGGACGCACGTCGCCGGCACGATCGGGGCGAAGGGCAACAACGGCATCGGCGTGGCCGGCGTGAACTGGAACGTCCAGCTGATGCCGGTGCGCGTGCTCGACGGAGACGGCAGCGGCTCGAGCTCCGACATCACGAACGGCTTCCTCTACGCCTGCAGCCACGGCGCGCGCATCGTCAACGCCAGTCTCGGCGGCGGGGGCTACTACACGCCCATGAAGAATGCGATCGCCTCGCCGGAGTGCGCGAACACGCTCTTCGTGCTCGCCGCCGGCAACAACGCCACCAACAACGACAGCTTCCCGCACTACCCGTGCAACTATGGCGCGCCGCCCGACAACCTGCCGAACGTGATCTGCGTCGCGGCCTCCGATCAGACCGACACGCTGGCGAGCTTTTCCAACTACGGCGCTAACAGCGTCGACCTGGCCGCACCCGGCGTCGCCGTGACGAGCACCTGGCCCGCGTACGACACGCTCTACTCGCAGGGGTTCGAGGATCCGTTCTCGGGTTGGACCCTCACCGGAGCATTCGGCCGCTCGCTGGTCCACGCGAACGGCGCGTACAGCCTGTCCGACTCGCCCGGCGGCAACTACGGCCGGGGCATCACGCACGCGCGCTCGGCTGCCCCGGTCACGAGCTTCAGCGGGCGGATCGGCTGCCAGGCCGCCTACAACCTGCGCTTCGACACGCAGCCCCTGCAGGACTACAGCGGCGTGGAGCTGTCGAGTGACGGTTTCGCGACCTACGACTGGGAAGGCTGGTCAGGCTCGTCGGGCGGATCGTTCCTGGCGCTTACGTCCGACTTCTCCGCCCTCGACGGGGCACCATCGATCTCGGTCGGGGCGATCATGCACGCCGACGACGACTCGACGACCGGCAACGGCGGCTTCCTCGACGATCTTCGGCTTCGCTGCCTGAAGCCGAACGCCGAGGCTTACGAGACGATCAGCGGAACGTCGATGGCTACACCGCACGTCGCGGGCGTGGCCGCGCTCGTGCTGGCGGCTCATCCGACCTACTCGACCGCGCAGGTGGTGGCCGCGATCCTCGGCGGCACCGACCCGCTGGCGAGTCTCACCGGCAAGGTCGCGACCGGCGGGCGCCTCAACGCCTGCAGGGCCGTCGGTGGCAACTGCCCCGTGGGAGGGCCGCCGCCGCCGTCGCTGACGCCGCCCTGTGCGGTGCCGAACGTGATCGGCTCGAAGCTGGCCACGGCGAAGTCGCGGATCAGGTCGCGCCATTGCCGCGTCGGCAAGGTGAGCTACGTCACGTCGACGAGGAAGCAGAAGGGCAAGGTCGTCAGGGAAAGCCCGAAGGCCGGCAAGCACCTCGGCAGCAACGCCAGGGTCAGCCTGTGGCTCGGCAAGGGCCTGCCGAAGCACAAGTAGGCTCCGCCGCTCCCGAATCTGATAGAAAACCGCGGCGCCGGGGAGTCTCGGCGCTTGTCTTGTAGGGAGGCACTTCTTGATCGACTTCTTCAGTGAGCACGCTGTGCTGTTCGCGCTGCTCTGCTCGTTCATCGCGATCGGCTACGGCATCGGCTTGACGGTTTGGCTGCTCCGGCAGCCTGCGGGCGACGAGCGCATGCAGGAGATCGCGCGCGCCATCCAGGAAGGCGCTGCCGCGTACCTGCGGCGCCAGTACACGACCGTCGCGATCGTCGCGATCGTCCCGTTCCTGCTGCTCGGCTTCTACAACAAGCTCGGCTGGGGAACGGCCATCGGGTTCCTGATCGGCGCGACGCTCTCCGCTGCAGCCGGTTTCATCGGGATGAACGTGGCCGTGCGCTCGAACGTGCGCACCGCGGAGGCCGCCAAGCACGGGCTCAAGCCTGCGCTGAACGTCGCCTTCCGCGCCGGCTCGGTCACCGGGATGCTCGTCGTCGGCCTCGGCCTGCTGGGCGTGGCCGGGTACTACTGGGTGCTGACGGGCTGGCTGGGGAACTCGCCCAGCTCGGCGATCGACGACCTCGTCGGCCTTGCCTTCGGCGGCTCCCTGATCTCCGTCTTCGCGCGACTCGGCGGCGGCATCTACACCAAGGCCGCGGACGTCGGCGCCGACCTGGTCGGCAAGATCGAGGCCGGGATCCCCGAGGACGACCCGCGCAACCCGGCAGTGATCGCCGACAACGTGGGCGACAACGTCGGCGACTGCGCCGGCATGGCTGCCGACCTGTTCGAGACCTACGCCGTCACGGCTGTGGCCGTGATGCTGCTCGCCTCGCAGACGTTCCCGGGCCTCCACCTCGAGCTCTTCCCGCTGGCGATCGGCGGCATCTCGATCATCTCTTCCGTGATCGGCACCTTCTTCGCCCGCGTGGGCAAGGGCGGCTCGATCATGAACGCGCTCTACAAGGCTGTCCTGGTCGCCACCGTGCTCTCCGCGATCGGCTTCATCCCGGTCGTGCTGGCTTACGACTCGAACCGCTTCAGCTTCTGGGATCTCTACATCTCGGCGCTCGTCGGCCTGATCGTGACCTTCCTGCTCGTCGCGATCACCGAGTTCTACACGGGCACGCGCTGGCGTCCGGTCAAGCAGATCGCGTCGTCCTCGCGCACCGGCCACGCGACGAACATCATCGAGGGGCTCGCCGTCGGGATGCAGGCGACCGCCTTGCCGGTGGTCGTGATCGCGGCCGGGATCCTGGTCGCGCACCACTACGCCGGGCTGTACGGGATCGGGGTCGCGGTGATGGCGCAGCTCTCGATGACCGGACTGATCGTCGCGCTCGACGCCTACGGCCCGGTCACCGACAACGCCGGCGGGATCGCCGAGATGGCCAACCTCGACGAATCGGTGCGCGCGATCACCGACCCGCTCGACGCGGTCGGCAACACGACGAAGGCGGTCACGAAGGGCTACGCGATCGGCTCGGCGGCGCTCGCGGCGCTGATCCTCTTCGACAGCTACACGAACGGTCTCGGCGTGCGGAACTTCCAGGTCACGTTCGCGCTCGACGACGCCTGGGTGATCGCCGGCCTCTTCATCGGCGGCCTGATGCCCTTCCTGTTCGCCTCGCTGGCGATGGAGGCGGTCGGCCGCGTTGGCGGCCAGGTCGTGACCGAGGTACGCCGGCAGTTCCGCGAGATCCCCGGGATCATGGAGGGGACCGCGCGGCCCGAGTACGGCAAGGCGATCGACATCGTCACCGGCTCCGCGATCAAGAGCATGCTGGCGCCGGCCCTGATTCCGATCGCCTTCCCAATCATTGCCGGGCTGATCAGCGCGAAGCTGCTCGGCGGGCTGCTGATCGGGACGATCGTGACTGGCCTCTTCCTGGCGATCTCGATGACCTCGGGCGGCGGCGCGTGGGACAACGCGAAGAAGCTGATCGAGGACGGCGCGTTCGGCGGCAAGGGCTCCGAGGCTCACGCCGCCGCGGTAACGGGCGACACGGTCGGCGATCCGTACAAGGACACCGCAGGACCTGCGATCAACCCGATGATCAAGATCACGAATCTCGTCGCGATCCTGATCATTCCGCTGATCGTCTCGATTCACGGGTAGACGCGGGGGCCTCAGGGTCCCCGGCGGCCTGCCGATACGTGCTGAACCGACTCGGCCCGGCCCGTGAAAATCCCTGCTGCCCACTTTCGCACCGTCCTGCCCGCACGCCTGGCGACGCGCCTGCTTCTCGGCGCGGCCTTCGTGGGCGCAGCCGTCGGCGCGGTGGGGATCGCGCTGGTGCTCGCCATCTCGAGCCTGCACCGGACGGCGGGCCAGGCACGCCATTCCGAGCGCGTGATCGGCCAGGCGAACCTCGTCGAAAGGCTCGTGCTCGACCTGGAGACCGGCGAGCGCGGCTACGTGATCACGGGCCAACGGCGGTTCCTCGAGCCGTATCGCAGCGCGCGCGCGGACCTCGGCCCGGAGGCTCGCCTGCTGACACGGCTGGTGCAGGACGACCCCGACCAGCGATTGAGGGCCGTCGCAATCGAGCGACAGACCTCCGCGTACCTGCGGGACTGGGTGATTCCGCTGGTCGACACCGCGAGGCAGAGCCTCCCGCGCGCGCGGGCGAAGGTGGCGACCGGCGGCGGGAAGCGCCGTGTCGACGCGATTCGCCACCGTTTCCGCAAGCTGGTCACCTCCGAGGAGCTGGATAACCGCCAGCGGGGTGCCAGCGCGAACGCGGCGGCCTTCCGCGCGACCGCGATTGCCGGCGGCGGCTTCGCCCTCGCGCTGACGCTGCTCGCGTTCTTCGTCTGGTTTCTCTCGAGAACCGTGCTCGCGCCGATCCGGCGCGTCGCCGAGGCAGCCCGGGCGGTGGGCAGCGGCGACCTCGGCGCACGCGTGCCCGGCGGTGGCCCGGTCGAGCTGGCGGACCTCAGCGGTGCCTTCAACCGGATGGCGAGGTCGATCGAGCACGACCAGGCCCGCCTGAACGAGCAGAACGAGCAGCTCCGGGAGGTTGACCGCCTGAAGGACGAGTTCGTCGCCGCGGTCTCGCACGAGCTGCGGACGCCACTCACCTCGATCCGCGGCTACCTCGATCTCGTGCTCGACGGCTCGGCGGGCGAGCTCAACGAGCGGCAGCGCCGCTACCTCGGCGTGGCCGACCGGAACTCCCGGCGGCTTCTGAGCCTGGTCGGCGACCTGCTGCTCTTCGCCCAGATCCGCGCCGGCAAGTTCAAGCTCCACCGGGAGCCGGTCGACGCGGTCGAGGTTGCGCGCGACGCCTTCACGGCCGTCGCGCCTGCCGCCGACGCGAAGCAGATCGAGCTGGTGCTCGACGACGGCGTGCGCACGCCGCTGACCGCCGACCGGGCGAGGCTGGGCCAGGTGCTCGACAACCTGCTCTCGAATGCGGTCAAGTTCACGCCCGAGGGCGGCATCGTCACCCTGCGCGTCAAGCCCGAAGGCGACTCCGTGCGGCTCGAGGTGGCGGACACGGGCATGGGCATCCCCGCCGACGAGACGGAGCAGTTGTTCGCACGCTTCTTCCGGAGCTCGAACGCGACGGAGCAGGCAATTCCCGGCACGGGGCTCGGGCTGACCATCGTGAAGGCCCTCGTCGAGGCCCACGGAGGGCGGATTTCGGTCGAGAGCGTCGAGGGGTCGGGCACGACATTCCGGATCGACCTGCCCAGCCACGACTCGAGCGAGGCGCGAGCATGACCGGCCTGCAGCACAAGAAGATCCTCGTGATCGACGACGACGCGGACATCCGCGAGCTGATCAAGCAGCGGCTCGAGCAGTCGGGGTACGACGTCGCCTTCGCCGCTGATGCCACCACCGCGCTGACCCTGGCGCGGCGGGCGGAGCCGGACCTCGTCCTGCTCGACCTGACGCTCCCGGGCGGCGACGGCTTCATGGTGCTCGAGCGGATGAAGCACCTCGCCACGCTGGCCCACGTGCCGGTGGTCGCCGTCAGTGCGCGGGCCCGCGAACAGAACGAGACGCGCGCGCGGGAGCTCGGAGCGGTCGCCTACGTCCAGAAGCCGTTCTCGGCGGACGAGCTGATCGGCGCGGTCGAGTCGGCGCTCGGCAACGGCTAGCCCCCAGCCGAGCCGGGGCGCCCTCTAGAGTCCCGCGCGATGTCACGACGGCGGCGGCAGCAGCGGCTGGAGCGAGTCCTCGGGACGCCGGCGCTCTTCTCGACCGCGTACGGCAACGTCGGCTCGTCGATCTACTACGCGCTCGGCGTCACGGCCGTCTTCGCACTCGGCCTGACCCCTGTCGTGTTCGTGATCGCGGGCGTGATCTTCGCGGCCACCGCGGCCACGTACGCCGAAGGCACCGTGCGCTTCCCGGAAGCGGGCGGCTCCTCGAGCTTCGCGCGGCACGCCTTCAACGAGCTCGTCTCCTTCGGGGCGGCGTGGGCGCAGATGCTCAACTACATCATCACGATCGCCATCTCGGCGTTCTTCGTGCCGCATTACCTCTCGATCTTCTGGGGGCCGCTGCGCGAGAACCCGTGGGACATCGTCGGCGGTGGCGTCGTGATCTTGCTGCTGGTGACGCTCAACATCGTCGGCATCCAGGAGTCGGCGCGCGTCAACATCGGGCTGGCGCTGATCGACTTCGCGACGCAGGTGCTGCTGGTGTTGCTGGGCTTCGCCCTGATCTTCAGCCCGCACGTGCTCAGCTCGAACATCCACTGGGGCGTCGCCCCGACCTGGAGCCAGTTCTTCCTCGCGATCCCGGTGGCGATGATCGCCTACACGGGGATCGAGACCGTCTCCAACCTGGCCGAGGAGGCGCGGGACCCGGTCAAGAACATCCCCCAGGCGATCAAGTTCGTGGCGGTGGCCGTCTTCGTCATCTACTTCACGCTGCCGTGGATCGCGCTCTCCGCGCTGCCGGTCACGAAGACGCCGGACGGCCACTACCAGACGCTGCTCGGAGTAGGCCCGCCCAACGGGTTCTCGAACGACCCGGTGCTTGGCCTCGTCGAGAACCTGGGCGTGCACGGCGCCATGCTCAGCGCGCTGAAGATCTACGTCGGGCTGCTGGCCGCGACGATTCTCTTCATCGCCACCAACGCGGGCGTGATCGGCGCCTCGCGGATCACCTACGCGATGGCCAGCTACCGCCAGCTGCCCGAGGTCTTCCGCCGCCTGCACAAGCGGTTCAAGACGCCGTACATCTCGCTGCTCTTCTTTGCCGGCGTGATCCCGATGATCGTGCTGCTGCCGGGCAAGACGAGCTTCCTCGGCACGATGTACTCGTTCGGCGCGATGCTCTCCTTCACGGTCGCGCACGCCTCGATCGTTGCGCTGCGCTACAAGAACCGAGGCGAGGAGCTGATCTTCCGGGCACGGCCAAACCTGCGCCTGCGCGGCGTGGACTGGCCGCTCTTCGCCATCTTCGGCGGCCTCGGGACGGCGCTGTCGTGGTTCGTCGTGGTCGAACAGGAGGCGCCGACGCGCTGGGCCGGCCTCGGCTGGCTCGCAGCCGGTTTCCTCATGTACGCGGTCTACCGGCGCCGGGTCGTGCACGCGCCGTTGACCGAGACCGTGCGCGCGCCGATCGTGATCGGCGCGGCGGAGGCGCTCGAGTACCGGAACGTGCTCGTCCCGGTGGTCTGGCGGCGCGAGTCGGAGGCGGCGGTCGACCTTGCGTGCCGCCTGGCGAGCGAGCGGCGCGGCTCGATCGTCGCTCTGACCGTGCTCGAGGTTCCTTTGGAGCTCCCGCTCGACGCCGAGCTTCCGGGTCACGCCGAGCGGAAGGCGCACGACCTGCTCGACGAGGCGCGGGCGATCGGCGACGCGTACGGCGTCGACGTCGTCGGCAGGCTCGTGCGGGCGCGCAAGGCCGGCCGCGCGATCGTCGAGGAGGCCGAGCGCCGCAACAGCGAGATCGTCGTGATGGGCGCGCCGCGGCACGACGCGCAGCGCCGCCGCGGACGGATCTTCGGCGGGACGGTCGACTTCGTGCTGAAGAACGCGGCCTGCCGCGTGATGGTGGCGGCTGCGCCCAGGGCCGCATGAGACGCCGCTTGCGGTGTCGACCTCAGGGCGGCCGGGCTTTGCCCGGCCGACCGTCTGAAACGACCGGTCGACACGCTGGGCGTGAGGATCTCGCGGCGTGAACCAGATGTACCGCGGGATGACCGCGCTCTTCGGGCTGGGTGCGATCGCGATCGGGATCGCGATCCTCGTCCAGACCGCGCGCCACGGCGGCGGCCTCGGCTACCTGATCGGCTTCCTCTTCGTCGCCCTCGGCGCCGGCCGTCTGTACCTGCTCAAACGCCGGTGACAGTCACAGTGACAGTCACAGTTCGGGAGTAACCTCCGGCCGTGGCGAGGAAGATCACGGGGTTGCAGCGCGTCCTCGACGCGCCGGCGCTGTTCTCGGTCGCCTACGGCGAGATCGCCTCCTCGATCTACGTCGCGCTCGGGATCATCGCCCTCCACGCGCTGGGCCTGACCCCCGAGGTGCTGGCGATCGTCGGCGCCCTCTTCGTGATCGTGTCGCTCTCGTACGCGGAGGGCACGACCTCGATCCCGGAGACGGGCGGCGCCGCCACCTTCGTCCGCCGCGCCTTCAACGACCTGGTCGGCTTCCTGACCGGCTGGGCGATCTTCCTCGACTACCTGATCGTGATCGCGCTGTCGGGGCTCTTCCTGCCGCACTACCTCGGCGCCGCGATGCAGTGGGGCTCGCTCGAGCACAACCCGTGGGACGTGGTCGTCGGCGTGTGCGTCGTGTTCGGGGTCGCCGCGATCCGGCTCGTGCGGCGCTCGGCCTTCTACAGCTACGGGATCTTCGTCGCCGTGCTCGACCTGATGACCCAGCTGCTGCTCGTCGTGCTCGGGTTCGCGTTCCTGTTCTCGAGCGACGCGCTCACTCACGGCGTCTCGATCGGCACGCACCCGAGCTGGCATCAGATCGCCTTCGCGCTGCCGCTGGCGATGCTCGCCTACACCGGCCTGGAGACGGTCGCCAACCTGGCCGAGGAGACGCGCGAGCCCGGCCGCGACCTGCCGCGCAGCCTCTTCTCCGGGATCGGCTTGGTCGTCCTGATCTACGTCGCGATCGCGTGCGTGGCGCTGAGCGCGTTCCCGGCCACCAACGGGACCACCGCGCTCGGCACCGAGTGGCTGGGCTCGCCGCTGATGGGGATCGTTGATGCGCTCCGCGGCCATTTGCCGAGCTTCCTGGCGACGGCGCTGCGCGTCTACGTCGGCCTGACCGGCGCCGTGATCCTGCTCGTCGCGGTCACGACCTCGATCTCGGGCTTCACGCGGCTCGCGCACTCGCTCGGCGAGCACGGCCAGCTGCCGCGCGCCTTCGGGCGGTTGAACCGGCGCACGCTCGTCTCGCCGCAGGCGATCGTCGCGGCAGCGCTGATCGCGAACGCGCTGATGATCGGGACGTCGTTCGTGCACGACGACATCGCCTTCCTGGCGAGCCTCTTCAGCTTCGGCGTGCTGGCCGCGTTCACCGCCGCACAGCTCGCCGTGATCAGGCTGCGCTTCACCGAGCCCGAGCTGCCGCGCCCTTACCGCGCCCCGTGGAACGTGAGGGTGCGTGGCGTCGAGGTGCCGCTGCCGGCGATCGTCGGCTCGGCCGCCACGTTCGCCATCTGGATCGCGGCGATCGCCACCCACCCGGGAGCGCGCTACGGCGGCCCTGCGTGGCTCGCGGCCGGCGGGATCGTCTATTTGCTCGTCCGCCGGGGCCGTGGCGAAGGGCTGCTCGAGCACGTGCAGAAGCCGCCCCAGGTCTTTCCCGAGAGCGAGTTCACCAGCATCCTCGTGCCGATGAAGCTCGGCGCGATAGGCGAGGAGATGATCGCAACCGCGGTCAAGCTCGCGCGCGACCGCGACGCGCACGTCGAGGCGCTGTTCGTGATCCGGGTCCCGCTCGACCAGCCCCTGGACGCCGACCTGAACGAGCAGGAGGAATCGGCCGCTGCCTCGCTGGCGGAAGCGCGGCTGCTGGGCGCCGACAGCAACGTCGACGTGCAGGTCGAGACCGTCCGGGCCCGCTCGATCGGCGACGCGATCGTCGGCGAGGCCAGCCGGCGCGGCAGCGACCTGATCGTCGTCGGCTCGGCGCCGCGCTGGCGTCGCCAGTCGCGGTTCTTCTCGCCGACGGTCGAGTACGTGCTGCGCAAGGCGCCCTGCGAGGTGCTCGTGGTGGCCTTCCCAGAGGGCGTGATGGAGGAGGACGGCGTGGACGAGACAGTGAGCTAATGTGAGTCGTATGAACGCATTGGTGATTGGCTGCGGCCGTGTCGGCTCCAACATCGCTCTTCAGCTCGACCGTGAAGGGTGGGATGTGACCGCCGTGGACGAGAAGGAAGAGGCCCTCAGCCGCCTCGGCGACAACTGGGCCGGCGGCTTCGTGCTCGGCCACGGGATGGACATCGAGGTCCTGCGCCGGGCGGGCATCGAGGAGGCGGATGCCGTCGTCGTCGCGACCGACGGCGACAACACGAACATCGTCATCGGCCAGGTTGCCCAGCAGCGCTTCGACAACCAGTGCGTCGTCGTGCGCGTGCTCGACCCGGCCCGGGCGCAGTTCTACCGCGAGCGCGGCCTGCGCACGATCTGCCCGACCTCGGTCGCGATCGACGTGCTGCTCGAATCGGTGCGGGCGTGCGAGGTGCGGCCCGCCGAGACCGCCGCGAACTAGATGGTGAACCGCCTGGCTACGCCCTCCGGCTCCTGGCGCGCGATAAGCGGCGCCATGCGGCGTCCTCAGTCGCGCCCGTACCTTTCAGGTACGAGCGCTCCCTGCGTCCTTGCCTGGCTTGCTTCTCGCACCCCAGGAGCGCGAGCCCGTAGCCAGGCGGGTCACTGATGTACATCCTGATCGCCGGCGGTGGCAAGGTCGGAGCGAACCTGGCGCGGACGCTCCTGAAGGACGGCAAGCACGAGGTGACGCTGATCGAGCAGCGGCGCGACCGCTTCGAACGGCTCGAGCACGAGTTCGAGCACCAGGTTCTGCTGGGCGACGCGACCGAGATCTACGTGCTCGAGCGGGCCGGGATCGCGCGCCCCCCGGATCTCGTGGCGGCGCTGACCGGCGACGACGAGGACAACCTCATCATCTGCCAGCTCTCCCGCGAGAAGTACGGGGTCGAGAAGGTGATCGCGCGCGTCAACGATCCGCGCAACCAGGCGCACTTCGACCTGCTCGGCATCGCGCCGACCGTCTCCGCAACCCGTGGCCTGATGGCGCTGATCGAGCACGAGGTCCCCGAGCACGACCTCGTCCACCTGCTCGAGCTGCGCAAGGAGAACCTCGAGATCGTCGAGGTGCAGATCCCCGAGGGAGCGCCCGCCGCCGGGCAGCGCGTCGAGCGACTCGAGCTCCCCGAGGGCTCGCGCCTGATCTCGATCATGCGGAACGGCCGCTCCGAGATCGCAGTCGGCTCGACCGAGCTCCAGCCCGGCGACCAGGTGTTGGCGATCCTCCAGCCGGGCAAGGAGGACGAGTTGCGGAGGGTCCTGCTCAAGACATGATTCGGTTCGCCGGGGTCTTGCTCGTCCTGCTCGCGGTCGCCCTGCCGGGCGCCGCTTCCGGCCAGAACGGCTCGGCCTCTCTGAGCATGCGCCCGTTTGCCCGCGGCTTCGACTCGCCGGTCTACGTGACCGCCCCCCGCAGCGAGCCGGGCAAGCTGTACGTGGTCGAGCAGCCGGGCGTGATCCGCGTGCTCGAGAACGGAACGCTGCGAGCCCAGCCGTTCCTCGACATCCGCAGCCTCGTCCGCTCCGGCGGCGAGCAGGGACTGCTGTCGGTCGCCTTCCACCCGAACTACGCGCACAACCACCGCTTCTTCGTCTACTTCAACGACAAGAGCGGCGACGTCCGTGTCTACGAGTTTCGCTCGAACGGCACCGTCGGGCTCCGGGGGACGGCCAAGCCGCTGCTGCGGGTCGGGCACCGCCAATACGACAACCACAACGGCGGGCAGCTCCAGTTCGGCGCAGACGGGAGGCTCTACGCGGGAACCGGGGACGGCGGCTCGGGCGGTGACCCGAACAACCATTCGCAGAACCTCAACTCACGGCTCGGCAAGCTCCTGCGCCTGAACGTCGACAAGCGCGGCGCACGCTGGCAGATCGCCGGCTACGGCCTGCGTAATCCCTGGCGCTTCTCGTGGGACCGGCTGACGCACGACCTTTACATCGGCGACGTCGGCCAGAACGAGTGGGAAGAGGTCGACGTCCGCACACCCAAGCAGCAGCGCAGCCTGAACAACTACGGCTGGCGGGTCTGGGAAGGCCGGTCGCGCTACACGCCGGCCCAGCAGGTGAACCCCCACGGCGCACTCGTGTCGCCGCTCGTCGTCTACAGCCATTCGCAGGGCTGCTCGATCACGGGCGGCTACGTCTACCGCGGCCGCTCGATCGTCTCCGCCCACGGCCGCTACTTCTACGGCGACTACTGCAACGGGACGATCTGGAGCCTGCGCACGTCGAAGGGCAAGCTGACGAGTGGGCCGCGCCGCGAGCCGTTCACCGTCGGGAACCTGTCCTCGTTCGGCGAGGACGCGGCCGGCGAGCTCTACGCGACCTCGCTCGACGGCACGGTCTACAAACTAAGCGGCTAGCCGGTCCGGCGGCGGCGGACCTGTGGGCCCTGCTGTCCAAGGGCCGCGTACGCCAGCGCCTGCAGCGACTCGTTGAGCGAGCGCAGCTCGTGCGCCAGGGCGAGGTAGCCCTCGGTGTGGTCGAGCCGCTGGTTCAGCTGCTGCAGCTCCGCGCGCAGGCCGTCGAGCCGCTCGAGCACCGCGTCGAGCTGCCGGTCGTCGAATGCCTTCCCGTCAGCCACGCTGCGATTGTACGGTCAGCCTCGTCGCGTGCAGCAGCAGCAGGCCGAGCGCCAGGCCGGCAGCGTCCATCGAGACGTCGAACGGCGAGGCGTGGCGGCCGCGGACGAAGGCCTGGTGCACCTCGTCGGTGATCGCGTAGCCGAAGCCGATCAGGAACGCCGGCAGCTCGCGCCGGAGCGCGCGGTAGAGCAGCAGCGCGAGGATCGCGTACTCGGTCGCGTGGGCGCACTTCCGGAGCACGGTGTCCCAGACGCCGAGGTCGGTCCCGAGGCTCGGCACCGACGAGAAGGCGAAGATCACGGCCGCCCAGAGGACGACCGGTCCCCAGACCGTGAGCAGGCGAGGCAGCTTCATCGACCTCCAATGGTAGGCTCCCGCGCGTTAGGCGAGCGGTAAGGGAACCCGGTGTGAGTCCGGGACGGTCCCGCCGCTGTGAGGGGAGATGCTCCCGCGCCGAAGTGCCACTGGCCCCAGGGCCGGGAAGGCGGCGCCGGAGGGAGCCCCGAGTCAGAAGACCTGCCTCTCGCCGGAAACCCGAACCCCTCGTGGAAGGAGGATTCGTGTCCAGGCGTCTCTGCATCTTCGTCGCCGTCCTCGCTACGGCGCTGCTCGTCGTCCCCGCGGCTCTCGCTCTGCGCGTGCACGTGCGCGTGGAGGGCAAGACCCAGACGATCTTCGGCTCGGCTGAGCCGACCCTGAACGTGAAGGCCAACGCGCTCGACGCGCTCGACTCGGCCAGTGCGGCCGGCGAGTTCTATTACCACGTCACGACCACCTCGTTCGGCCCGTACGTCGACCAGGTCGGCCGCTACGTGGCCGGTGGCTCGAACGGCTGGGTCTTCAAGGTGAACGGCGTCTCGCCGCCCGTCGGCCCCGACGCGGTCACGCTCAAGGACGGCGATCGCGTGCTCTGGTACTGGGCGACCTTCGGGCCTACGGGCGGGCCGCCGACGCTCTCGCTGCGTGCCGGGCCCAAGCGCAACTGCTACCGCGTGCTGGCCCAGGACGACACGGGCAAGACGACGGCCGCGCGCGGGGCGCGGCTGCACGTGAGCGGCCGCAGCGTCCTCGCCCGCACCGGCTCGGCCTGCCTCGGCGCCCACCGTGGCCTCGTGACCGCCACCCTCAACGGCGCCGTCCGCTCGAACGCGGTCCGGTGAGACGAGCCGCTCTCGCGGCGCTGCTCGTTGTCGCGCTGGCCGGCTGCGGCTCGTCGTCCTCGACGAGCCCGGCTGGCGGCGCGACGCTCTGGGTGACCCGCGACCGGGGCGCCCACGTCCTCTACTCGACCCGCGTGCCAGCGGGCGAGTCGGTGCTGCAGGCGCTCGACCGGGTCGCGAAGGTCGAGACCCGCTTCAGCGGCCGGTACGTGCGCGGCGTCGACGGCGTCGAGGAGCACGGCAACCGCTCCTGGTTCTACTACGTCAACGGCTACCTGGCCGACCGCAGCGCCGCCGACTACCGGCTGCGGGCGGGCGATCTGGCCTGGTGGGACTACCGCGCCTGGCACAACCCGGCGCAGGACCCGGTCGTGGTCGGCGCCTTCCCGCAGCCGTTCCTCGGCGGCTACGACGGCAAGCGCCGGCAGACGGTGATCGTCTCGCTCGACCCGGCCGCGGTGCGCGCGGTCGCGCGGCGCCTCCATGCGCACGTCGTCGGCCCGGGCGTGGGAGCGCTCTCGACCGACGTGAACGTGGTCTACGTGGCGCCCGGCGGCGGCCAGAGCGCTCGCCTGGAGCCGGTCGGCACGCCGCGCGCCGGCGGGCCCGTCAAGTTCTCGTTCCGCGGCGACCCGAAGCTGCTGCTCCTGCCGTGGCCCTTCCGGTACCGCTACTCGGTGGGCGGATGAGCCCGGCTCCCGCCGCACTGCTCCTCGCCGCGCTCGCGGCCGCCGCGCTACTTGCCGACCGGATCGTCTCCGTGGCGGCGATCGCGCTCGTGCTCCTGCTCGTCTGCCTGCGCGCGCCGGCGGGCCGGCGCCGGCTCTACCTCGTCGGCGCGCTCTTCTCGGGACTCGCGGTCTTCGTGCTCACGCCGTTCGTCTCGTCGATCGGCTGGCACGTGATCTGGAGCGGGCCGAGTGTGCCGGTGCTCGGCCAGCTCGACATCACGCGCGAGGAGCTGCGCATCGGGCTCTTCCAGGGACTGCGCCTGACCGCCGTCGCGCTCGCGTTCGCGGCCTACGCGCTGTTGCTCGACCACGACCGGCTCGTCCAGTCGGTGGGGTTCGCGCGCCGCTCGGTGCTGGCGATGGCGCTGGCCACGAGGCTCGTGCCGACGCTCGAGCGGGATGCGGTCGGGCTCGTCGAGGCGCTGCGCGGGCGTGGGGTGGAGGTCTCGGGGACTCGCGGGCGTGCGCGGCTGCTCGGGCCTCTGCTGGCCGGCTCGCTCGAACGCGCGCTGAATCTCGCCGAAGCGATGGAGTCGCGCGGCTACGGGCGCCCCGGCGCGACGAGGATGCCGCGGCCCGGCTGGGGGCCGCTCGACCGTGCCGCGGTCGTCGTGGGCGTTGCGGCCGTGGCGATCGGAGTGCTGTGGCTCTAGCGACCGTCCGGCAGCTCGCGTTCACCTATCCGGGCGAGCACGAAGCGCTGCGCGGCGTCTCGCTCGAGCTCGAGCCGGGTGAGGTGGTCGCGCTGCTCGGGCCTTCGGGCGGCGGCAAGTCGACCCTCCTGCGCGCGCTCGCAGGGCTCGTGCCGCACTTCCACGGCGGCCGCTTCGCCGGCTCGGTCGAGATCGCCGGCCTGGACACGCGCCGCGTCCACCCGGCCGAGCTCGCGGGCACGGTGGCGACGCTCTTCCAGGATCCGGAGGACCAGGTCGTGTTCACGCGCGTGAGCAACGAGGTCGCGTTCGGGCTCGAGAACGTCGGCACGCCGCCGTCGCAGATCCTGCAGCGCGCGGCCCAGGCGCTGGCCGCGGTCGGCGCCGCCCACCTCGCCGAGCGGCCGGTCGCCGAGCTTTCCGGCGGCGAGCTGCAGCGCGTCTGCCTCGCGTCGGTGCTCGCGCTCGAGCCGCAGTTGCTGCTTCTCGACGAGCCCACCTCGCAGCTCGACCCGGAAGGCGCAGCGACCGCGATCGAGCTCGCGCGCGAGAGCGGCGCCGCGGTCGTCGTCTCCGAGCAACGGCCCGAGCGCGTGCTCGAGGCCTGCGACCGCGTGCTGTTCGTCGCGGACGGACGAATTCAGGAGGGCGACCCACCCGACGCCTGGCTGCCGCGCGAGGCCGTGCTGCCCGCCGCCGAGCCTTCGGGGCCTGAGGTCTGCCGGGTGGATGACGTCTCGTTCGCCTACCACGCTGCGCCCGTGGTCGAACGGACCAGCCTGGCCCTCGGCCGCGGCGAGATCGTCGCGCTCGTCGGCCCCAACGGCTCGGGCAAGACAACGCTGGCAAAGCTCGCCACGGGGCTGTTGGAGCCGCAGGCCGGCAGCGTCGAGCGCGAGGGCCGCGCCTGCTACCTCTCGCAGGATCCGGGCCGCTACCTCGTCAAAGAGCGCGCCGACGAGGAGGTCGGGCTGGCCGTCGGGGGCGATCTCACCCGCGCCCGCGCGGCGCTGGCCCAGGTCGGGC